>JAQBVM010000539.1 GCA_027623095.1 Verrucomicrobiota bacterium
TCGCCTACGACGTGGTGCTCAACGGCTACGAACTCGGCGGCGGATCGATCCGGATCCACGAGAAGGATCTCCAGGCGAAGATGTTCGCGGTGCTCGGCGTCACCCCGGAGGAGCAGCAGATCAAGTTCGCCCACATCCTCGACGCCTTCCGTTTCGGCGCACCACCGCACGGCGGCCTCGCGCTCGGACTCGACCGCATCGCGATGCTCGTCGCCGGTGAGGACAGCATCCGCGAGGTCATCGCCTTCCCGAAAAACAACAAGGGAGCCGACCTCATGGCGCAAAGCCCTTGTGAGATCGGTTTGAAGGAGCTGCGCGACGTTTACGTCCAGAGCACCTACAAGAAGAAGGCGGTGGAGTAGTTGGGGCGCTGGGATGATCCGAGCCTTTCCTTCAAGCCTCGCTCCGCGACGCGGGGGATTAGGTTGCGCGGGGTCCGTGGGTTGAAACCCACGGCTACGATCACGGAGTCGCGCCGCGACCGGAAGAAACCCACGGTTACCGTCACGGGGTCGCGCCGCGACCGAAGAAACCCATGCGTTTCCGAATGGAAACAATTCACTGCCGTCCCACAGGCCGGGCACAGTGCTTCGTGAGCCTTGAATCTTCAAGGTTTTGAACGGGTTTTGGCAGAATGGCGATTGCGACTTTTTTGCAGGTGGTTGGCTTTTTGTGGATATAGCGCGCCGATGCTGTCCCATGAGATCACGTTTTGATAGGCGCAAATCCCGGCAACCATGCGCAATCAAGTGCTCCTATCACCTTGAATCGCCCCGATGCTGTCCCATAGGATTTCAACAGAGCCAAGAGATCGATCCGCTCCCACAACGCCGAGCGCGTGACCGCAAACAGCCGCGTGAAGCTGTGCCCCCAGGCTGACAGGTGCGCCATGAAGCGCAGCAGCACATAGACCAGCAAGGCCGTGTAAACCTGCCATCTCACCGCGTTGGCACTATGACCGAGGAAGCTGCCGAGCTTGAGGCTCTGCTTGACCTGTTTGAAGAACACCTCGATGTCCCAGCGGCGGCGGTAGAGGTCGCACACGGAACGCGGACTCCACTCGGTATTGTTCGTGATGAAGACCATGACCCGCCACGCGCCATCCACTTCCACCCACGCCTCGACGCGCCGCAGCATCATTCCTTTGTGCTTTCCTTGCAGTGCGATGACCTGGTCTTTGATGATGTTCTCGTGGCCCTTGGTGTGGTTTTTCACCACCCGGAACTTCATGTTGTCCTTGGCGCGGGTGACCCACCAGACGCCCCGGTGATTCAGGTCGAGGAGGTGGTCGAAATCCACGTAGGCCTTGTCGAACACGACGATTTCGCCCGGCAGGATCGTTGCGCAGACCTCGCGGGCGCGTTTGTTGTCGTGCTGGCCGGCGGTGTCCACGATGGCGAAGGACGGCAGGAAACTGTGCAGGTCGAGCCGCAGGTGCATCTTGGCGGCCGCCTTGCGCCGGCGGTGCTTGGCCCAGTCCATGCAGTTGGCCACCAACTGGATGACCGTGGAATCCACCGCGTGAATCCTGACCTTGAAGCGCCGCAGCAAGCCCTTGCCCTTGCGCCCCGCCGCGAAATCCGGACTGGCGTGCTGGAGATGGCCGAGCACCGACCAGAACAGTTTTTCGGCAAACTCCGCGCTGCGCTCCTTGTTGGCGTTGGAGAGACCGTTCCTGGATGGAGGCGTGACCCCGAACCGCGCTAGGGCGGCGGACTTGAGCCGGAGCCAGTCACAGACGTCGTTGAGTCCCATGGCGTGGGAGAGCTGGGCGAAGAGCATCGCGGAAAGATGGCTCACCACGCCGAACGTGCGCGCCTTGGCCTCGACGCCGGTTTCAAGCGCGTGACGGTTGATCATTCCGCGAGGAATGAGGTTGAGAATCTGCTTGAGGACGACCACATTGGCCCGGGCTGGTGATGTTTTGTTCATACACCCTACCGAGTGGCAGGGATTTCAACTCAACACCAGCCCGCTTTTCCGCTCCGGGTTAAGCCTTCCTGTGGGACGGCTGTGAAATAAGTATGATTTTTGCGAAGTTAGAAATGCTGCAGCCATTATTCAATCAACCAATCCGTCCGAATGGGATGATATAGTCAGCGTAATTGACGAGTTTTGTCTTTCGGTGTCTGACGTTTTAGACAAAGGAGGAAATAAATCGGATGTTGCTTCCAGGCTGGATGAAGCTTTTCGGGTAAAAGGCTGGCGCGAAGGTCGTGTGGATACCGTCATCTCGCTTATGGTAACCATTTCGCCATACAGGAAGGTTGGAGAAACTGAGTCTAAAGTCATTGAAAGCAACGTAGAGAACCGGGGCTACAAAGTTGATAACATTTACGGACGAATCGCACTGGACGTCGAATGGAACGCCAAAGACGGGAATCTTGATAGAGACGTAGGTGCTTACCGTGCTTTGTATGATGCTGCCCTGATCGACGCAGCAGTACTGATTACACGCACACAGGAGGATTTACGGATGCTCGCCCTACACTTGGATCCGGCATCTACAAAATTTGCGACCACTACCACCACCAATCTTCACAAACTGCGCCCCAGATTGACGCGTGGCGATGCGGGCGGTTGTCCTGTTCTGGCGATTGCAATCACCTCCAGAACATTCTCGGAGGAAGCCAAATCGCAGGCGTAGGCGCGGTGCCCAAAATCTCCCTTGGTGGTTAAAGCCCGGGTCATGTGGGTGGAGACTCGGCGCATGTTACTCCAACATGCTCATCCGGATGCCCTCGGTTAACCCGGGCAACCCGTAACCCTCCCCATTTCAGGAATCCCCGGGCACAGTCTCACCGGTCGGGCCGACGGCTTCTTCGGCGGGCGGGGGATCGATGATC
>JAQBVM010000540.1 GCA_027623095.1 Verrucomicrobiota bacterium
CGCTACTTCGCTCCGCGTAACGCAAAGCGCTACACGAAGCAGCGCGGGTCCCTCCTATGGACGACCGGGATAACCGGAAACACCGAGCCTCGCATCACGTAAGGTGGCCTAATTTTACTCCGCCCTGATGGTCTAATTTTGCTCCGCCGTTGACAGCCGAGCAGCACTCTTTGTCGCGGAGGCATGTTTTGAGCGGCGGTTTGAGCCGCTTCGTTGGCAAGATTTCCAAACACCAGGCCGGCAAAAATAATCAAGCCGCCGGACAGGACATTCGGCAAGTGGGCCACCAAACGATCAAGCCAACCGGCGAACATTGTAAGACCCAGCAAGTTTGTCGCCGATGTGAGGAAGAACAGGATGACAACCCAGAAAACGACATTACCGAGAGTTCGCGTGGCGGCTTCGCTGGCCCTTCCCGCCGCGAAGAACTTGCCCAGCCCGAGGAAGCCGGCGAAGCGATCAACACCACCCGTCACCTTGATCGTGAGGCCGCGCAGGAGGCGGGCGATGAGCCAGCCAACCAACAAAATCACCAATGCGCCAGCAAGCCGGGGCAGGAATTCCAAGAAATTCTCAAGCATGCTCGTCGCCGCGGTGATAATCGGCGCAGTCCAGTCAAAGACTTTTTCCATTATTTCATCTCCCCATTACCTTCGCGCCGGCGCGAAATCGCACCTATTCCCCGGCTACAAAGGTTCTGCTTGCGCGGCATCGATCCGTTCAATTTTTACGGTTTCGACATGCCGATCCTTTGCCGCCGTGACCGTGAACCGATAGTTGCCGTCCTCGATTTGGTCGCCTACGACGGGAATCCTTTGCAGGCGATCCATGAACAGTCCAGAGAGCGTGTTGGCATTAAAGTCGGCTGGGATGGCGTATCCGGTATCTCTTTCAACATCGGTGAGAGAAGAGAACCCATGCGCCTGCCATCCCGATCCCTCGGGTATGATCGGAAACTCCGATGCTTCATCGTCGGTTTCATCGACGATTTCGCCAACAATTTCCTCGAGCAAATCCTCCATTGTCACCAATCCCACAAAGGATCCGTACTCGTCGAGCACGCATGCCAAATGCGCTTTTTCCGTGCGCATCGTTTCGAATAGCCGCGAAACCTTCAACGTTTCGGGAACGATGAGTGGTTCCCGGCAAAAGGAATTGAGATCCTGCCATGGCTCCGCTTGGCCGCTTAGCATCGCGTCGACGAGATCCTTCATCAATACGACCCCAACGAGGTTGTCGACACCACTCGCGACCAGTGGAAATCGCGAATGCTTGGTCCCCTTCATGATTGCGATATTGACGTCGGCCGCCGCATCAAGACGAAGGATCGCGCACTCGACACGGGGTATCATTACGCGCTCGACGGCGCGTTCGTCAAAGCGGAACAGATTGTGGATCATCTCCGCCTTGTCCTGTTCCAGGTCTCCGTGTTTGGCCGAGGTATTGACGATGCCGCGTATCTCGTCATCGGACAGAACCTCGGCATGAGGCGCTTCTTCGACGTTAAAAAGGGCCAGGATTGACCTGGAAGCCTTGTTGAGCGCCCAGTTGAGCGGGTAGCAAACAACGTAAAAAACACGCAATGGCATCGCTACGAGGATCGATATGCTTTCCGGACGCCGGATCGCGAAGGTTTTCGGAACCTGTTCACCAACCACGATATGAAGCGAGGAAAAGATCACAAACCCAAAGGAGAATGACATCAGATGAATCGTTTTCTCGCTTAATTCGAGCGGTTCCAACAACGGCGTGAGGAAGGCGGCGACCGTCGGCTCCCCGACCCAGCCCAGTCCGAGAGATGCCATGGTGATGCCGAGTTGACAGGCTGCGAGGTACGCTTCGAGGTCACCTTGGATGCGGACCGTAAGTTTTGCCGCGAAGCCGCCGCCCGCGGCCATGCTTTCGATGCGGAACCTGCGCGCCTTGACGAGCGCGAATTCCGCGGCGACGAAGAATGCGTTGGCGGCCAGTAGCAGAATGATGAGCGCGATGTTGGTGGCGCTCTGTTCAACGAAACCCATTTTCATGTTCCTAATTGCCGATCGCTCGGCTGCCGTCGATAACGCCGTCGCCTTGACGAGCAACGATGACCGACTGTTGTCAATTTGGGACGCTCGGAACGCTCGTCCTCAATTGATCGAACGTCGCAAAACAGAATGTATATGCTGGTTTGGGCTAACTGTAACTCTTAATTGGTTTCGGTAACCAAACTTTTGGTCAGCCACGTGTTTGCTAGGAGGATCCAAATCCTTGCCGTATTACCCACAGCCGGGTGGGTCCCACCGCTTTGGTGGGCAAGCTTGCCACCGCAAAGATCGCGGACAGCCCTCAAGCGCGAATAGGTGGCTCCGTGCAGGGCGTGCTCCGCGTCTCTTCCGGCTGCACCCATTTATTCATCAGCACACATGCTGCTAAGTCGCCAGTGACATTGAGGGCGGTCCTGCTCATGTCCAGGATGCGGTCGACGCCCATGATGAGAGCGATCCCTGCGGGCGGAATACCAATGGATACAAGTATCGAAGACAGGATCACGATACCGACCCCAGGGGTCGCGGGCGAGCCGATGGACGCACCAACAGCGGTCAGAACGATCAGGACGAGGCCGCCCGTGCCAATCTCCACGCCGAACACCTGGGCCAAAAAAATCGCCGCCACGCCTTGGTAAAGCGCTGTGCCGTTCATGTTGATCGTTGCACCCAACGGGATAATAAACTGGCTAATGGCCGGGCGCACGTCGAGTTGCTCCTCTGCCGTCTTCATCGACAAGGGCATGACGGCAGCGGAACTTGATGTGGAGAATGCCAGAAGCATTGCATCCCGCGATGACGACAGAAACTTCAATGTGA
>JAQBVM010000541.1 GCA_027623095.1 Verrucomicrobiota bacterium
GCCAATCGGCGATCGCATCCTGTTCTTGGGGCGGAAGTTTGGATGCTTGGGCAAAGGCTTGTTCGAGCAAATCAGTCATTTGAGCGTCTCCGGTCGCAGAATACTCGACCCGCCTCCGTCATTACAAGTGGCTGCGCAGCGGAGCAACCGGACTTCCTTTTGGATGGACAACGACTGCGTTCCCGGAACGGCGAACGAGAACCATTACTTTCAAGATCCGCCAAACAAATCGGAACGGCCCACGAACGACCAACCCGGCTTCTTGAACAATCGACTTGAGCTTCGGCGAGTCCCCCGCCGATCGAGCGTCTTCCCGCAATCAACCTTCAACCTCAAGCAACGTCCAACCACAAACGCCGCGCTGCCAAATCGTCACTTGTCAGGCCCCGTCCGCAAGCAGAGAGTTGAGCCTTTGCAACACCTGGGCGACAACCTCCTTCGGGACCGCGCAGATGCGCGCAGCCTTCCGCACTCGCCAGTCGAGGTTCTTCAATTGATCCGCCAGCACCGCTCCGGACACCGGCAGCCCATCCGGCAGGTTCACTTCGAACGGGTAGCCCTTCACCTGACTCGTGATCGGACACACCAAAGCCAACCCCACACGGCCGTTGTAGGCTGCAGGCGACAGCACCAGTGCTGGGCGGCGTCCGGCTTGCTCATGGCCAGCCTGCGGGTCGAGCGTAATCCAAACCGCATCTCCACGCTCCGGGACGTAGCCGGCTTTGCGCTTCACCAGACTTCCCTCCCCACGACTGGCCCAGTGTCCCACTCACCGTGGATGTTCTCGTCCGTCACACCGCGTAGCAGTTCATCCAGGGTTGGCGGCTCAGGAGAAATGGGCTGAATCACCACCTGTCCATTGACGAGCGACAGATTGACCGGGGCGTCTTCACGCAGACCAGCTTCAATCGCAAAGGACTTCGGAATGCGAAGGGCTAGGCTGTTACCCCATTTCTGAATGCGAGTCTTCATCGGTACCTCCCGTGTCTACGATGAAGATACGCCACCGCCCACATCGGGTCAATCGTGACAGGCCTAACGACCAAGCCAACCCAGCGTCCGGTGGAGATCACGTTCCGAAACCATCACGGCTGGGTCTCCAACGGCACAGCGGTCGTGAGTCAACCGGGAGTCGGCGGCAGAGCAACCGACGGCGAACTAGTGCGACCGAAAACTCCAATTGCTGGCTCGGTGCTGTGTCGATGCTGGCCCGTATTGGCCCCGTAGGAGTGTCGTTCAGTTCGCCGAGGTTGATTGCAGCAGTCTCGTCAATTGTTCTCTTCGATCAGGGGCGATAAAGATTGCTTTTCTAATGGCTTCATCCGCGCCTTTCTTGTCTCCCGCCTTGAGACGCTGTTTCGCCAGCAGAAGGCAGGCGTCAACCACAGCCTCGTCCAATCGCATCGCGCGCTCAAAGTCAGCGACAGCCTTCGCTGGATCCCCGAGTGCCAGCCAGGCATCGCCACGAATGGACCAGGCGTCGCGTCCCGCTCCCAGTTTGATGGCCCGATCACATTCGGCGATGGCGGCTTTGTGCTCGCGCTGCGCGAGCAGCATTTCGGCTTTCCCGATCACTGGCTCAGTCGAGTCAGGCAGCAGCACTTCGGCTCGGCGAAAAGAATCAAACGCCCAATCAGGCCAACCCATCCCAGCCACGTGACGCGCGTGCGTGACCCACAGTCGTCCCTCGCTGGGATCCAGGTCGAGTTTTCGATGAACTTCGTATAGCTTGACCAGATTCTGAAATCGCTGTTCTTGCGGCCCTGTTTCCTGGCTTCGGTCGAGAGACCGGAGGACGCGGTTGTAGTCATCGCAACCAACCGCTGAGAGTGGTTCATGCTGCATACACAGGCTGGCGTCCTCCAGCGCGCCAGGCCAATCACCTGCAAGCTGCCTAACCGTGGCGCGGTATCGATACAGTCTGTAAGGATTATTTTCATCATTGAGCAGCCTGAGAGCCTGAGTGAACGCAGCCTCCGCCTGAGTGTAGTCCTGCCGCTTCGCAGTCAACAACGACCCCACCAGATACCACGACTCCCAGTTGTTTGGAAAATGTTTTGGAAGTGCCTTGATAAGCGCGATTGCCGTGCTCTTTGCCTGATCGTTCTTACTTAGCACTGAGATGCTCAACCACGCAAGCCCACAGCTTCGTGCCGTCGCGAGGTCATTCGCTCGATGCCTTAAGAACCACCCTTCATGGTGGCTCACCAATTCGTCCTCACCCGAAGGGTACAACTGCTCGAGCAAGCGAAGCCGTGCCTCAATGTGTTCCGGCTGAAGTGCGACGGCTTTTCGCAAATCGTCGCTCCCTTTCTGCAATCTTCCAAGCGAGATCTGAGTGATTCCTCGATAATGATACAGGTCTCCGTCGGTAGGGTAATGCGCGATTGCGTCATCCAGATACGTAAGCGCAGCCACCTTGTCGCCACGGTAGTAGTGCGTTTTGGCCAAGCCCCGCATTGCTGAAGGAAATCCCCGCTGTAGCGACTCTGCTCTCAGAAAAGCCTGGTGAGCTGCGGCGAGATCCGCGTGCTCCAAACCGAGGGCACGCATCCGGTATTGGCAAGCTGAAAGCTCAGACGCTTTCAACGCAAAAGGTTGGTCGAGCTTGCCAATCACACTCTGGACTGGTCCCCCTGCGGAAATGTTCCAGGGATGGCAGTCACGCTCAAATCGAGTGAGAAAAAGCTCGCCCTGCAGTACCTGGAATTCAATTGTTGAATCTGGAAACTGAGCCTCAAGAGTCTTGAGAGTTTGGGCGGCTTCTGCCACTTTCCGGGCTGCTAATTCGCTTCGAACCTTCGCAGCCAGCTCCTGCACCGTTGCGGCTTCCGAGTATCC
>JAQBVM010000137.1 GCA_027623095.1 Verrucomicrobiota bacterium
CGCGCTCCTCTCCTCAATCCGAATAAGAAGGAGCGGTTCAGGCGTATCCTGATTCGGAGATGCGCCCGACGCAGGCTCTCAGAGCGTCTTTGCGAAGAAACGCTGTTTCGCGCTCTCCAGCCTGAGGACGTTGGGGAGGCGCAGAGTCACGCCGGCAGGAAATAAGGTTGACTGAATGCGCGCTCCACCGGCATTAAAACGCTGCTCTCGATTCCGGATTCCTCCGGCCACGAGCGAGGCGCCAAGAACCAGGAAAATATTGCCGATGATCGAGCCGGTCAGAGACGCCTTTACGATCTCGTTCATTCCTTTGCGCATCGCAACAAACGCGATGATCAGCTCCGCCGCATTTCCGAAAGTGGCATTGAGAAGTCCGCCAATTCCTTCGCTGGTCCGTTCCGCGAGATGTTCGGTGGCCCTGCCCATCCAACCGGCCAGGGGAATGACGGATACACAGGCAAACACGAATATGAGCGTCTCCGCCTGGTGAAAGAATAAATGCAACAGAACTGTCGCCGGAACGAAAACGAGCAGCCAATTCAACGAAGGTTTCAAGACCGTAAGTAGTTGTGTGTTGCTGTTAAGATTTCGTGCTCCTCTCCTCAATTCGATGAGAAAGACGCGGCCGTTCAGGCGTGTCCTCACTCAGATGCGCCCTCTGCGCAGCGCATCGACGTTGCGCGATGCCGTGAATTGAGGCAAGAGTATAAACTATTGGATCATGAACACTTCTTTCCGGATTTTGGTTTCGTTTGCAGTTGTCGCGGCGTGTCTCGGATTGATTGTCCCGGAGATGATGGCTGGGCAAATGGATCTGGATTCGGCCGCTGAAGCGAAGTTTGGGAAGAGATCTCTTTTTTTGTTCAAAGGAATTCTCCTGGACATCGAAGCAATGCCAGTCGCCGGAGCTCGTCTTACGGTCATTCCCAGCGAGAGAAATGAGCGGCAGTGGGAAACGATAACGGACTCGGACGGGCGTTTTCTTGTCGTTTCGGAGCGCGTTCAAGAGGCGGCTTTTTTCTGTGCTGCCGAGGGATACAAACCCTTTCAGACGCGGCCCCGGTCTGCGAACGGGAGGCTGATCGAAATCATCGTGTCGAAGCTTTTTCGGCTCTCCGGAATGGTGATCGACGCGGAAACCCGCGCTCCGATTGATGCGTTTCGCATTATTCCCGGCGAGAGTTACGGATCCAAACTTCCTGTGGCCTGGTATCGCAATAGTGAGCAACTTGGGAAAGCGGGCAGTTACACGTTTGTGGCGGACCGAAAAGGCGGTCTCATTTCCATTGCCATTGAGGCAAACCAATATTTGCCCGCCAATTCGACCCCGTTTCAGGCCCCAGGCTGGCACGACTTCGATTTCGAGCTGAAGCGCGGAATTGGACTTGCCGGGCGAGTGACGACTCCCAAGGGCGCCCCTGCCGCCGAGGCGCGGCTTGTTCTTGCCGCGATGTTCCAGAATGTCGTGCTGGATGAGTCGGGCCGGCTTGAATCGGATCAACCGGGCTTCGCAGTTTCCGATTCAAAGGGCGGATTTCAGTTTGGTGCTCGATTCGAGCCTGAGACCATTTTTGCCACCCACGAACAAGGGTTCGTGCGATTGCCGTCCGAAGATCTCGTGAACGGCGGAATTGTGCGCCTTGAAGCTTGGGGAGGAGTGAAGGGTGTGGTTCGGGGAGAAATGCCGCCAGAGCTGCGGCGATCAGTCACGCTTCGAACCACCGCGGCTCAATCGAAGTTATCGCCGCGTGGAAGTCCTCGAATCAGTTTGTCGATTGCAACTCATCCCGGACCGGATAATGAATTCGTCTTCGATCGCGTTCCGCCGGGTGAATACGAATTGCGGCTTTCTTATGAGTTTGATCGAGGCGGCGAAGCGATGCTGGCGCGGCGGTCTTTGGTTCAAGTTGTGCCGGGTGAAATCACCACTTCTGAAATCGGAGGCGAGGGGCGGCGAATTGAGGGGCAGATCTCTGTTTTTGGTGAAGACCCTGGAGTGTTTGATTGGCTTCAAGCAGAGTCAACTTTCGGAGGAAAGCAGACTGGCTTGAATCCAGGCAGCGAAATCGAACTCGAGTTTCCGGTGATCCTTCAACGAAACGGTTCGTTCGAGATCGTGGATGTTCCACCAGGAGTCTATGAGCTGAGTGTTTCGTTGCGGAGTCCGCCCGGTGAGCCCGGTCAGGTCATGGTTTTGGGAGCGTTGGAAAAAGAGGTTACCGTTTCAGAGCAGACTGGTGAACGGGCGAAGGAGCCAATGGACATTGGCACGCTCCGTCTCGAGGTCAAAAAGAAGGGGGCCGCAGCGCCGATCGCGCCTGTATTTTAGCGGATTCTGGTTTGTCACTTTACTTGGCGGAGTCAATCATCGATCTGAACTCGGATGACGAATCGTTGACTCCAGCTCCAAAAGATTTAGCCTTCGCGGGTGATTATTGCTCCGTCGTTGCTTGCCGCCGATTTTGGGCGCTTCGCCAAGGATACACTGCGGGCGGAGCGGTCCGGAGCCGATTGGCTGCATTTGGACATTATGGACGGGCATTTTGTTCCCAATATTTCATTCGGACCGGCGGTCGTTTTGGCGTTGCGTCCTCAGACTCGGCTCTTTTTCGATGTTCACCTGATGTGTTCGCGTCCGGAAATTCTGTTGGAACCGTTCGCCAAAGCCGGCGCGGATTTGATCACTGTTCATGTTGAATTGGGAGAGCGGGTGACTCCGTTGCTCTGGAAAATCAAGTCGTTGGGAACTCAGGTAGGTTTGGCGGTCAATCCACCTACTTCCATTGCGTCGGTGCGACCCTATCTTGGCCAGATTGATCTACTGCTAGTTATGACCGTGAATCCAGGATTTGGCGGTCAAGCGTTCATTGAGGAAACGCTTCCAAAAATCCAACAGGCGGACGCCTGGCGTCGCGAACAGGAGCTGCCTTACCGCATTGAAGTGGATGGCGGAATCAAGTTCGAAACGGCTGTGGAGTGCGCACGCGCCGGTGCGGATACGTTCGTGAGCGGCACCGGGCTTTTCAATCAACGGAACATGAAAGCGGCTGTGCGAAAGATGCGCCGGCTGGTCACTGAGGAGCATCGGCGGCACGCGAAGTTAGTTAAGAAGTCCGTGTAACATTTGTCCGGGCAGCAACCACACTCTGTCTGCCGCGTTACCTCAAAGAGCCCATCAGATCCTCCGCCAGGTCATGGAGTGCGGCAACGGAGCCTGCGCAGTTGCCGCTTTTGGACTGAAACCAGGGTCTTTGGAATGTTCTCGTGCGGCAGAATACACCAATGCCAAAGCGGTGAATCGCTCTGCTCGTCACCGCAGTCCACGACGCTGCCGCGTTTCGTCAAGGGCTGGTCAAATTCTCCGCCAGGTTTTTGTCAGTGTGGAAGACTCGGCGGTTCGTCCGTGACAAACGCCAATGGCTTGTGAAACAGAAAAGAGGCGAGCAAGGGAAGGGCAATGAGCCCGCAATTGAGAATCAATCCCAGATTCATCCCCAGAAGATAGCCCGAGCCTCCAAGAGCCACCGCCATCACTGGCAATTGGTAAGCAGGACTCTTCCCGCCAATGGCGAACATCCAACCCACGAAGACGGCGAATCCCCCGGCATCCCATCCGCCGTAAACGAGTGTGATTCCGGTGAGAAGAAAAATTGGGGCCACCAGGACAACACCGGCATTCACGCGCACAACTTGGAGCAAAACCCCCAAGCCCAGGACGCAGGCCTGGACCATCAACGCTTTGGTTGCCGCGCCTTTCACATCCGGCAGCACAGTAATCGCAAACGAGCTAAGGATGAACGCACCAGCAAATCCGCGCGCTAGATCGACCCAATTCTGCCAACGCTTGAAGAGACTCGGGGTCTTTACGGAAGAGTTTCGGCGAGACTTGAGAAAGCGCCGTGTTGCGCCGGTTACCGGCAGAGGCGGGAACAACAGCACTGTCGAAAGAAGCAAAAAAAGCCAATTTATTGTCATATATGCTGTCTGTTTATCACTCCGAATCCGAGACCAATTGGCGTATCTTGCGCGGCACTTGGCCGAAACTGCCATAAGCAAAGCGCGCGCGCCAGATTCTATTTTATTGGTTTGCGCACCAATGTCCTCATGGACACTGAGGAAGTCCGATCAAGGGGACGGAAAACTACAATGCGCCGCACCCGACTTTCATTTTTTGACGTGCTATTCGGGAATTCAGTACCTATGGTCCCCAAGCATTTTATGGCGACCGTAAAACCATTCCGCGCTCTGCGCCCGAAGCCTGAATTGGCTTCGCAAGTATGCGAGCTTCCTTATGACGTGATGTCTTCGGAGGAAGCGCGCCAGGTCGCGAACGGAAACAAATTAAGTTTTCTTCACGTCAGCAAGCCGGAAATCGATCTTCCCCAGGGGATCGACCCTTACGCGAGCGCGGTTTATCAGAAAGGGCGGGAGAACTTTGAGACTCTGCTCGCCGGCGGGATCATTCAGAAGGACTCGAAGCCGTGTTTTTATCTGTACCAGCAGATCATGGGGACGCATCGCCAAGCGGGAATTGTTGCGGTCGCAAGCTGCGAGGATTATTCGACAGGCACGATCAAGAAACACGAATTGACGCGTCCGGAAAAAGAGGACGATCGCGTGCGCCACATTGAATCGTTGAACGCGCAGACAGGCCCTGTTTTTTTGACTTATCGGGCATGCGACGCTTTGGATGAGATTTCGGATTCAGTATCCTCTGGGCGGCCTGCGTTGGATTTTGTGGCAAACGATGGGGTTCGACATACCTCGTGGGTTATAGACGACGTGGCCCTCATCCGAAGAATTGAGGATGCATTCGCGAGCATTTCGTTTCTTTATATCGCGGACGGACATCATAGGAGCGCCGCGGCGATGCGCGTGTGGCAGTCACGAAACGGCGCCGGGCAAAGCGGATCCTTTTTGGCAGTCCTTTTTCCGCATGATCAGATGCGAATTCTTCCGTACAACCGAGTTCTCCGCGATCTCAACGGATTGAATGGGCCGCAACTCTTGGATAAGTTGGATCAGGTGTTTGTCATCCGGAAGGGAGGCGGTGGCAAAACGTCGGAGAAACACGAATTGGGGCTCTATTTGGAGGGCGCTTGGCACTTGCTTCGGTTTCGACTGGAGTTTGTGGAAGGGGGAGATGCGAAGGATGGTTTGGACGTTACGTTGCTTCAAAAGCTCGTCTTGAGCCCCGTGTTTCAGATCGAAGATCCGCGAACGAGCCAGAGAATTTCCTTTGTGGGTGGCATACGGGGAACGCAAGAATTGGAGCGCCTGGTGAATTCAGGCGAGTATGCGTGCGCGTTTTCGATGTTTCCGACAGGCATCGAAGATCTGATGGCGATTGCGGATTCGAACGGGTTGATGCCTCCCAAGAGCACTTGGTTCGAACCGAAATTGCGCGATGGAATGTTCTGTCATCAACTATGAATCTTCTTTTCTAATCCCCGAGATTGGCTTTTATTCCTTTGAAACGATTGGTTTCTGATCTAGCGATGCAACTATGAGAATTGTGCTTGCCTATTCGGGTGGCTTGGATACGTCGGTCCTGCTTTCTTGGATCAAAGAGAAGTATCGTTGCGAGATGATCGCCTTTTGCGCGAACATAGGCCAGGAGGAGGAATTGAAGGGACTCGAGAAAAAGGCCAAGAAAACGGGTGCGGAGAAGGTTATCATTGAAGATCTTCAAGAAGAATTCGCGCGTGACTTTATCTTTCCGATGGTTCGCGCGGGTGCGGTTTATGAGGGACAGTACTTTCTGGGGACCAGCATCGCCCGTCCGTTGATTGCCAAACGAATGGTCGAGATTGCCCGGGCCGAAAAGGCAGGGTGCATTGCCCATGGAGCAACGGGAAAAGGCAACGATCAAGTGCGATTCGAACTCACGGCCGCCGCCCTGGCTCCCGAACTGGACGTGATTGCGCCTTGGCGAGACGCCACATTCCGCAATCAGTTTCCCGGCAGAACCGAGATGATCCACTACTGCACTGAGAAAAAAATACCGGTCCAGGCCACCGCGAAGAAACCGTATTCGATGGATCGGAATCTTCTGCACATCTCGTACGAAGCGGGAATTCTAGAGGATCCGTGGCTCGACGCGTCCGCGCCGGCTCACCGTGATATGTACAAACTGAGTGTGTCGCCCGAGGAGGCTCCGGATAAACCGGAGTACGTGACTCTCGAGTTTGAACGTGGCGACTGTGTTGGGGTGAACCGAAAACCCTTGGATCCGCTGGGAGTGATGAAGGCGCTGAACCGGTTGGGTGGAAAACATGGTATCGGTCGCGTTGACATGGTTGAGAACCGGTACGTTGGCATGAAATCCCGCGGCGTTTATGAGACGCCAGGAGGCGCGATCCTGCATTTTGGGCATCGGCAGATCGAAAGCATAACCATGGACCGGGAGGTGATGCATTTGCGTGATTCGCTGATCCCCAAGTATGCCGAACTGGTCTATTACGGGTATTGGTTTTCTCCGGAACGACTAGCTTTGCAGGCATTGGTGAACGATACACAGAAAAACGTTTCCGGTACGGTGAGACTCAAGTTATACAAAGGCAACATCATCACGGCCGGGCGAAAATCTCCGCTCAGCCTTTATGATCCGAATATTGCAACGATGGAGGCGGATCCGACGAAATCGTACAATCAGGACGATGCGACGGGTTTTATCCGTCTAAACGCGCTCCGGCTCAAGGTAGCCGCGCAATTGGCGTCATCGCAAACCAAAACATAAGCATTCGAGAGCCGATCAGGACAGGATTGAGACGAGTTGCGTAGATTTGGATCTGAATTCCTTCGATTTTCCCGAGTAACCTATGATGACTTGCAACGAACTATTCGGATTTATGACCTCGGGACTCGCGACAGAGATTCTGGAATACGCCTATGCCTCCGATAAGACTCTGTATCGCACTGTTATGACGGCAGTCGCCGAAGCGATGAAATTGAGGCCGGTGTTTCTGGAACGAAGACCGCGAGTCGAACGTCACAAGACGATGCTCGACATTCTTTCGCGGCCTCGGTTCGAGGATGTGTGTGGTAATCTTTTGGGCGGCTGGCTGTTGAAGAGCGAAACTGCGATGTTGACCGCTTTCCTTGACTCGCTGAAAGTCGATCACAAGGAGGGAGTGGTTCAAGACTTTCCAGAATCGGTACCGGATGAAGCGCTGACTGCGGCAATCGAAAAGCTTCTTTCAGATTATCCGCAGGAAAAGGTGGTTGTCTATTTGAACGCGTTCTGTTCCATAAATAAGACACCGTGGAAGAATCTCGAAAAATTGCTGAGTGATGATTCGCGTCTCCAGTTGGCTTGAAGCCGCACCTGCTTCTCCGCAACTAGCCCATTTTATTCCCTTCTGGAATTCGGAAGAAACTTAATACCAAGCTCAATGAGACCACAAACTCGCAAACCAAACTGCTGGAACGTATCGATCATCGCGTCAATCTTCTGTTCTTCGATCCTATTTCTTGGACTTGGCTGTTCCACAACGGTGGAGCAGTCTGTGACCGGAACGACTTCGATTGGAGTCGAGAATTGGGGGAAGTCCCAAGACGGGCACTTCGTAAAGCTTTATACGCTCAAGAATAGCCGCGGTGTGACTGCCAAAATCTCGTCCTACGGCGCGCTGCTGACGGAGTTATGGGCGCCCGATCGGAACGGGATGGCTGGGAACATTGTTCTTGGTTTCGACAATTTGGCGCAATATGAAAAGGGGCATCCCTACTTTGGCGCGACGGTCGGAAGAGTCGGAAACCGCATCGCGAAAGGCCGGTTCACTCTTGACGGGAAGGAGTATCATCTCGCGGTGAATAACGGCCCCAATCATCTGCACGGCGGCCTGAAAGGATTCGACAAAGTCGTTTGGGAATCGAACATCGTTCGCAACACGAGTCAAGAGGTGGCGGTTCAATTCAGTTATTTAAGCGCGGACGGGGAGGAAGGGTATCCCGGGAATCTTTTTGTAACGGTCACCTACAGCTTAAATGTCCGGAACGAGCTGAGAATCGATTACGCGGCGACCACGGACAAAGCGACGCCGGTCAATCTGACCAACCACAGCTACTTCAACTTGGCCGGGTCGGGTGATGTGCTCGGACAGGAGCTGTATCTGGCCGCGGATTATTATACCCCGACCGACGACACCTTGATTCCCACAGGTCAGATCGCAAGCGTCAAGGGAACGGCATTGGATTTCACCAAAACCACTGCGATTGGGGCGCGCATCGAGCAACTCAAAACATTTCCCGGAGGATACGATCACAACCTCGTTCTTAGACGAACCGGCGACGGGATTGAGCTCGCGGCGCGAGCGCGGGATCCGAAAAGTGGCCGGGTTATCGAGATCCTCACAACGGAGCCGGGTGTCCAACTCTACAGTGCGATCCACCTGGATGGTTCGCTGACCGGTGTCGGCGGAGTGATCTACAATAAATTCGGAGCGTTTTGTCTCGAGACGCAACATTTCCCAGACTCGATCAATCGCCCCGAGTTTCCGTCGGCAGTTTTACGTCCTGGAAAAACCTTCAACTCATCTACGATTTTTCGCCTCTCCGCGAAATAGCGGAGCAGCCGGCTTAGTGAGTGACGCGCCCGAATCCGAATTGATCGCCCATCCGAATCGGCTCGGTCCCTTTAAAGACAATCTCCAGAAGTTTTTCGCTTTGAACCGCGGCGCCGGTTTCGTCCGTTAAGCTGGCAACGATCTTTCGAGTCGTTGTCTCGATCACGTCGCCTGTCGATGGATAGGCATACTTGCCGTCGTGGCTGAAAGTCACCCAACCGGGTTCATCGCGGAGTTCGATGCTTTGGATTTGCTTGGGCGGCATGACTGTGGCGTCAAACAAGTGCAAGCGACGGTTGTGCGCGTCAGTGACCCAAATCTCCTTCTCATCCGGTGTCATTCCGATTCCGTGGCTTGGGCATCCGTGGCGTTTCGTGGGGCCTTTTTCGAATCCACTCACCTCGACGCGATGGAGTTTTGTTCCGGAGTGCAGGTCCCCGACCTCGAAACCGAGCAGATCGTTCACGTTGACAAAGCAGAGGCTTTGGCGCCCGTTGATTGTAAACGGGCGAATGCTGTTGCTGAAAGGACCGACTGTGAATTTCGCCGTATGGTTTGAGGTGTCCGCCACAGTGAGCAGTGGCGAGCGCAATCCAGCGAGGTAAGCCTGCTTCCCGTCGAGACCGTACACGGTATTATGAGCCGCTGAGTTCGGTCTTATATTTCCGATGACAGTGCCGTTCTCGGCTTCGACCACATTCCAATGAGCGCCCTCAAACGACGGGAGATAAATAACTTTTCCATCCGGGGAAATGGACATTCGGTCGCAGCCGCCGGTGTACGGGTGTTCCCACAGAATCTTTTCGGTAATCAAGTCCACGCAAGTCATTGTCCGTGTCGTCGTGATATAGATCCGCTTGAGACTCGGGCTCGCGCACACGCCTTTCACATTCAGAGGCTGGCCGCTGTCGTTCATGCCGGCCGTCGGAATCCGTTTTACGAATTTGTGGTTATGATCGATGTCGAATACAAGCAGTCCATGGCCTCCATACTCGAGATAGTTCCGGATTCCGGGAACAGCTACGTAGAGCAGGCGTCTTTCCATTGTTTCACGTTTTGTGGCGTCGGGTTGCTGAGCGTTTGCAACCGCGCCTGCTCCAAGAAGAACCGGAGCCGAGCACAACAGAAAGAGATAAAGTCGAAGGATCGGTGTGAGTTTCATGGATTGGATACTGGCTGAGAACCACGTTGAATTCAAGTATTCGAATGCGTGTTGAAGATTCGCCCTTGAAGCCCCAAAAGGTTCTTCCTATGCTCCGGGAGTGCGCTATTTCAGAACCTCCGGATCACAGTGCCTTTTTTCTATGAAGAAGCCTTTCCTTATTTTTCTAACAAAAACCTTCGTTGTGTTTTGCGCGGCCTCCGCGTTTGCAACCGACGGGGCCGGCCTAAAGGATCAACTCGATTTGGCGCCGTTTCAGATTGTGTATGAGTCGTATATCGATGGGAATTGGGAGCTTTTCGTAATGGATGCGAACGGGGCGAATCCGCGAAATATTACCAATACACCAGACGAGAACGAGATTTACCCTCAAGTCTCTCCGGACGGAACAAAGCTCAGTTTTGTGGTGGACCAGGGAGAAGGCCGCGCGACTGTTCGCAGCGTCTATGTCGCCGAAATCGACGGCAAGAATCGCCGCAAGATCGCAGACCATGCCCGGCAGCCGTTCTGGCATCCGAATGGTGAGATCATCGCCTATCTTCCCCAAGAGTATCCCAAGTGGAACGTTGTTGATTATTACACGAAGGGAATTGTGTATTACGATTTGAAAACGGGGAAATCCGAGCCGCACCCGAATAGCGGCGAATTGCATCACTTGTATAACCCGAGTTTCTCACGGGACGGACGCTGGATCGCCGCGACGGTTCATGCGGGAATGGGATTGAGCCACGGGAACCTCCTAATTGAGGCGCGCGGTTCCAAAATCATTGATCTAAAGATTCCGGGATGCCGGCCCTGTTTGAGCCCGGATAGCAAACAGATTGCCTGGGGCCCTGGGGATCATGAAATCGCGGTTGCACCGATCAATCTCGATGCGGACGAACCGAAAGTAGGGGAGCGCCGCGTGCAAATCTTTGACAAGAAGATGAAGATTTATCATGTCGATTGGTCTCCCGACGGACGCTTTCTAAGCATCAGCCGTGGACCGGATGGAAAGGGAGATATTTCAAAAAAGGGCACCCAAGCGTCGGCATGCGAGATCGTAGGGGTGTACGCGCCCGGTTGGGATATTTACGCGGTTTCGGCGGAGCGAGACGGGCCGCTGGATCTCAACGAGGCAGCCGACGCGGATTATTCGAGGCTGACTGTCAATGGACTCAGCAACAAGGAATCCGCGTGGTTTCCGAAGCCTGAAAACTCGAGGTAGAACGAACCTCAACCTCGTCGAGATCGAACGAAAAATAAGAGGAGCAATGGAAGCACCAGAAAACGCGGAAACCCCCGCCGTTTCCAAAAGCCCCTTTCAGGCAGTCCGGCTATCCCGAGGAGAAGGCAGGGCTCCACGTTCCAAATTTGAAATTTGAAATCATTGGTTCATGGATAGGATTCCACGAAATCTTTCGCGCTTTGAACCCCTGAACTGCTGCGCCTCACAGAGGCGCGCTCCGGAGCGCGGGTCTGTGACCCGCAGCAATATCAAGTTCATGGGGCGGGAACACCTTCGTGAGATAAATGCGAATCGGGGCCATGAACATCCAACATTGAACATTCACTTGCAGGTTGAACGTTCTTTTCGGTTCTTGGAGACTTCAATGCGTTTCTCAGCGCTAGGGTTAGTCGCTTTTTTTCTTGCTGCGTGCGAGCCGGCGCGGCAGGGAGAGGGGAATTCTCGAGGTTCGAAGACTGGTTCCACCGTTTCGGCATTGAACCCGTCTCAAAGTGGAGAGCCGGTCGAAGTGACAACCGCATCGGGAATCGAAATGGTGTACGTTCCACCTGGCGAATTTGTCATGGGTTCCGATCGTGGCAATCCAGACGAAGCACCCGCGCATACGGTTAAGGTCTCGGGATTCCTGATGGACAAGTTTGAAGTCACGCATGAAATGTTCGAGAAGGCTCAATTGCCCAATCCCTCCCACTGGCAGGACCACCCCAAAAAGCCGGTTGAGCGCGTGCGTTGGCGAGATGCAAAGCTTTACTGCAACGAACGTTCTCTGATGGAGGGGTTCAAGCCGTGTTACGATGAGGCTACGCAGGAATTGGATCCTGATTTCACGGCAAACGGTTATCGCCTTCCAACCGAAGCTGAATGGGAATACGCCTGTCGCGCCGGAACTGCAGGCGCCTACGATTTTGGGCAGGAGAACAAGCTGAAATTGTACTCTTGGTTTGATGAGAACTCGGGAGCGCGGACACACCCGGCAGGGCAGAAAAGGCCAAACGCGATGGGAATCCATGATTTGTACGGGAACGTCTCGGAATGGTGTGAAGATGTCTATAGCGAGGTCTATTACGCGGAAAGTCCGGCGCAAGATCCTCGGGGGCCTTCGAATCCAGATAAAGACGTCAAACGCGTTCTGCGTGGCGGATCGTGGAAATCCAGCGCGAGCATGTGCCGGGTCAGTTTTCGGCAAGGGCAAAGGACGGGCGACACCGATGCTTGTTTCTATACCGATTATTGCGGATTTCGCTGCGTCCGAACTGTTACACCGGATGAGCTTCGGATGTTGAAGACCGTGAAAAGCCCGCAGTGAATCGCGAAGTATGCTTTTTCACACGTGGCCGTTCGCGATATTTCTTCTGCTTGTTCTTCCGGTTTTCTTCGCCCTGCGCAAAACACGGTTGTGGGTGCCCTGGCTGCTGATCGCCTCTTACGTATTCTACGGCTGGTGGAATCCGTACTACCTGATTCTAATAATCTACTCCACGGCGCTCGATTATGGGGTGGTCGCTTTCATGGACCATTGTCCGAGGGTTGGCGCGCCAGGCGGGATGAAACGTTCCTTTCGGGCGAAATTGCGGGCACTCTTCGGGCCGGCTGACAATATCGATTCAGATCTGCCGGCTCCGTCGCGCCGAGTGCTCAAGATTGGTGTTTGCGTTTTCGGACTCGCCGCTGTGGCATCATTCGTTTCAGCGTTTGCCGGTCCGGCGACGCTTCGCCCGCTGCTCGTGGGGTTCGGTGCGGTTCTCGGATTAATGGCGTTTGGCGCTCTTTCGGCAAGCCGGCTGACGTGGCTTGTGGTCAGTCTTTTCAATAACCTTGCTCTGTTGGCGTTTTTCAAGTACGCGGGTTTTTTTGCGGAAAACCTCAACACAATTCTTGCGTGGTGCCACTTCGGTTTTCGGTTTACAGATCCCGCGTCGTTGATGCCTTTTGGATCGGCTTACCTGCTTCCTGTGGGCATCTCGTTTTACACATTTCAATCGATGAGCTACACGATTGATTTTTATCGCGGCAACATACACCGCGAGCGCAGTTTTTTTCGCTTCGCGACCTTCGTCTCTTTCTTCCCGCAACTCGTGGCGGGGCCGATCGAACGTTCCAGCAATCTCCTTCCCCAGTTTAATCAGTTTCCGAAGGTACGTTTGCAAGATGTGACGGACGGTCTTTCACTCTTTCTGGTCGGCCTGTTCAAGAAGCTCGCGCTCGCAAACTACCTTTCGTTCTATGTCGAGCGAATCTATGAGAACCCGTCGGCATTCGATGCCTCCGCCTTGATCCTGGGCACGTTCTGCTTTGCCTGGCAGATATTCTTTGATTTCAGCGGTTACACGGATATGGCGCGCGGCGTCGCACGCTTATTCGGATTTCACTTGATGCTGAATTTTAACAATCCCTATCTCGCCACGGGATTGGGTGATTTTTGGACGCGCTGGCACATCAGTCTTTCGACGTGGTTTCGTGATTATGTCTATATCCCTCTTGGCGGCAGCCGCGCCGGAACGATTCGAACGTATCGAAATCTCGTTCTCACCCTTCTCGTTTCGGCGGTTTGGCACGGCGCGGCGTGGACATTTGTCATTTGGGGAGTGCTTCATGCGCTCGGAGTTATCGTGACGCGCGAGTTGGAGCGTTCGGCGTGGTATCGAGAGTCCGTGCCCAAATTCGTGAAGCAGATGGGGGTTTTCATTTTCGTTTGTTTCGCCTGGATTTTCTTTCGAGCCGAGTCGCTCTCGGACGCAACGCTGATTGTGAGCCGAATCGCCTCGGCAGGCTGGACGGATCCGCAATGTCCGGTTCTTTTGTTGATGCTGGTCGGATCGGTATGGGTCTATCAGTTCCTCTACGACTCGGAGTGGCGAACGTTGCTCCAAGTCGGATGGGTGCGAGTTGGCTTGGCGTCTTCGATGATTTTGTACCTGCTTTTGTTTTCATCCGGAGGCGGAGCATTTATCTATTTCCAGTTCTGAGATGAAGGATTCCAAGTCACTTCCAGGTCTTGATGCGCCTTTCGTAAACGAGATGCG
Organism: Verrucomicrobiota bacterium; assembly: GCA_027623095.1. GTDB lineage: Bacteria > Verrucomicrobiota > Verrucomicrobiia > Limisphaerales > SIBE01 > JAIPJX01. The sequence goes on from JAQBVM010000137.1 coordinate 13,981, forward strand.
ACTGACGCTGCGCCAGTGGTTCGCCGTTGGTGGGATCTTGACGATTGTCGTGTTGTGCACACCGCTTTTGTGGAAGCGGTTGGAAAAGTTCGAAACAGATGCCAACTATCGGATTCCATACGGTCTCAGCAAAGATTACTGGCTTTATCAACGATGGTTGAATCGAACCGCCAGGTCCGATGGGATCTTTGTTGTGGGTGACTCGGTTGTGTGGGGAGAATACGTGCGGCCTGATGGCACGTTGCCGAGTTTTCTGAGCCGGGAATCGGCGGCGAACACACGGTTTATCAATGCCGGCGTCAACGGCCTGTTCCCTCTGGCATTGGAAGGGCTTGTGCGTGATTACGGAGGAGCCATTCGGAATCGAAAAGTCATACTGCATTGTAACCTCCTTTGGATGAGCAGCCCGAAAGTGGATTTGCAGACCCCAAAAGAGGAGAAGTTTAATCATCCCCGGTTGGTCCCTCAATTCCAGCCCTGGATTCCTTGCTACAAGGCGGACATCGCGGATCGGTTGGGAATCCTCGTCGAAAGAAATCTTCCGTTTCTAACTTGGGTGAACCACCTCCAGAACGCGTATTTCAATCAAAAAAACATTCTGGATTGGACGCTAGCGGATGATGGCCAGGACCCGCCAGGGTATCCGAATGTATATCAGAATCCGTTGGCTCAGATAAATTTCGAAGTGCCGTCCGCGCCCGATTCGGACCCGGAGCGAGGGGTCTCGAGTTCGCGCCACAAACCGTGGTCCAAATCAGGGCAAGGGTCCGCCCGATTCGACTGGGTGCCTCTTGAGACATCCCTTCAGTGGGGAGCATTTCAGAGATTGACCAAGATATTGGCGAGCCGTGGGAACGACCTTTTGGTGGTGGTGGGACCCTTTAACGAACATATGCTGTCTGAGGAAAACCGGCTCAAGTTCCGGCAGGTCTTAAACAGCGCGACGGACTGGTTCTCAGCGCATCGAATAAAATTCGTTCAACCAGAAACGCTCCCGAGCGATCTCTACGCGGATGCGAGTCATCCGCTTACGGATGGGTATCTCGCCCTGGCGCGCGAATTGCTGAATTCCGAGGAGGTTCAGAATTGGATGAGGCCGCACGGTTCCCCGTGAAAATCAACTTGCGAAAAGGAAAGATAGTGGCAACCTCCTGGCGTTTCGGGCGTCGGCGTTTTGTGCGGGCGCCGGTAAGTGTGATTCGGTGCTTTTGACAGAAGGTTCGTTAAGAAAACCGTACGATTCGATGAGCTCGGAAGGATCGATTGAAGTGGAGGGAACGGTTGTGTCCGTCCTTCCAGGGACCATGTTTCGAGTGGTGCTTGACAACAAGCACGAGGTGCTCGCCCATATTTCCGGAAAAATGCGAAAACATTTTGTCCGGCTGACAACGGGCGACCGAGTGCGGATGGAGATGTCCCCATACGACCTGGCGAAGGCCCGGATTACCTATCGTCTGCGCTAATGAGATAGGGCAATCGGCTGCGTTCCAGTCTGCTTGTTTGCGCGCTTGTGCCAGCTCCTGGCCAAACCGGTTCGAACTTTCGAGAAAGACAAGATCGTGAACAAGAAACCGTCTCTTCGAGCAATTTGCGCGTTCCTCTCGGTTCGGGTGTCGTGTCTCGTCGTTATTCCTCTCCTTTCCTTTCTTGAGGCTAATACCGCGACTTTTGGAGCCGAATGGCGCGATCGCCGTGACAACTACACGGACTGGGCGATTTACCGCGGGGACAAGAAGGCCAATCAATATTCCGACCTCGCGCAAATCAATGCCGGGAATGTTCACAGACTTGAGGTGGCCTGGGAATACCATCATGGCGATCCCAACGGACCGTCCATGTACAGCAACCCGATCATCGTTGACGGGCTCCTCTATTTCACAACGCCAAGAGTAAATGCGGTGGCGTTGAATGCGGCGACGGGCGAGGAAGTGTGGGTGTTCGAGTCTTCCAAGTACGAGAAGAATAATCGCGAGTTTCGCGGACGCAATCGGGGAGTCGTTTACTGGGAAGACGTGAATGGAAAAAGCCGGAGGATTTTCAACTTTGTGAAGGATCGAGTCTATGCGATAGACGCGAGGTCGGGCGCTCTGATCGAGTCGTTTGGCGAGGGTGGGTTCATCGATTTGCGACAGAATCTTCCCGTGGATCCTGCCAAGGCCTCGATCGAGGTTACGACTCCGGGTATTGTTTACGGGAAGTTTCTCATCGTTGGCTCGCGCGTGCCCGAAGGGAATAATTCGACGCCTGGGGATATTCGCGCCTATGACGCTGAAACAGGGGAATTCAAATGGATATTTCACACCATCCCGCTCGCGGGTGAGTTTGGATTCGATACCTGGGAGTGGGTGGAAGGGGAGATCTATGGCGGCGCCAATCCATGGGGCGGTTTTTCGCTCGACGAGGTGAGAGGCTGGGTATTTTGCGCCACAGGATCCGCGGCGGGAGATTTCATTTACGGAGGATCTCGGAAAGGAATGAATCTGTTCTCAAGCTGTGTCCTCGCACTGGACGCAACGACCGGAAAGCTTCAGTGGCATTATCAGACCGTTCACCACGATATCTTTGATTACGACAATCCCCCAGCGCCGATCCTGGCGACAATTCAGTCCGGAGGCAAATCGAGAGACGTCGCGGTTCAGTTTACGAAGATGGGTCTGACGTTCGTCTTGGATCGCGAAACGGGTGAACCTGTGTTTCCTGTTGAAGAGCGCCCGGTTTCCGCGTCGAAAGTGCCGGGTGAGGAAGCTTGGCCCACACAGCCCTTTCCCCTCAAACCACCGCCGCTCGTTCGCTTATCGGTCCATGAGGCGGATCTAACGAACATTACTCCCGAGTCCCACGCCTCCGCCCTGGAGCAGTTTAGGCGATACCAGACAGGTTTCTTATACACGCCTGCGTCTATTCAAGGCACGATCACATTGCCCGGGCATCAAGGGGGTGTGGAGTGGGGCGGCGGCGCATTCGATCCTTCGACAAGCGTTGTGTATGTCAACGCAAATGAAGCGCCAACCATTAGCCGGTTGCAACCGCTGGCTGATGACGTCGGCGCCGCGGCAACGCCTATTCAGCGCGGCTCGAGAATCTACAATACCACCTGCATTTTCTGTCATGGATTCAACCGACAAGGGAATCCGCCGCTCTATCCGCCGCTCACAAACTTGCAGAAAACCGCCGAGGAGATTCGCGCCATTTTGATGGGAGGCCGCGGCATCATGCCCGCGTTTACGCAGTTCACGGATGAGCAAGTGAACGAAGTCATTGCCTATCTAAAAAGCGAAGCCGAGGAGGCCGAATTGGTTTCGCAGGTTCCTCAGGGAGAGGCAATCAAGTCCATTCCCAGATACGCGCAAATTGCTCCGTTTTTTGTCGATCCATATGACGTTCCAGCCATTTCACCCCCGTGGGGAACGCTCAATGCCATCGACTTGGATAAGGGTGAGATTCTGTGGAAAGTCCCTTTGGGTGAGTATCCGCACTTGGCTGCCAAAGGCATTCGAAATACGGGCGCAAAGAATTTTGGAGGCCCAGTCTTGACGGCGGGAGGCGTGATTTTCATCGCGGCGACACCCGACGAGAAGATTCGCGCCTTCGACAAGTATTCGGGCCGAGTTTTGTGGGAACATCAATTACCCGCGGGTGGCTACGCGACACCGAGCGTTTACATGGTAAAAGGCCGGCAGTATGTGGTGATTGCCGCCGGAGGTGGCGGTAAACTGGGAACAAAACACGGCGATTCGATCATTGCATTCGCTCTGCCCGATTCGGAGATTGGCAAGCGTTAACTTTCCCCAAGATCCGAACAGCCCGGGGTCGCATTCCCTTGTTGAATTCCGTGCATTCGGTCAATTCATTGGGGCGTGTGGCTTGACAGTTTGACGGCGTGAAACGGAAGCACTGAACTCGGTGCAATGGGGATTTGCTGGTGAACCGTCTCGCCGGTTCAATTCCCTGAAGATCCCTGTCGGAAGCTTTGTCGGAAACATTTTTGATTCCCTAAGCTGCGGAATTTACGCCGTTTTCGACTTGAGTTTCCGACAATGCTTCCGGGAAGGGGCGCGCTCCGGGGGAGTTCAACTCGCGAGTCATTCGTAACACTACAAGAAGAAGTCTTTGTTTTCTGCGAAGATGTTGGGAAGTGGACCGCGGAAGACACCGAATACACGGAAAAGGACCAAGTTGCAATAAGTCGGAATTCGTGTCGGCCTTCTTCCGTGAAACGAGAGAGGGCCGAGATGTTCCATTTGAATCGCTGCCAACATG
>JAQBVM010000542.1 GCA_027623095.1 Verrucomicrobiota bacterium
CTTTCGATTTGATTTTCATCTTTGCTGCGATTGTTCGCGGCAAAGACTAGCCGACCGCCTCCCCGAGCGTCACACACAGTTACCGAAGCAACACATTGGTGTCGGCATATCGAGCCAAATCGAGCCAGGGCCTGGCCCATCGCTCCCCGTAATGAGGCGAAGCCAATAGATGATCGACCAATCGTTCATACGATTCGGGCGTTGCGTCCAAGTTGAGCGCGGCGATTTCCTCAGGCATCGGAAGAATGCCAATCAGATCCAAATAGAGTCTCTTGATTAAGGTGTAAGCGTCGGCGCTTGGTGACGGCTGCAAACCCTCCCGCTCCAGTCTGGAGAGAACGAAATTGTCGATCGAGTTGCGCGGCCATGATTGGAGGTTCACTTCAGGAAGCTGAACTTGCTTGGGCGCCTGAAACGCCCAATGGGGTTCGTATTTGCCTCCCGAGAGGATCCACTGCTTCAGTGTTTGTTTCTGAGTCTCCGTGAGGCGGTTCTTTGTCTCAGGGGGCGGCATGATCTCGGCCTCGTCTGTCGCGAAAATCTTTCTGATGAGTTCGCTTTTACCTGGATCTCCCGGGGCAACCGCTGGATCTCCCGACTCGCGTGGCCGGTATGCTTCGTCGGCGATATCGAGGCGCAATCCCGCCTTGCGTGTTTTCGAATCCGGCCCATGACACTTGAAACAATGGCGCGACAAAATGGGCCGGACATCGCGGGTGAATTGGGGTATCGTTTCGGGCGGATCTGAAGGGCGAGCGGTGGCGCCAGGCGCTCCCGCGGATAGATGAAATCCCGTCGAGCCTGCAAGAAAGAGCCGAATTAGAAAATGAACTCGCATCACACGTTTGACTATTATCGAATTATAAGGATTTGAAAAATGAGAAATCACAATGTTCAAACCTCTGTGCTTCGAAACGCACAATTGAACCCATACAGCAAACCGTATAAGTAATGCGCTTGATGTGCGAGTTTTGGAACGGAAATAGCTTAAAATCCGGGTGCCTTGCGGGTCGGAGGTCGAGATGGATTTGGAATCGAAGAATTGATGAATCGGGAAGGTGTACGGCAAATGGAATTGGAACCTGGATGTCCGGGAATGGATGCGAGTCGTGAATCAACCGGCTGGGAAGGCCCGGTTTTGAACGGATTCACGTTGATCGAGCTGCTTGTCGTGATCGCGATCATTGCGATTATTGCCTCGTTATTGCTTCCGACGCTTGCCAAAGCCAAGAGTCAAGCGCTCCGTGGACAGTGTCTCAGCAACCAGCGCCAGTTAATTCTAACTTGGTTGATGTACGCGGGAGATCATGACGAACGGCTGGCTCCAAACGGCGAAGAGAGAGCGGGCACGACCGATGGCAGCAAGTTCTGGGTCTTCGGGGGTGAACACCCGAATATCCCAGCCTTCACGAACAACGCCTATCTTCTCGATCCTAAGTATGCCGCATTCGCGCCATACCTGACTTCAGCCGGAGTGTATCGATGTCCCGCGGACGATGGCAAATTGCACGTGCTCGGCGGAACGGCGCTCTCGGGTCCTCAGATTGCGCCTCGAAACAGGAGTTACTCGTTGAACGGCTATTTGGGGGCAACACCGGGAATGGAATCATTGGATGATTACCTCACTCCAGGATATCGGAGATTTCACAAGACTTCCGAGTTAGTGTCTCCGGCGCCTTCCGGCACATTCGTATTTCAGGATGTAAATTCCGCCAACATCTGTTTTCCCGCCTTTATCGTTCGGATGCCGGGTGAGTCGATGGACGGTTTTTTTCACTACCCCGCATCGCATCACAACGGCTCGGGTGTCATCGCGTTTGCGGACGGGCATACCGAGAGCCACCGCTGGAAAGATCCGAGGACGTCGCGGAAGGTGAAATCGGCGGACATCCTGATTCACTGGGACAAGTCGCCAAACAATCCGGATCTGACATGGATTCGCGATCACACGACGTCTCCGGTGCGGTAATGTGCGGAATTGTCAACTGACGCATTCCAGACTTTGGGGCTGGCGGAGGATCAGCAGCATGCCAAGCAGCAATCCACCCTTTAGAGAGATATGCGACCTCGATTTTTGCTTTCTGATGGCCCTCCTCTGCCAGCTGAACGAGGGCATTGAGACGTTCCGTTTCGCGCTTTTCCAGGCCATCACCTTTGACCAGGCGGAGTTCTAACTCGTAGCGAGCTTCGTCATTAAGCGCGTGTCGTCCTTCTTCCGTGAAACGAGAGAGGGCCGAGATGTTCCATATGAACCATCGCCAGAATGAAAAGCATCCACTGCTGAAGAATCTGACGAGACTTCGATGAACGCGGCAGAGTCTTGGACTGCGGTGACGAGCGGAGCGATTCACCGCTTTCGCTTCGGCGAGTCCGAGGGCTCGGGAGAGTTCCAGACAACTTGGTTCCATGTCAAAAGCGGCAACTGCGCCTGCCTTCGCTCGGAAGCTACGGCAAGGCAGGCAGGCTCCGTTGCCGCACTGCTCCGAATGAGGGCAAGCCCACTCCCCGCAGTTCCGCCTGGTAGGATTCGCCGACTCTCGCTGCTCTCGGTGGGGCGACACTCCGTGGAGCCCTGATTTCTCCTTGTGGGACGGCTATATTGCAAACCGGACCTGTGGAAACGCCGGATTGCTTGGATGTCTCGGTGTTCCCATTGTGCCTTCTCGTTCGGGTTTTTCGCCGCGCGGCTGATCAGGGCTCCACGGAGTGTCGCCCCACCTGCAGCAGGTCCCGGGCGGGACGCGCAACGACGTAGCTGGGAATGGTGCTTTCGATGTAGATGCGCATCGTGTTGAAGTTACGCCCGCCGCTCCCGCACCGCGGAAAAAATTTCAG
>JAQBVM010000543.1 GCA_027623095.1 Verrucomicrobiota bacterium
CCAAAGTGGCAGCGGCGTCCCGCCGCTGAATTCAGAAGACCAAAAGCGGCGGGACGCCGCTTCCACGCTGGGTCATGATTCCCCAAACATGTCGAGCCCTGAAGGGGCGAAAGGAAAAAACGAATTGCCCAAAGGGTGGAAATGGTCACCGTTGGGGAAACTTTCAAATGTCGTGAGAGGAGGGTCACCACGGCCAGCGGGTGATCCCCGTTACTTCGGGGGCGATATTCCTTGGATCACCGTCGGATCGATCACCGCTGACACAACACCATATTTGCGCGCCGTTCCGCAGACGGTAACGGCAGCAGGCAAGGAGCGAAGTCGTTTCGTCGAGCGGGGTACTCTTTTGCTTACGAATAGCGGCGCTAAACAAGATTCCCGTTCCGCTTCCCCCGCTGGCCGAGCCGACGCGGATCGTGGCGGAAGTGGAGCGGCGGTTGAGCGTGGTGGAGGAGTTGGAGTCGGTGGTGACCGCCAACCTGCAACGGGCAATGCGTTTGCGGCAATCAATCTTGCAGAAAGCGTTTACAGGAGGGTTGGTATGATGCCCCAATTCTTAATTCTTCATTCATCCCTCTGCCTTGGCTCACCGTCCATCCTCCAAAAAGTTTTCACCGGAGATTTGGTATGAGTATAAGCGGCACCCGAAACGCCGGCTGGTGGCAGCCGGACTACAACACGTTGCGTCTAGTTCCTGTAGGCCGCGTGCCCTCACGCGGCGTTGGGCGAAAACCAATCTGTTGCCAACCATGAGCGACCAGAATCAATTCCTGCTCTACACCGCGCCGGACGGAGCGGTGAAGGTGGATGTATTTTTCAAAGATGAGACCGTGTGGCTGACGCAGAAGGCCTTGGCGGAACTTTTTGGGGTTCAGCGTCCCGCCATCACGAAGCATTTGTTAAACATCTTTTCCACCAAGGAACTGGCCGAGGATTCAGTATGTTCCATTTTGGAACATACTGCCGCAGACGGGAAAACCTACTCCGCCAAATACTATAACCTCGATGCCATCATCGCCGTTGGCTACCGGGTGAACAGCTACCAGGCCACGCAATTTCGCATCTGGGCGACGAAGACGCTTCGGGAGTTCATCATCAAGGGCTTCGTGATGGACGACGAACGGTTGAAGCGTGGCAAGCAGGTTTTCGGCAAGGATTACTTCGAGGAACTGCTGGAGCGCATCCGGGAAATCCGGGCCAGCGAGCGGCGGTTCTACCAGAAGATCACGGACATCTATGCGCTGTCGGTGGATTACAGCGCGGATGCGCCGCTGACGCGGGAGTTCTTCGCCATCGTGCAGAACAAGCTGCACTGGGCGATCACCGGGCGGACCGCTGCGGAGATCGTCTATCGCCGTGCCGATGCCACGAAAATCTACATGGGCCTGACGACGTGGAAGCAAGCGCCGCGCGGAAAGATTTTGAAGTCGGACGTCACGGTGGCGAAGAATTATCTGAGCGAGGCGCACGTGAAGGAATTGAACCGCATCGTGTCCGCATATCTCGATCTGGCGGAGAACCGGGCGCAGCGGGGCATCGTCACCAGGATGGTGGACTGGGTGAAGTTCCTGCATGATTTCCTGACGTTGTCGAACTACCCGATCCTCCAGGACAAAGGCAAGGTGAGCGCACTCGAGGCGAAGCTGAAAGCCGAGGGTGAATACAAAGTCTATCGCCAGCGACAGGATGCGAAATACGTCTCGGATTTTGACCACGAAATCAAGCGGTTGGAGGGCACTCTCGCGGATACCCAGAAAGCGCGGCGGAAAAAGTCAGATTAAAACAGAAAGAATTTCACACAGCATGAGCAACCCCACAGCCCTCGTCCAAAAACTCTGGAACTACTGCAACATTCTCCGCGATGACGGTCTGTCCTACGGCGATTATGTGGAGCAGTTGACCTTTCTGCTGTTCCTGAAAATGGCGGATGAGCAGTCGCGTCCGCCGTTCAACAAGCCATCGCCCATCCCCAAGGGCAAGGATTGGCCGGCGTTGCTGGCCAAGGATGGCGACGAGTTGGAAATTCATTATCGTCAACCGCTGGAGGAACTCGGCAAACGGTCGGGCATGCTGGGAGTCATTTTCCGCAAGGCGCAAAACAAAATCCAAGACCCCGCCAAGCTGCGCCGGCTCATCGTGGACCTGATAGACAAAGAGCAGTGGTCCAGCCTTTCCGCCGACGTGAAGGGCGACGCGGGCCAATATTTCACGCCGCGCCCGCTCATCGCCGCCATCGTGGACGTGGTCGCCCTGCAGCCGGGGCAGGCCATTCGTGATCCGGCGTGTGGCACGGGTGGCTTCCTGCTGGCGTCGCATGATTACATCGCCAGGCATTACCAGCTTGATCGAGCGCAAAAGAAGAAGCTCCGGAACGGAACACTATTCGGCATTGAGTTGGTGGACAGCGTCGCGCGGCTCTGCGCGATGAACATGTTGTTGCAGGGGATTAGTGAAGGTGGCAGCGACGTCTCGTCGCTGAATCAGGAAGGCAAACAGAGCCGAGACGGCTCTGCCACTTTGGCTGCCACCATTGTTGATCTCCCCGTTGTCACCAAGGATGCGCTGGCCGGGAAGCACGGCGAATTCGAGATTGTCCTGGCCAATCCGCCGTTCGGCAAGAAGAGCAGCGTGACCATCGTCAACGAGGCGGGCGAGTCGTCCAAGGAATCGCTCATCATCAACCGCGACGATTTCTGGGCGAGCACGAGCAACAAACAGCTCAATTTCATCCAGCACATCCTCACTATCCTCAAGCAGCACGGGCGCGCGGCGGTGGTGTTGCCGGACAACGTGCTGTTTGAAGGTGGCGCGGGTGAAACCATCCGGCGCGA
>JAQBVM010000138.1 GCA_027623095.1 Verrucomicrobiota bacterium
TAAATGCCCCCTCCAGGCACCCTCCTTCGGAATTTTTTTCACCCCGCCGCTTAGGCGAGGATTTGGGTCCGCTTCTCGTCTTGCCAATGCCCTAGATTCCTGAAGCCGGATGGCAGCGGTGCATCTCCGAGTTGTGGGTGGAACTGAAATGCGCGAGCGGACCGCGGCTTGTCTCAAGCCGCTGCGAACAGGATCCGGAAACCGAATCTGCTCGTTCCGCATGGTAGGAGCGAATCGCACGTGCTGCGGGTTTGGACAACCCGCGCTCCAGCGCTTCTTCCAATAAGTCGGAGATCCACGAGGATGGCGGTGCCGAAAAAATCGCAATTGCGTTTGATCAGACCGGTCATAACATCCTGGCCACGTTTATGAAGGGTTTTCTCGATAAGACACATCGCCACCAACGTCAGGCCATGCCAGTTGGGTCTGCGAAAATTTTACAACTAAGGATCAGGAGTGAAACCGGTGGCAGCGAATGAAGAAGGCGAAGGGGATAGTGTATTTGGTGGGCGCGGGTCCCGGGGACGCGGGTCTTTTGACGGTGCGCGGGGCGGAACTGTTGGGTGGCGCCGATGTGGTGGTCTATGACGGCCTCGTCAATCGGGAGCTGCTCGATCTGGCGCCATGCGGTGCGGAAATCATTTACGGGGGGAAACGTCCACAGGAGAACCCAGTGCCCCAAATGGAATTGAACGCACTGCTGATTTCGAAGGCAAAAGCCGGAAAGCGCGTCGTCCGGCTGAAAGGCGGAGATCCTTATACCTTCGGCAGGGGCGGCGAGGAAGCATTGGAACTGGCGGAAGCCGATGTTCCGTTTGAGGTGGTTCCGGGTGTTTCGTCCGTCGTGGCTGTTCCGAATTACGCGGGAATTCCACTGACACACCGTGATCACTGTTCGGGTTTCGTCGTTGTTACGGGCCACGAAGAACCCGGCCCAGGATCCGAGAGTGTGGATTGGGCTCAAATCGCCAAGAATCCAGATACGAAAGTCATCATGATGGCGACGAAACAGATCCGTCGAATCGCCGCGGCGCTGATCGAGAATGGGACTCCGCCGAAAACGCCGGCGGCAATGATCCAATGGGGAACCACAGCCCGTCAAAAGACAGTTGAAGGGACGCTCGCCACGATCGCGGATATTGCCGACGAGAAGGGCATTTCTCCTCCGACAGTAATCGTGATTGGCGATGTGGTCCGGCTGCGCGGCAAGCTCAACTGGTTCGAAAAGAGGCCGTTGTTTGGAAAGAGAATTGTGGTCACGCGAGCGCGGGATAAGGGCGGTCGATTGGTGCGGCAATTTCGGAATCTCGGCGCCGATGTGATGGAGATTCCCACCATCAGGACGGCTCCTCCAGAATACAACGACAACCTGAAAGATGCGATTCTAGAGCTTAATTCGTACAATTGGATTGTGTTTACGAGCCCCACCGGAGTGAGCACCTTCTTCGAGTATTTTTTCAAAGGATTCGAAGATCTGCGCGATTTTGGCGGAATGCGCATCGCGGCGGTTGGGCCGGCGACCGCGTCCAAGATTCGCGAACTCCACCTCAAGGTTGATCTGATGCCCGAGGAATACACAGGACGAAAAATCGCGGAAGCATTCGCGGATTACGAAAGCATTGAGAATTTGAAGATTCTCTTAATGCGCGCCGAGGTTGCGAATCCCGAATTGCCGAAAGCGCTGGAAGAGATGGGGGCCATCGTCGATGACGTGGCCTGCTACCGCACGGAGCCCGAAACGGCAGATATCGGCGGCGTGGCGGCGCGATTCGAACGGGAAGGAGCAGACTGGATTGTGTTTTCGAGCGGTTCCACGGTGGAAAACTTCAACGCTCGATTCGATTTGCAGGCGATGACGAAAAAGTTCCCGAATGTGAAACTCGCCTCGATCGGACCCGAGACGAGCAAGGCAGTTCGAAAGCTTGGGCTTGAGCCGTTCCTGGAGTCGAAGACGCACACCATCGAAGGATTAGTTGAAGCCATTCAGCGCAGCGGCCGTTCACACTAAGAGTGCACTCAACAACAGAAGCCGCTCATAGCAGCAAAGTTCTGACGGACTGAGACAGATCAGGTTTGCCTAGCCGACCCTTTGCGCCTTGGCGTCCCTGCGCCTCAGCGTTTGGATTTGTAGTAGAACGCAAAGGCGCAAAGACGCGAAGGAAGGCAAAACAAGGCAAATACAGTCATCCCAGGTTCCTCTTCAGATTCTTCATACGTTCCGGCGGAACGGGTGGGGGACCAGGCTCATTGATCGCCCATAGAAACTCAAGCGAGAGCCTCCTCACGCCAGTTCCTGTGATTCGTCAGATTCGGATATTCTTGACCGTTACGCTTGAAGAAATCGTTCCAGGAGCGCGGCGGTCTCGATTCGCTGAACCTCGCGCAGGGCCTGAACGGCTTGAGGCGGGAGGGAACCACTCTCCGCGAGTTTGCAGGCGTTGACAAACCCGAACGGATCCCAGGCACCGTTCGGAACAAGTTGGTCCGCGAGATCCGAATGAGCCGGGGAAGGGAGGGTTTGCACCCGCATGCAGATCGTTGGAAAACAGGGATGATTGCCCACCCGCCGAAACCAATAGCATGAATTCCCGTAATCCGGTTCCCGGCGATGCATGATCCCATGGACAAAGCTTCCATCTGAATCATCGATTCCCTGGGAAATGGAATGCGATTCGTCGAGATGATCCTGCCACAGCAGGAGAACGCTTCGAACCAACTGCCGATTTCCTTCGCGAATTGGACTGTGATGAAGTGCGCTATTCAACCGATCGAGAAGTTCCCGCACCGGAAGTATCGCTTGGCGGCGCTTGGGTCCTAAACTTGGGAGTTCCGGTGTTTCAAACAACTCTCGAACCACCCGGGCTATGTCAGTTGGATTTGAGGTTGGCATATCTTCGGTTGATTCATCGGCAAATCATTTGCGGTCCGGAACGTGCAGGTATTGGCATGATTCAGCCCGATGGTTCGTACAACGGAAGCAGATTCCCAGCATCATCAAACTTCATTTCTCGAGCGGAACTCAGCTTGACCAGGTTCTCTCGGATTCCCACTTGATCGTCGAACGCCTCGGAAACCTCCAGCTCCTCAAGGGACAGCGTGTCTGCGATTCGGACCACCCGCCATCGGTTTACCTCACCCGATCCCAGCGAAGCCAATGCATGAGCGATGACTTCACGGTCCGTGTCAAAATGGATTGGAATCTTTGCGCCATTGGGAGTGAGCGCCGTCAGCGCATTGACATAAGTCGAGCATTTGTCCATAGCCGCCACCAACCGCGAAGTGGTCAGATCGGCTAATCCGATGCCGATCGCGTTGCCGTTCGTCTCGTGTGTGAGATCGCGCACAAAAATTCGGCGGACGGTCACCGGAGAAGTCTGTTTCTCACCTAAGAACGACGAATAACCATGAACACTTCGGCCCACGATGTTCGGGTCCATTCCAGCCCCGCTGATGTTCTTGCCGATCCGGTCAACAATCAGCAGATCGATCTCGGAGAATGGCAGGCTAGGCATCAATTTGCGAGATTCCTGAAACAGTTCCTCCTCGCGACGGACAAAGTCGTCCGGTGGGACAACCGCGATGCGAGACGTCTGGTGAAACTGGTTTTCAACGATCGCGACACCGCAAAGAATTGGCGCGGACTTGAGGCTCACACCGGCGATGGTTCGGATGACATGTTCGTAACCGAGACGCCCCGCGGCGAGATGCGCTGTCGCGGCGCCCATCCGTTTTCCGAGGCCGATCACGAGCATCTTGAGAATTCCGCTTCCAATGTTTCCGCTGAAATCGGTGTGCGGCTTGACGCGATTCAAAACAATCACTCCGTCGGATCGGAGCGCTTCGGCGCTGAAGTACACGTCCACGCCGTCCGGGGTCTTGCCAAGATGCTTGACCTCCATCGACGCGCGGATGGGCACTCCCAATGTGCGCTCGGTCATTCCGTACTCGGCGAGAACCGCTGTCTGACCTTCCGGAGTTGCGCCTCCGTGACTGCCCATCGCCGGAATCACAAACGGATCAGCCCCTGACGAGCGAAGGACACCCAGCACTTCCGAAACAATGTTCTGAATATTTGAAATGCCGCGGCTTCCGACGGTCACCGCGATGCGTGCGCCCGGTTTGATGCGGGCCCGGATGCCGGAGGAATCGAATTCTTTGCGGATTGCCTCCGCGATTGGCAGCGGCGGAGGCGCCTCGAATCGCTGCCGGACCGGAATCATGCGCGGGAATTCTTCAATCATATTTTGTGTTCCAGACTAGCGGAACAAGGCTGCGAATCCAGGTTTTGTTGGCACCCTTCAGGAATGACCATTATTGCACTAGAAACATGGAACTCTGGGATAGGGAGAGTATTCTGCTTTCGTGAATGAATTCAAGAATCCCAGACCGGATGAAGGTTGACCGAACCGTTGTCAAGGTGACCACTTTTCGAGAATCGGAGCGAGACGACCGAAGGATCTGGCGGATCTGGATGAACTTCCGTAACCACGCGTGCGCCTCCAGAGCTTCTCAGTAAACGCCTTCGACGATGGTTTTCTCCATTGCTCCAAACGGCCGGACATCGGCGACGCCATCCCAGGAGTACGGCTTCCGCGCCGGACAGCGGATCGCTTCGTCGCGCTCCAGAAAACGGGGCATGAAAAATTCCTTGGTGAGCGTGGTCAATTCCACGCGTCCCCACTCGCCGTATTCTTTGAGCTTGGTGGTTTCATTGGGATCGACCACGCGAAGAACGGCCCGGGGCTGGGGAGAATAGTACGTAACCGAGAATTTGTCTTCCGGAGTGAGCGGAACGCTCGCGGCCAGTCCCATCAGCGTGTTTCCGTATGTGGGATAAAACCCAATTCGATTCTCGAGAACCTCCTCAACCAAAAATCGAACGTACTGGGGAGACATGGAGGTGCCGCCGCAAAACACACCGCGAATCCCCGATTCGTACAGATCAACCTTTTCACCCAGTGACTCAAGAAGCTTCGGCGTGGTGAACAATCCGCTCACTTTCCGGTGTTTCAGAATTGTCGTGGCTTGATCGATTACATGCTCCATATAGGCTTTCGCTTGATCGGCTTGCTTGGTCGAAATCAGCTTTTTCACCCAGCGCGGATCGAGATCAACGAAATAGCAGGAGGAACCGCGAATATTTGCGAGGTGTTCAATTGCTAGGCGAAGCCGGCGCGGACCGGTCGGACCCACCATCAACCAGTAATGGTTGCGCGGAAAATGTTCGTCCGAAACCTTGTCCGAAAACTCACTGTAATCGACCTTGT
Organism: Verrucomicrobiota bacterium; assembly: GCA_027623095.1. GTDB lineage: Bacteria > Verrucomicrobiota > Verrucomicrobiia > Limisphaerales > SIBE01 > JAIPJX01. The sequence goes on from JAQBVM010000138.1 coordinate 5,268, forward strand.
AATCATCCCAGCCGATTCGCTGCTTCGGCATTCCCGTCGTGCCGCCGGTTTCAAAAATGTTAAACGGCCGGCCCTGATATTTCTTCGGCACCCAGACGTCGTTCTGAAGGTCTCGCAGCCATTCATCTTGAAAGTGGGGAAACTGCCGAAGATCGGCGAAGGATTTCACTTCGGCCAGCGGATTCCAATTGGCTTTCTTCGCCCATTCCAGCCAAAATGGACAGCCGGTCTCGGGAGAAAAATGCCAGTGGACGATTTCGCGGACGTGCGCGTCAAGCGCCTGTTGCGCAGCCTGGATTTCGGACGGTTCAACTGACATGGTTCGCTGTTTCTAGTGTGGAGTTGTTTGGATTTTGAGATGGATTCCGATTTGGCTTGCCAGAGTTGGCTTTCGAATCGAGTTCGAAAATGCGATCAAACTTAGCGCAGCCGATCTATTTCCGTCTCCCGTGTTTCTTTGTATCAGGGTTTGGCGGGATTCAAGTTCACCTTCGGGACTTCGTCCCGGCGGGCCGATTGAAGCGCGGAATCATGAAAGGCATAGAGATGGGTGTTCACCGTCAGGTAAACGACTCCATTGGCGACAATCGGTGTCGAGTAAATGGGAGAGTTTAGATAGGTTTCACTGAGAACCTTCTTTTCTTTGCTCGCTGCCAAGACCACAAAATCACCGTCCTCGTCGCCGAGATAGACTTTTCCATCCGCGACGAGGGTGGAACCCCACATGTGCGCTTTCATATCATGCACCCAATAAAGCTTGCCGGTCTCGGCATCCACGCAGTGCACAAATCCCGAAAAATCTCCGACAAACAACAATCCCGTTTCGGGATCAATTGAAACCGTGGAGATGCTCCGGTAAATTCCGCGGTACTCCCAAATCGCACCAGTCTTTGAAATGTCACCGGTTAGGGTCGCATCCAGGCAGACTAAGCGTCCGATGCCTTCGCCATGTTCCGGGTCCTGGCCGGTGGCGACATAGACACGGTTCTTGTAGAAGACGGGCGTTGAGTTGATCTCGCTGGGTCCGTCCGCCGCCGGGTACTTGATCGGCTTCCCGTCTTTCATTTTGTACTCGGGGGGGTTGCAATCGAACCACCAGACTCGTTTCAACCAGGATGTATCCTCGGCGTCATCCCGAACCGGTTTGGCGTCAAAAGCGTAACAGACGCCATCTCCGCCCCCAAAGAAAACGAGAGGTTTTCCATTGACGATTCCGCTTGAAGGAGAACTCCACTGGCCATGAAAGATTCGAGAACCGAACCGGGCGTCATCTTCCGCCACGAACTCGCCAGTCTTCTTATTGAGAGCGATGAAACTCGGCGACAACGGGGACGGAATATTGGAATGGCTCCAATCCTGGCCATTGGAAGTGCAGGTGTACACCAAGTCACCCACGATCGAGACAGAGCAATTGGACGCGTTGTGGGGAAACACGCCGAGGTCATCCATCATGTCATAAACCCAGATGATATCGGCATCTTTGGCGCCGATTGTGACCTTCGGTTGTCCAGGTCCGGCGAAATACTGAGCTTCATCCTGGAATCCCTGGTTGCCGTTGCTGAATCCGTTCACGTCGAGACACATCACTTCGCAGCGGCTTGTCACCAAGTAAATGCGATCCCTTTCAACATTTGGTGACGAAAGGATCCCCAGATTTTCCCAATCGTTCACTTTGCCGGACGCCAATTTGGGAACGACCAGTTGCCAGAGAAATTCGCCGGACTTCTCGTCGAACACCATCAGAATGCTCCGATCCCCTTGGTGCTGCAGATCGCGCGGAGAGTCGTTGTTCGTGCCCACGTAGACTCTGCCGTTTGCAACCGAGACGTTGCCATAACTCTGTGACCCGAGCTTCGCGACCCACTTGACATTCTTGGTGGTCGCCATATCGACCTCTTCCGTCCCGCTCTTGAACTTTCCCGGGTCGATTTTGTCCGGCAAGCCTTTGGCAGCGGAATACATATTCCGTCCCGGATCGTTGCCACCCCAGCGCGGCCAGTCGTCCCCGCGGGAAGTGCGGGCGAACAAAACCATGGAAAGCACGGCTGAGATCGCGGCGGCGAGAAACGGGGTTGGCGGATAGAATTCTTTTTTCATGACGAGTAAGCAGTGCCTAGTTGTTTTGAGTTACGGATACGTTATCGATGAAAACGCGCATTTCTTGAGGAGCAAATCCGAACAGTCCCGGCGATCCGGATTGATGCGCGTTTTCGTGAGGAACTTCCAGTGTCCAGGCATCCGGCTCCGGATCACCCTTGGGCCAGGCTTTTGCGCGCACGACACCGGAACCGTCTGGAGCGACATCCACCCGTGTTTTTAAACGGAACCAAGTGTTCGGTTTCCAACTGAAGTTGGGAGGGTCCGTTGCTTCCGGAACGCGAAGCCGCTCGTAGTTTGAGCTTACCTCCAGCTTCTGATCGTTGCCTTTTAGAAGAATCAGATAGCGTTGGTTGATCAATCCGACTTCGGACATCTTGCGCCGGTTCCCCTCGCTCATCACATCGGCCTCGATCGTGTAATTCTTCATGTCCGAGCGTCCGAAAAACACTGTACCGCGCTGAAACAACTTGTTTTCAATCGTTTTAACCAGAGCATTGTTTCCCTCACGTTCGCGGACTTCGAACTTGAAGCGTGCTCCGATCCAGGGCAGCGGCGGATAGGCGAATTGCGTTGGGCTCTCGATCGTGTTTTCCGTGACTTCGTTCAGTGTGAACTCTTCGAAATCCTCCTTCATTGGGAATCCCGGCAGGACGCGTCCGCGGATGTAGCCTTTCAAGTCGCCAAGCGTTGCCTCAAACGCTCCGGCGGAAGGCTTCGCATTCGCGAGCGCCACAAGTTTTCCAGCCGAGTTAAACGAAGCATCGAGCGTCGCCCGCACTCTTGCAGTCGGCGGAATAAAGGAGCGCCATTTCACTTTGCTGACATCGGCCACTTCTTCGACTGTGATACCGTTTTCATCCAATTTGCGAACCCGGAAGGAGGCTGCTTCGCCTGGCACGAGCAGAACTTCCGATGGGATTATCTGCAATTGAGTGGCGAGCCCGGGCGCCGGCCAGGGATCACGCGCTTCGGATTGCACCAGTCCGGCACTGTTGCCTTTCCTCCCAAAACAATACAGGTGCTTCGTTGTTTGGATATAGACCTTTCCATTGTAAACAGTCGGTGATCCGAAGCATCGCCCGTCCAACGAAGCATGGCTTAGAATGGTTCCCTCGCTTCGTGTCGGTTTGATAACGTAAAAAGCACCGGTTTGCCCCGCCTCAGAACTTGCCTCAGCCTTGCTGTCCGGATCGTTCAGCATCGGCACATAGAGTTTTCCATCCGCGTACAAAGGGCACGAGTTCCGTTGCTCGATGCCGATTTTCAATGTCCAGAGAGTTTTGCCGTCTTTGATGTCCACAGCTAAAAGATCTCCCTTTTCGGCAACCACATAGATGATGTCACCCACCAAGATAGGAGAGCTCGTCGAAGTTGAGATGTCCCGGCTCCACAATTCGACCTGGGATCTTTCGACCACTTCCGGGCCTCCAGTACCGGACGAGACATTCGGGGCCTTAAACGCAACCATTTGCCCAGGTTCGTATGGCGTGCCATAAATCGCCACCACGGTTCCGCTTTGATGCACCAAGACCGTCGCGTTGATGCCTGCTTTGCCCAAAGGCACTCTCCAGAGCGGGTCGCCCGTTCGCGCATTCGCACACACCACACTGCCGTCCCCGGCAGTCGCGTAGAAAACTCTCTTGCCGCCGAGCCAGCCTAAGTACGGAGAAGAAAAACAACTGTCTTTCGGTCGATCGGCAGGGGTGGAAGCCCAGACCAAATCACCGGTATTCTTTTCAAACGCGTAAAACCGGTCGCCGATAGGCCCGTTGGCGCCCCAGTTGGCCGTGATGCCGCGAGTGATCACCAGATCGCGATCCACGACCGGAGATGCCGTGCGTCCATTGGGAAACGTCATCCGCCCGAAGGATTCCATCATCGAGTGCTGCCAGAGCAGTTTTCCGTCCGCCGTAAATCCAGCAAGGATTCCCTGCGTCCCTTGAATATAGACGTTGCCGGTTTCTGGATCGACGGTTGGACTTGAAGTTGCGTACCGCGTGTAAATGATGTCACTGAGGAAATCGCTGAAGAGGTGCTCCCAAATTTTGCGGCCTGATTCCGCATCAAAACAGCCGATCCCTTCCTGAAGCGCGGATCCTTCTCCGCGATAACCCATGACGTAAAGTTTCCCGTTGGCGATCACCGGTGTGGAAGCGCCCGGGAAATCGACGGTGAAGAGATGATTCGGACCGTTGAGCTCAATTCGATCCGGCAATCCCGTTTCCTTGGAAGTTCCATTCTGGTCCGGCCCTCTCCATGCGAGCCAGCCGCGCACTGGAGCAGCTTGAGTTCGGGTTTGGAGAAAACCTGAAGCGAGGCAACAAGCGCCGATGGCGGCGAGGGCAAGGGAATATCTAAATTTCATGACGAACCTTTCACACAAGCGACACCGGTCGCGGCGACACCGAACCACTATGAGAACATTTTACTTCACAGAGGGCTGGCACTCATCTACACCACTGGAAGTTCTTGAACGAAATAATACCTACACGTACAATTTGTCAAACTACAAATGGACCTTCGATGAACGCGGATGCTGAATCTTCCTCGATTCCTTTCGATTCACCGGTTCGGCGCCGTCTTCCACAGCTTTTGCGCCGGGCCTGGTACGGATTGAACCAGGCATTCCGCAGACGAATCGCCCATACAGGGCTCACACCCGATCAATTCACGGTCATGCGCATTCTCTTGGAATGCGATCCCAAAGGAATCACTCAGAGGGAATTGACGCGATTAATGTCCAGCGATCCGAATACGATCGCCTCGCTTCTGGAACGAATGGAAACATCAGGGTGGGTTGAACGAAACCCGCATGAGAAAGACCGCCGCGCGCATCGGATTCAGTTGAAAACCCGGGGGAAGCGCAAGTACGCGGAAGCTCGGCGAGTAGCAATCGCACTCCAAACAGGCGTGCTCGGAGCGCTGCCGGAATTAAAGCGGGAAGAATTCCTATTGCACCTGAAAATCGTGGCGGATGCTTGCAGAGAAGCTTCCGAGACACTTGCGAGACAGGAGAAGACCACGGCGCCGGAATCCAAGAACAACAGGCAAAAAACAAAGGCGCCTGGAAAATAGGGCTTCTAAATCTTACACGACTGCGTCCTTTCTGTCCGTTCTCTGCCGCACTGCTGGAGGGACACTAAAGTTTCAAACGCGCAAGGTGCGTCATTCGTTCGAGACATCGGACAACCGTTCGTGCTCTTGGATCGCATAACGATCGGTCATCCCGGAAAGATAATCACAAATGGCTCGAGGCCACCCGACCCTTCTGGCGCGCTTTCGGGAATGCTCGCCAATCCGATTGTGATGCTTTGAAAAGTACTCGAACAATTCCTCAAGCATGCGCACGGCGCGCTTGTTGGGGCCATGCACTTCGGGATTGTAGTAAAGATTCTTGTAGAGAAACTTTCGCAGTTCCAAGTTCGCTTTGCGCCGCTTCGGGCTGTACTGAACGAGAGGTTTGGGTTGCAGGCGGACGTCGTCGCTGGTCTGAACGCTCGTGGCGATGATTTGGTTTGCCGTCGTCGTGACGACGTCCCGAACCTCCGCGTCAATAATGCAGCGAATGACGAAGTAACGTCGGCATTCGTCCGGCAACCGGCCATGCTCGCGCCGGACGTTTTCCGCTGCGTCCCTCCAGATTTCGGTTTTTTCCGACAATTCGTCCTCGTCCAGCAACCCGGCGTCCAGACCGTCGTCGAGGTCATGGCTGTAGTAGGCGATTTCATCCGCAAGGTTTGCCACCTGCGCCTCCAGAGACGAAGATTTGGCGTCAAAGCCAGGCCGCCGGCTGGGATGATCGTAACTTGTGAAGTGCTTGACCAATCCTTCACGAACCTCCCACGTCAGATTCAATCCGGAGAAGCCCGGATACTTCTGCTCGATCTCCTCGACGATCCGCATGCTCTGCCGGTTATGCTCGAATCCGCCGTGGTCCTTCATCAATTGATTCAGCGCGACTTCCCCTTTATGCCCAAACGGGGCGTGACCCAGATCGTGAGCCAAAGCGATCGTCTCGGCCAGGTCTTCATTGAGCCGGAGCGCGCGGGCGATGTTTCTCGATATGGCCGCAACTTCCATGGTGTGCGTCAGCCGGGTTCTCAAATGATCGCCCGTCCCGTTTAGAAAAACTTGAGTTTTATACTCGAGCCTTCGAAACGCCCGGGAATGGATGACACGATCCCGATCCCGCTGAAAGTGGGTGCGCCATTCCGGGGGCGTTTCTGGGTGCACGCGGCCGCGCGTCTCCGCGCTAAGCTGGGCGTGCGGGGCAAGGAATTGCCGTTCGCGCTCCTCCAAATCCTGGCGGGTACACAGCATCGGTCAATCAATCAGTCAGAGTCGAACACTCCGACGGAAATGGAAGTGGACAAGGTATTACGTGGTAAGCAATTCCTGGACAGAAACGCCCCGTAGTTCGAACAAACGCCGGATGACATCCTCGATCAAATTGTTCGGGCAGGAAGCACCCGCGGTGACTCCCACCGTGATCTGACCCGGCGGAAGCCAATCCGACGATTCGATCTCTTCATGCCGGTGCTGGTCGTAATGAACGATGGATTGCTCAGAAACCATTTTTGCGGCGTTCTTGATAAAAAACGTCGGCAGCTTCGCTTCGCCCATCTCGGCCAAATGGGACGTGTTCGAGGAATTGTAACCGCCGATCACCAACAACAAATCCAGCGGCTCGGCCAGCAGCTTCTCCAGCGCGTCCTGCCGGTCTTGCGTTGCGCCGCAGATCGTATCGAAAAACCGAAAATGTTTGCCGGCCCCGTCCTCGCCGTATTTTTTGATCATCGCAGCGCGCAAGCGGCGCTGCACCTCCTCGGTCTCACCGCGAAGCATGGTCGTCTGATTCGCGACGCCGAGAGCCTGGAGATGAACGTCCGGATCGAATCCGAGCGAGTAGGCGCCTTTGAACTTATTCAAGAACTCCTGCTTATCCCCGCCGTTCACGATGAAGTCGCACACGTAATCCGTCTCCGCTAGCGTGAACACCACAAGGTAATGCCCGCTCCCCTTGGCAGTCGCCCGCGAGCTGGTGGCCTTGGTCTCTTCGTGCCACGCTTTCCCGTGAATGATGCTCGTGACCGAGTCGTTGGCGTACTGCCGGACCCGTTTCCACACGCTCATCACGTCTCCACAAGTGGTATCGACAAAGCGGCAGCCCTTCGCCTCGAGTTTGTCCATCACCGTGGTTTCGGCTCCGAAGGCGGGAATGATTACAACGTCATCCTTCTGCAAATCGTCGATATCCGCGCTTTTCTCTTTTCCAGAAAGGAATTTGATGCCCATCGCCCGAATTTGATCGTTCACCTCGGGATTGTGAATAATCTCGCCCAGAATATAGATCGGCTGATCCGGAAATACTTTTCGCGCGGCATACGCAAGATCGATGGCACGTTCCACTCCGTAGCAAAACCCAAATTCCTTAGCCAATTTGATTCGGATTTTTCCCTCCGCCGAAACGAGATGCCCGTGGGCTCGGATTCGGTCGATTAATTCACTCCTGTAATGCGAGAGCACCTGCGCCTGCACCTCCACCATGACATCCGGGCGGCGCAGATTGATTTTTCGGGGCGCGCTTGGCGCGATCGTTGACATAGACCCAACTCTACCACTCGAAGTCCGTGCGTCGAGACGCGAATTTCTTTCAGCGTCTTGCTCGGTGTGCATCTCCGACTTGTGGGTGGAGTTGCATCGTGCCATCGGTCCGCGGCTTGTCCCAAGCCGCAGCGATCCCGGTCAAATGGATGCATGCGCTTGTTTCCGATGCGAGGGATTTTTTTCGAGCGCTGTCGGCTGGGACAGCCCGCGGTCCAGCGATTGTTCCAACAAGCCGGAGATGCACAGCGCCTTTTCGGGCGGCTGCGTTCTTTATCGGCTCCCGGGATCCGGCTCTTGCGCGCCGGCGGGAGTCAAACCCCGCCGCCCCCTCAGAACACGCGCAGCTCCCGCCACCACAATGAGCGCGAACCCAAGAGTGCAGACAATCGACGCACCGGTCGGCAGATCGAATTCGAAGGAAAAGTACAATCCGCAGAAACTCGCGATCGTCGCCACCGCCCAGCCAACGATCAGGCGCGCCATCAGCGAATTCACCAGAAAACTCGCGCAAACGGCTGGCACGATGAGAAACGAGAATACCATCAAAACGCCGCCGATATGAACGAAGCTGGTCACGACCAGGCCAAAGAGCGCGTAAAATAGAAAATCCCACCAGCGCACCGAAATACCCTCAGCGGCGGCTCGTTCCGGTTCGAACGTAATTATGAGAAACTGTTTCCGAAAAATGAAATGTACCGCGCCAATCCCAACGTAGAGCAGGAAGGTTTTCCAAATCTCGGGCCAGGTCACCGTCAGCACGTCCCCGACCAGAGTTTTCTTCAGCTCTTCGTTTCCTTCGGCCGTCCGGCTTAAAAGCAAAATTGCGGCGGCCGCCGCCACCACATAGACGACCCCGATCAAGGCTTCTTGTGGGACGCGGGTCTTCCCATGCGGGCGCGTAATGGCGAAGATCGCCGCGCCCACGATGGTAAAACCCACAGACCAGACGTACGTGTGCAGGTCATGAACGTCGTGTCCCAAAACCAAGCAGAGACACGTGCCGAGCGTGGCCACCTGGGCGAGAGCCAAATCGACGAAGATGACTTCGCGCTTCACGATGTGAAGGCCGAAATAGACAAGGAGCCCCGGAAGTAATAGACACGCCACGAACGGCCACTGCATGATGCTCCAGGCGATTTCCATAGTCTTATTCGCGCAAGACGGAACGTTCAACCCCCGCCAAACGCTTTCGCGAGCGAGTTAACAAGGTAATCCAAAAGCTGGATATATCCCCCCTCCGTTCCTTTGACCCCACCGGGAAACTGGGCGGCATCCACCAAGGTTGCTCCTGTGAATCGAGCTGCCGTTTCCGCAGTTCGACGATTGATGTAGGGATCTACCATAATGACCGTTATTTTGTCCGATTTCATTTGTGAGACGACTTCCGCCAGGTGTGACGGAGAGGGCGGAATCCCAGGCTTGGGCTCCAGGAACAGATCGACCCTTATTCCGAACCGCTTCGAGAAATACGGCCAGGAATTGTGGTAAGAAACCACTCGCCGCCCCGAATAAGGTTTCAGAAGGTTCCGCCACTCGTTCAGTTTGATATCGATAGCATTTGAGAACCGTTTGAGATTCGACTCAAACGTCGCGCAACTCTGTGGCTCCAGCTCGCAAAGGGTGGCTGAAATGTGCTCAGCGACGATCTTCGCGTTCAGCGGATCGATCAAATAATGCGGATTCCCCGCCGCATGAATGTCGCCGCGAGACCGGTCCAAGGTCGCCGGAATTTCCAACATTTGAACACCCTGGCTGCAAACAATCCGCCCAGGCGCGCCCGACACAATCTTTCGGTTGCGCGCTTGGTCCACCAGAGCCGGCAACCAGCCGATCTCAAGTTCAGCCCCGCCTTCCACCAAGACGTCGGCCTTATTTAGTTTCACGATAAAACTCGGCCTTGCGGACACAAAATGCGCATCTTCCTTCGGTCTTGCGAGGATTTCGATCTCAACAAGATCCCCGCCAATTTCGCGGACGATCGAACCCAGGTCCGGGGTTGTGGCTACCACCTCGAGTTTGGCTTGGACGGAATGCGTCAGCATTCCTATCAGCGCGGCAGATAGAATTAAGCGAGACGATTTCATATTCTCAGACGATTAACGCGGCACGGAGCCGCTTCCTAAATTGCTGTCGTTCCAAATCTCCCCTGGGGAAGATCCCGTTCAAAATCTTGGATGCCTTGATTCCGGTGAAATTCCATCAGCACTTAACTAGAACTTGTGCGCCGCGTGCGCGCCCAGGCTAATTTCAAGTTGCAGCCACACAGAATGTTCCACTCCGATATTCTGTCCCCGGTCGTGATTGTATTGAAGCCGAAGCTTCGAATATTCGCTTGGGAGCCAAGTGAGATTCGGCGAAACTCGAGATCGATCCCCACGGAACACACTCTCGGCATCGATCGCGCTATTGTTCCCAGTCACGAATTCACCGCGAAGACCCGTCATCCAGCGCGGCCTGAATCCCCACAAAACTTCGGAGTAAAAACCCCAGTCTCTCATGTTTTCCGAGTCGAAGCCGGCGACTAAATCCTCGCCCGCTCCGAAACGGCGGTACAACAACTCAGTTTGCCACGAGAGAAAATGAAGACTCCGCATCGCATTCAGAGGTTTCCATTTCCAATACGCATCCAATCCGAAGACCTCGGAGCGACTGTGGAGCCCTGTATCGTTCGGACCAATCGCTCCGGAAGCTCCAACCACGATCGTTTGAGTGTCAGTCAGATCAAACGACGAAGCAATGCGCGGGACAAAAAGAAGGTCTCCCGGTCCGCGAAGACCGCGCCCTAAAGTTTCCCGTCCGTAAAAGCTCGGCGGAACCTGGCCCTCGTCTCCGGCATTGCGAAAACTGAATGCCGTTCCACCCCCGCCGTTGAAGACACCCAGAAACACTTCCGTGTAGAAGGGTGTTGGCGCAAGCCACGAAATCTGGCCACCCGGGTTCCGAAGTCCTTCCGGGCCAAAGGCGCGATTCAGGATGAGCGGCTGATCCACGAAATTCCAAGCATGTGGATGGATCGAATTCTGCCGTCCAAACGCCGCAAAAAACTGTCCCGCCTTAATTTGAAGATTGGCCGGCAGCGAACTGCTCATCAAATAAGCCTCTTCGAGTTCGAACTCCGTTTCACCACTCGGATCAAGCTTGAACACTGGGCTGGCAAATCCCTTGAAGTAAGGGTCCACCGCTCCCTCCAGAGTGATCTCAGCGTTCCTCAGTGAAAACCCGCGTTGAATCGGATCGTGATCTCCGAGGTTCAGTGCTTGGGACACATCACGATCCGTGGACCATCCCGCAACCGTAAGCACGTCGAATCCGATGTTCATATACGCGGAACCGGCGCGAATCACCGGGATCGGTTGCGAAGGAGACCAAGTTGAAGGTCTCGCCACTTGCGAGCCTGCCGCCGGTGCAGTCGCCATTTCGGCGGCCAGTTCCGATTCGAGCCTCTTCGTTTCAGCGTCGGCGTCATTTTGCTCTTGAAGCGCCTGAATCTGTCTCGTTAACCGCTCGATCTCTAACTTTTGCTGCTGCTGGATCTTTTCGAAGTTTGCCTGGATTTGCTCCAATTGCTTTTTTAGCTGTCCCACGGGATCCGCCTCCTGCGCTGAGTTCGGAAACAACGCAAGAGCAATGAATGCGGATAGAAACAAGAACCGGATTGTTTTCATATAAACTAAGGGATCGACTCGGCACCCTGCGCGCGCGAGCCAAGGTTAAACGGCCTAAGAACGGATGATCCTAAAACGGTGCGAGACTAGCGGAGAACCGGAGGAGCGCGGCTTTGAAACGCGCTCCAATCAGATTGGCAGGGAATTTGGAATTCAATGATCGGGGAAAATCCGAATGCCAAAATGACAGTAGGGCCGACCTGAATCGTGCCGTCGGGAGGAAGAAACTGGGTTCGTGCGAAGATGCAAAGGGCGCATGGCGTCGAGTGATCCGACGCGGATGAATGCGTTTTGAAGTGATACGAACTGACCGCCGCAGTGGTGGAAAGCAACAGAAAACCGCAAAGCGAAAGAGCGAGCGCCGCTTTCGCCACAAGATTGAACTCAAATATTTTTCGTTCCGGTTGCAACCTTTTAACCCATGGAATCAAACAGAGTTCATCAGCCCCCGCAACAGAAATTGCGGCCTCGGAATAAAGCGCTGGTGATGAACGACCGCAAAACGCTGCTCAACGCTCTGAAGGCCGTCGTGGACGGCCGCGGAGGCATCGGCGAACTCGCAGCGAAAGTGCCTCTTCAGCGCCAGAGCCTCTACAAAGTGCTCTCGGCAAAAGGCAATCCGACGCTCGAAACGCTAGGAGGCATCCTTCAGCACCTCAGTTTGCGTTTGTCCGTGGCACCGGCTTGACCCGGTGACGCGGAATGCACCCGCTAGTATCCGGTGCGTTGACCGCGCCGCGTCAGACTTCAAGAGCGGGTCTGATCTATCGTGACGATCGTTCACGGAACTGTCAGCTTTAGTTGACAACTAGTTCTGAATAACCGATCCTGCCGCAGGTTGATGGAACTCATCGTTCGCAGGCTCCAGTTGAAGAACGGCAGTGTCCCGTTTGACGATTGGTTCGATTCGCTGAATGACCCGCGAACACAAGCCGTCGTCACGTCTCGAATCACGCGGCTTCGTTCCGGAAATCTCGGCGATCACAAATCGCTCGGCGGCCGTGTGTTTGAATTGCGAATTGATTTCGGTCCAGGACTGCGGGTTTATTTCGGCCGGCGTGGGCGCGAGATCATCGTGTTGCTGGCCGGCGGCCGCAAACGCACTCAGTCCAAAGACATCAAATTGGCGCGACGCTTGTGGAAGGAATTTGCAGATGAAACTGCTGGATTATCGTGAGGACCTATTGAAGCGGCTGCGCGACCCGAGGTTCGCCGCGGCCTATCTCAATGAAGTGCTGGTGATGAACGACCGCAAAACGCTGCTCATCGCTCTGAAGGACGTCGTGGACGCCCGCGGAGGCATCGGCGAACTCGCAGCGAAAGTGCCTCTTCAGCGCCAGAGTCTCTACAAAGTGCTCTCGGCAAAAGGCAATCCGACGCTCGAAACGCTAGGAGGCATCCTTCAGCACCTCGGTTTGCGTTTGTCCGTGGCACCCGCTTGACCAGGGCTGCACTGAGAAAGACAGATAGGATTGGAGTGGGAAGGGTTTAACGAATTTGCGGGACAATC
>JAQBVM010000139.1 GCA_027623095.1 Verrucomicrobiota bacterium
CATTTACATTGGCTCAAAGCCGCTTTTCTGCTGGAATTCACCCACTCGAGTACACGAAGAGCCTGTTTTTCATAACATAGGAATTCCGATAACCAATCTTTGATGCCATTGCGGCAAGTGACATTAAACGCCGTTTGAATCGGCAGGCGGAGACTAATCCGACTCTCGCATCCATGTCAGTTGGAAATGATTTAGAAATTTGTAACTTCGCAAAGGTGCAATGTGTAATACATAAGGATGCAAAAAAAGGACCTATGGTGAAAACTATCTTGAAAACTACTTCATTCGGAATCGCACTAATAATTCTCTCGGCGACGTCGGCCCTGCAGGCCCAAACACTCCTGAAAAACAACGGTGTCACAGACGGCGCGCCGTCCGAAGTTCTCCCCCAGAACTCGATATTGCACGTCCAGTTCAACAACCCCTACCGGGTTATTGAGAACGTCGAACGATTCATCGTTTCGACCGTTCCCGAAAAACTGCTTCCTCCGGACATGCAGCAGCTCACGCAACTGGAACATCCCGTTCTGACGGTGTTGGGCATGCAAACGGTTCAGGCGCCTTTGAACGAAGAGCAGATCGCCGCGATGACAGGGCTCGGTGCGGACCGGCCGATAACCCTGACACTCTACCTTGGCGAACCCACGAAATCGTTCGTTCTTTCGATTCCCGTCGATAATTTCGAACGTTTCGAAGACTTCTTGAAGCAAGGTCTAAAACCGGATTCTTTCGAATCCGCGTCCATCGGAGGCAAAACTTTCGTTCGCGCTTCACTGCAACATTCACCACTACGGCAGTTGGTCTTGGCCAGCTCGAGGGATCGCGTTTACATCAGCGGAAGCGAATCTCTCTTACTCTTGTTGTATCCGGGAGCCGGTGACTCGCATCTTGCCGACGACCCGCACATGAAACGTGTATTCCGCGCCGGTTCGAGCAACGATCTTTGGCTCGCCTTCAATCCGAATATCTTGAAACCGCTGATGCCGCAACTGGAGCTGTTCAAGTACTTGCCGCTGAACATGCTCATCTCCAAACGGGAAGAACTTTTGAAGAGCATTCCTCCACAGCAACGGCAAATGATCGAAACGAGACTTCGGCTTCAGATCGGGGTGAACAGTCTTGAAGAATTAGCCGATTACGCCGAATGCGTCATTTCCGCCACTTACGAAGAGCTGTTTGATTCCCTTGTGGGTGGAATCAAATCTTTTAACGGGATCTCACTTGCTGTTAAGCTCGACAACGCGTTCCCCCAGTTCTCGTTCTTCCTTCACTCCGATCAGCTCCAATCGGACAAAACAACCCGCGCCATTCCGCTCGATGAAGTCCGCCAAGCGTTGAGCCGGATTCCGGGCCGGCACAATCATATTTCCATAACGGGCCAAACACCGAAGATTGTTCCCTCGTCGCGGTTCACCTCGTGGCTTGAACGAGTCAAGGCTGGGATTGAGGCAAAGAAACTGAATCCGGTGTTTGTCCTGGCGCTCGAGAAACTTCATCTGAATACGCTTCACCCGCAACCGGTGTCGAGCCGCGTGCCGTGGACGATCGAAACCCTCACGGAAGTGAACTCAGCGCCGGAGATAGGTGATGCGACTTCCCTCCAGGCGTACGGAGAGAGCCTCTCTGGAATGACAGGGTATCCGGCGCACCGAACCGTCACGGTTACACCGAGACAGGGAAGCGACCTCTTGCTGGAGAGCATGAGGCAGAAGATCGATGCGTTCGAGAAGAACGACAAGCTCGTCAAAGAGACATTCCTTCCCGATCAAAACCAAGTCCAACTCATTAACAAAGTTTACCGGCTGAACTCACGAGATCTGGAAAGTGGTGTCAAAGAACAAACATGGGAAACAGCGTTCGTAAGCCGCGGCGGCCTGTTCGGGTTCAACCAACACGAGTTCATTAGCCGACGGGTCTTCTACTCACGAAATGTCGGCGATTTCGCCGTATTCCATCAAGCATCCAAAAACGCGCGCTGGATATCGAATCTGAAGTTTTTGGAAACACCCCGCAAAGACCAAGGGCTGGCCAAACTCTTGGACCGCGTGCCGGACGGAGCCAATCACGTGTCGATTCATCGCGTTCTTAACGGCCTTCCTTACGTCGTCGATTTTTTGGCGAATTTCGAGGCACTTTTGCATCGCGATGCTGACGCGTATTTGACGAAAGCGCGCGCGATTGCCGGAGAAACTTCAGATCCTGAAGAACTCACCCACAAGCTCCAGGCGCTGCAGTTCTCGCCATTGGTGTACTCTCTAAACCGCGATAAGGAGTCCGGAGACATCTACTGCCTCCTGCCCGGCGGAATTTCGTATCCCCGACCCGCTATCGCGCCTCACGTCGTGAAACTACTTCAGGATTTCCGAGAGCAGGCGGACGATGTTGGAGGACTCCTATCCTACACTCGAGTCGCAGATGGAACCTTTGAAGGATCAATAATCCAGAGCACCGAAGCGCTTTCAAAACTCATCAAGTCTATCGGAAATTCGATCCAAGAACAGATTTTGAGTGACCCTGGCCACATGATGGAACTCAAAGATCAGATCTGGACCGGGCAGGACCGCGATGCGAATCGTTTTGAGGAAATTATCACGCGCAATCCTACCTGGGAAGCTTTGCCGATGCCCCGTCAGTCCGGCGGATGGGGTCAAGTCCAGATAAACCAGAACAAAGCCGAAGCCAAACCGTCCGTCGATATCGCTCCGCGCGATGCAGGCGCGCCAGCCAACCTGATCGATCTCTCGGACTATTTCAACGCGTCGGTCAACGAATCATGGCACGCCGGCGGCATTGCCAATAACGATCTGGGCGCGATCCCTCAGGGTGTGCAAGAGCTGGCGGGGGTGAAGTTCGACATCCGGGGAATTATCCAATTGACCGGCAGAGGCGCCGAGGAACAGTTGTCGGTGCAGTTTCCGAAGGAAGTTACAGGGATTCAGATCAACCGATCATGCGAGCGCCTTCATGCGCTCCACGCAGTCGGTTGGGTGGAAAGCGATGGAACCAAAGTAGGGTCGCTTGTTATTCATTACTCGGATGGCGAATCTCGCGAGCTTCCGATCGTCTATGGAAAGCAAGTGAGCGATTGGTGGACACCTCCAAACACCCCCGTCGTGACAGACGCGCAAGTCGCGTGGAAGGGTTCCAACAGCGCCAGTGCCAATTTGCAAAGCACACTGCAACTGTACAAAACTTCTTGGCCCAATCCACGGTTTGACGCCAAAATTGAGACCATCGATTACGTTTCGAGCCACTCAAATTCCGCGCCATTCCTGATCGCCATCACAGTCGAGTAAATTCATCCAGGACGGGGAGAACCTTGAGAACGGACCCTCTTCTCATTGCTTGCCCAGCCGCGCCGCCTTTCGCGATGAGACTGGGCAAGTCGATTGCGTTATTGCTTCGGTCCCACGAAAGGCCCGTTTCCCACGACGAAATACCCGGCGGGAGGCGTTCCGTTCGCCAGGCAATATGCGGCGGCAGCCGCAGCTCGGACTTGGACGGCGTTCTGGTTCCCTTGGCTTTGGCTTTTGGGCATCGTCACGGTTTGGAATTGCTGACAATGCCCGATCCCGCCTTGACAGCCTCCGCCATTGTCGGTTGAATCGCCCCAGTTTTCCGATTAACACAGGCCCGCTGCTCCATGAAACTGTTGGTTAAACATGCCAGATTGGGAGAATAAACAGATCTGTTCAATTACTTGTTCGGCAAAATGACTTCGCTCGCTCTCATTGGAATTTACGGGGTCCGAGTTTCGGACGAGGAAATGGGGTTCATTGTCGATGAGGTATGCGGAAGCATGGCCGAGGCGGAGGAGGAAGTAGCAGATCTCGCACTGGTAGAGATTCAGGTTTCGGATGCAGCTGATGATTTCGACCTGGGTCTTCTGCACCAGGAGGGCAGTGATCAGGCACCATGGGACGAGAAGTACTTCTGGTGTCGGCGATCGTCAAGGATTTTAAAATACAAACAGGACGCCCTCGAAGGGTTCGCTTTGAAGCTTCTGCCGGCAGAGCGCCACCAATCCATCAATGCCTTTGCGAAAATCGATTGGCTCAACCGCCAGCAAGATCCGCATCTGAGGAGTAATTTGAATCATGGCCGGCCCCTCCAGAACGTTTCCACCAACGCCACCAGATCTGCGCCAGTGCTTTGGGCCAGTCGAAGTGTCATCTTTTCACCGGAGCGCTTTTCCAACTCAACTACACATCCGGGCAACGGCGACGGCGCCGTCATTTGGACTTCGACGAATGATGGACGCGGGCTCTCCGCTGTGGCTGGTAAGGCTCCGTGAACCCGCCGCTTCAGCGCCGGATATTCGACCCGCAGCGCCTGGGACACTCGACTGACACCGTAGCTTCCGGCCAACTGGGCCATCGATTTCCAGAGCGCTTCGGGAATGCGGTCTCGATGCTTTCGAGTCCGCCGCCAAGCTTTAAGCTCGCGCTGCACTGGTTCGATTCGGTTGAAGAACTCCTTTGATTCGATATTCATCTTTGCTGCTTTCATGCAGCAAAGACTACCGGCCCGCCGCCACCGCCGTCACACAATGTTGCCGAAAGGACACTGAATTCCTGAACCACAAACTGAACGTCACCAAAGAGATCTTGCGTCGTCTGGACTGCCCGGTCGAACTGACCCACGGGCTATGATGGGCTGGTGGAGGTGCTCTGAGGGCGGCCCTTCATGGCGCCGGCTTCGCGTTGGCCAGTTCGTCGTATTCAGCGCTTCGCCGCGCTATGACTTGTCAATGCTAACGTGGCAAAGCGTTGCTCACATCAGATAATTCTTCCGCCGGAAAGAGCGTCCTCACGTCTGACTTCGAAAACTTGGTCAGCAAATCCAGAAAAAGATCGAATTGAGCTATCCGCGTCGTCGGCACGCCATCGGCGGGCAAGTTGAGGAACTCATGGAAGGTCTGCTGAAACGGTTTCCAGCCGATCTTCCGGCTGATCTTGATGAAGCGATAAACCAAGCTGTCGAATTCAAATCGTCCCTGGGCTTTGGCTTCCTGCGTCCGCATCTCGTAATACTTCGCCAACTCCGCGCCCCGGTAGGGCACGCCCCGCTGGAACACCGTCGCATCCAGGCTTTCCACCACGTAGAACATTTTCAGATTCGCCCAAAACTCCGCTTCCCAGTTCCAGGAACCGTGATCGAAATTATGTCCGAGTTCGTGCAAGAGTCCGAAGGACCAGTCGTCTTGCGACTCGATACGCTGGAGTTCCTCCTTTACGAATTTCTGCATCCATTTGATCGGATTCCCAGCCACCGCCCAGCCGCCGGGATATTGCCGAACTGAGACGATGCTGATGCGCTCGCCGTTGAAGGGAACGAACCCGACCAATTCCTGATACTTCTCGAACACGTTATCCAATTGCCCGACCCAACGGGCGACGCTCGCCTCTTTGACCGCCGCCAAATCCTGTTTCTCAAGGATCAAAGAAACGTGTTTTCCCTCGCGGCGCGGCGCAAAATCATCGGCGATGGAGAGATCGTCAAACCACGCTTGGCCCGTGGTCGTGTTGCCCCAGTAGCCTAAGCGGCAGCCGATCTTCACCTTGCCGGACGGCCCGCCTTGGAAGGTCATCACAACCGGTTTCCAGTCGAACGTGCCAAGCGATCCTTCGTCATCCGTTCGTTCCCAGGTTCCCATCAGGCACAAGTTGGCGCCCGTGTTGCCGCCCTCGCTATTGACGATTCTTTCGCCTTTGACCTGGCCGCATAGATTGAACCATTCCCCGGGCCGCACCATGATTTCTTGAGTCCAGGATGCGTCATTAGGGGATGTCGAACGAATGCTGGCGCACCGAGACCGATCTTGTCCTGAATCGGGTTCCCAAGCGAACTGGACGTCTTCATTCCGCCACGATTCCGCCTGCCAGATAGCGGGCTGTGTACCGGTCCCCTCTTCAAAGTCGGCGTTCGCGATCTTTTCCAAAACGGGCTGTCTGATCGGCGAGGCGGCGTTGACTCGCGGCGGCGTTTCGTCAATCGGTGTGCCAACCACGCCCCCGGGAGTCGGCTTCAAGATCTCGGCCGTAATCCGCGCCACTTCCGGATCGTCGGGCGCGAGCTCCCTCGCGCGACGGCAGTAGAAAAAGGCTTCGCCGACGTGCCGAGGATTCTGCGCCGGATCTTGTTCCAAAACTTTTTGAGCTAATCGCGCAAAGGCCAAGCCGTTGGTCGGCGACAGCCGCACGGCTTCGTGCAAGCCATCTAACGTGTTTCCCTCGATCCGCCGTTGGATGTAATCCGGGACCGTAATATCCGAGAAAGGAGAAATCGTCCGAGCCGCACGGTCAGCCAGAAACCATTTGGCCCATCGCGTCCAAACATCCTGCGAGGAGCTCCCAGCAAGTTGCCGTTTCACGACCTGGAGTTCCGTGAACGGAGCAGGCTCCAACATGCCCCGGTCGCCGAAACGCTTTTCTGCAACCGCTTCAGTCAATTTTGGAACCCAATTGGGAACGGGCAACGGAACATTTGGCAGTTCCCAGATACGGGCCGTCTTGTCACCGGAGGCCGTCGCAACACTCTGACCGTCCGGGCTAAACCGAGCCGAGTAAACGTCGAGCTGATGCCGGAGAGGGGGACTGACCGGTTGGCCCGCTTGCGTGTCCCAGACTCGCGCCGTTTTGTCTCGAGAGGCCGTTACCACACGCTGACCATCTGGACTGAACCGTGCGGACATAACCTGGGATCCGTGTTCAAGCGGATTCGTCAACTGTTGGCCCGTTTGCGCATCCCAAAGGCAGGCTGTGCCGTCCAACGACGCTGTTACCACTCTATTCCCATCCGGACTGAACTCGGCAAAATAGACCTCATTCTCATGCCGGAGGGGTGCGGAAATCGGCTCGCCAGTTTGGGCGTCCCAGACCTGCGCGTAGCCCAATTTTCCGCCACTGAATGAACCACATGCAGTCACAACACGCAGGCCGTCCGGACTGAATTGGGCGAGAAAAACGCCGAACTCATGCGCGAGACGTGGAGTGATCGGTTGACCTGTTTGGACGTTCCAGAGCCGGGCTGTCTTGTCCATAGATGCTGTCACTACACGGCTCCCATCTGGGCTGAACTGAGCAGATTCGACGATGCCCTCGTGCCCAAGCAATGGCTTGATCAGTTGTCCGGTTTGAGCGTCCCAGATCCGCGCGTCCGAAGACGCTGTCACCACCCGCAGGCCATCCAGACTGAATTGGACAGAACGGACTTCACCCTCGTGTTCGAGGGGCGGCGTGACCGGCTGGCCTGTTTGGGCATCCCATACTCGCGCCGTCGTATCGCCAGACGCCGTGGCAAGGCGCTGGCCATCTGGACTGAACTCGGCCGCAACAACCGTCCAACCATGTTCGAGCGGCGGCGTGATTGGCTGTCCAGATTGGACATCCCAAACTCGTGCCGTCTTGTCGTGAGACGCCGAGACCACACGCCGCCCATCCGGATTGAATTGGGCAAATGTGACCCCATCCTCATGCATAAGAGGCGGACGAACCGGTTGCCCTGTTCGAGCCTCCCACACCCGCGCGGTATTGTCCCAAGATGCTGTCACGACGCGCAGGCCGTCCGGACTGAACCGGGCCGAACGGACCCAGTTTTTATGCTTGAGCTGAGGGGTGATGGGCTGACCCGTTCGAGCGTCCCAAACTCGCGCCGTCTTGTCATTGGACGCTGTCACGACACGCTGGCCATCTGGGCTGAATTCCGCGGAATTGACTTCGGCCTCGTGCCTCAGACGCGGAGTGATCGGTTGACCGGTTTGGTCATCCCACACCTGCGCGTAGCCCCTCTGACTCTGAGCGGTTATTCCCACTCGCATATCTATATTTACAAACGCACATGCCGTCACGACGCGCTGGCCATCCGGACTGAACTGGGCCGACATGACCTTCCCATCATGCTTGAGCGGTGGTGAGATCGGTTGACCAGTTTGAGCATCCCATACTCGGGCCGTTTCATCTCGAGACGCTGTCACGACGCGCAGGGCATCCGGACTGAACTGGGCAAAATCGACAACATCCTCATGTTTGAGCGGTCCGGTAAGTGCCCGACCTGATGGGACCTCCCACACTCGCGCGGTCTTGTCGTCGGACGCGGTCACCACGCGACGGGCATCCGGACTGAGCTGGGCAGACTGAACTCCGCCGTCGTGCTTGAGCGACGGGCTGACTGCTTGACCCGTTGTCGCATCCCAGACGCGCGCTGTATTGGTGGCAGACGCCGTGACCAAGAGCAGCCGCCCATCCGGACTAAACTGGGCGGAAAGAATCCGCTTATACGTGAGCGACGGAGTGATCGGCTGGCCGGTCTGAGTGTCCCAGATCCGCGCTGTACGGAAATAGTCAGAGACTGTTACCACACGTTGGCCATCTGGACTGAATTGGGCACTCACGACAAGGCCCCCGTGCTCAAGCCACGGGCTGAGCGGCTCACCTGTTTGGGAGTCCCAGACTCGCGCTGTTTTGTCTTGAGAGGCGGTGACCACGCGCCGACCATCCGGACTGAACTGGGCAGAAGCGACGATGTCCGCATGCTTGAGCGGGGGAGTGATGGGCAGTGCAATTCCTCTGAAGGTCAGGTCCGACATCAGTCGTCCTGCCGCCACACGATTGGTAGGATTCTGCCGCAAGACCCGCGCTAGATAAGCCAGCGCAGTATGCGAATCACCGGCCGCGAACAATTCCTCCGCTCTTTGAATTTCCATTCGGCTTAATGCCTCAGAGGTTTTACGTTGCGCTTCGTCAGCAAGTTTCCGTTGGTGCGCTTCCTCTGTTGCGATGCGGGTGGCTCGACGGGCTTGGTTGAAGGCATACATGGCCAGCAGCGCAATGGCAGCGACGATGAGCACCGCGGCCGCCGCCGTGCGCATGATTCCACGGCGATAAGCCGCTTTTTCCCGCGCCACCAAAGCCGCTTCCTGTTCCGCCAGCGCGGCCCGACGCAGGCGCAAAGAACGAAGGGCCTCCGCCAGTTGTCCCGCCCCGGCAAACCGTTGCTCGAGATTGCCCGCGAAACAACGCTGCAAATCCTCCTTCAACAACGAATCTGAGACTTCCTCAGCCCAATCCGTCGTCACCGGACGTAACAGGTCTCCCACCAACAGTTGATATAAAACCACCCCCAACGAATAAATGTCCGAACGGGTTGAAGCGGGCTTGCCCGCCAACAATTCCGGGGCCATATACAAATGGGTGCCACTCTGCGAGGCAGAACCCGGCGCGAGCATCGTCTGCGTAAACCCAAACCGGGTCACCCCAGCCAACGCCTCCTCCGAGACCACTTGGCCGATGCCGAAATCGGTCAGCTTCGCGGTCAATTTATGATTTATGAATTCTGATTTATGATTTGCAGATTCCGCACTCCGCACTCCGCAATCAGAATGTTCGACGGCTTCACGTCCCGGTGTATCACGCCCGCGTCATGCGCCGCCTGCAACGCATCGGCCACTTGCGCCGCCATTTCCAAACGCGTCTCCAAGGGTATCCGATTCACTCCTCCCCGCGCCTCGCACCACGTTTTCAAATCCCGTCCGGCCACATAATCCATCACCACGTAATACGGCGGTTCGTCAAAAAACACGTCGTGCAGCCGCACGATGTTCGGATGCTCGCCCACTCGCTCCTTCAACAACCGGAACAGCGTCACCTCCCGCTTGAGCGAGCGCACCCGATCCGCCCGGAAACAAAACTTGAACACCCGCCGCTCCTTGAGTCTTGCCTGTCGCGCCACCCACACTTCCCCGAAGCCGCCTTCCCCCAGTTTCTCTTCCAACACCCATTCCGTGCCTGGAACGACCTGTTCCAACGCCGGTCGCCACCCCAATGCCGGCTCGCTGTCAGCCGAAACATAGCGATGAACCTTCTCAGAATCAGCCGGCGGCTTCAGCACCGCTGCACCCACTTCGCCGACCTCGCAGATTTCCATAGGTTCTTCCACGCCTTTGAGCACATACGGCCCGTGATTCATCCAGGACAATGCGCCGACCCCCTCGATCTCTTCTCCCTTCAGCACCTGACGCGCGTTATCGAACGCCGAGCGCGTCAGCACAATCTGATCTCCTTCCGCCAGCGACATGACCCGAGCGCAAATATCGACTTGCAGCCCATACATGTCTTTGGGTTTATACGTGCCGGGACGCTCCTCGATCACAACTTCGCCGATATGAATACCCACACGGTCTAAAAGTGGCGCCTGTTTGGGCAGACCCCGAAGTTTCGATTGCAAAAGCAGGGAGAACTGAACGGCATCGGAGGGCTTGGCGAAAACAATGAAAAAGGAATCTCCGGCCGTGCCGATTTCTTCGCCGTCCTTAAATCGAACCAGGATTTCGCGGAGCAAGGCGTGATGTTGTTGGATCAGGGCGACGGCCTGGCGATCTCCCAATCGTTGTTTCAGCTTGGTCGAACCAACCAGATCGGTGAACAGAAGAGTGAGAAGGCCAACGCGGTGCTTTTTCCGAAATTCCTCAACCTTGTTCCGGTTTTCGAGCGCGGCATTAAGATCCATACAAGTAGCTGTTACCCACGGATTCAGCCGCAACCACTGGTAATACGCAAGGCCTTTGTCGCTCATGAACGGGTCAGTTCTTATGAACGGCTAATCCCTGTGTTTGCCCTGTCGCCATTGATACAATAGTGTGTTCACGTTGGCCACACTGCCCATCCGCAGTCGCTCGGCAATCCAAGACACGGTCACCAGCGTCTCCTTTCTTAGCCGCACCGCCAGCTTCACTTTCTCCGCGTCACCTTTGGCTCTTTGGGCGAGGGTGGCTTCTGTCCACCCGTGTCCTCGCAACTCTTCGCTCACCACGCGTTCGGCCTTTTCCGCCTGAGTCTCCGCCCGCTCCTCCCCAAAGTGCTCCGGCCCCATCCGCTCGCTCATCCGTCCTAGCAATTCCTTCTTCAACGCCCGCTCCCCATAAAACCATCCCCGCCGAATCGGTTGGTAGCTCTCTTCGGCCTTAGCCACTCGCCGTGCTTCCAGTCCACGTTCTAACTCTCGCCTTCCCGCCGCACTGTCTTTGGGGATTCCCGCCTCGCCCAGCACCCGATCCACGCGCAACCACTCCGGTCGCTTCCCCGTGGCTCGCAGATACTCGGGCCAACTGCTCCACCGATATTCCCGCAACGGCTGCTCCGGCTGCAACAGACTGGCTCGGGCCGGATTCAGATGCACATACTCGCAGACGGTTCGGAGATAGCCGCTGCCCGATCCATCCACGATCAACGACTTGTAGCGCCCGCTGAACAGGTGGCCGAACTGTTTGTGTCGCCGGTTGAACCGTCCGGTATAGGTGCCCACAAACCACTTCATTCCGGCCACCAGCGTGGGTTGCGGCGTCTCGACCGCCAAATGAAAATGATTGGGCATGAGACAATACGCATGCACCTGCCAGCCACTGCGGACACAGGCTTCCCCCAGCGTCTCGATAAACCGCAGCCGGTCGGCATCATCCTGGAAGATCGGTTCGCGCCGGTCACCCCGGTTCATCAGATGATAGATCGCTCCGGGATATTCGACTCTCAGTTTGCGCGCCACGACCGAAAGTGTAAGTTTCCGCCCAAACTAGTCAATCATAAGAACTGACCCGTTGACGTTGATGCCAGCCGGATAAGATAAGACGTACTGCGCCGCTCGGAACATCATAGGACATGCTCATGCCGACAACGCACGACGAAACGCGAACAGGTATTCGGCAGATTGCACTGTGGCACCCGACTCGCCGCAATCATTTATTTTCTTCCTTCCCAGACTGGATCGATTTGATCTTCGCATCGGCTTGGTCGAACTCTTCCAACCTCATCTTCCACTCGGCGGCTCGGGCGGCTTTTCCGGTGTTGGGAGCAACTGCCTCCCAGGTGTTGTAAAGGCGCGCCGCGAGATCGAGAGCGTGTCGCATCAGACCGGCGCGCCATTCGGATGGAACGTATGCATGGCCACGCAAATCCTCGTACCCGGCTCGGAGCAGTGTTTCGGCTTCAACCAGTTTCTCAAGTCGAGTTGTGAAATCCCGTGCTTCGTTCATTGTGACCGCAGCGACTAATGCGCTGCCCAGGATAAATTTCACATCGGGCAACAGCCAATCGCTGCGCAGAAGTTTCCGCGAGCGAATGGTCAGCGCCTCACGCAGCAGCCGTTCGGCTTCGTCGGTGCGAGAAGCCCAACCAAACCGGCCAATATTGGTTGGTTTCTTCCAAGCAAGCTCGGTGATCATTAAACCGATGGCCGCCAGGCTATCAGCGATGGCCGGGTGATCAGATGCATATATCTTGCGTCCAACTTCCAAAATCTCCCGGTGTGTTTGTTCCGCACCTTCCAAGTCGCCGCGCCTCTCGAGTATGATGGATTGCAGAAACAATTGTCCGGCGACCAAGGGGTGTTGCTTTCTCCCAGCTTTCTTTTCAATGTGAATCGCCTCGCTGCACGCCTTTTCAGCCCCAGTCAAATCATTGCGTCCCAAGCGCAGCCAAGCGAGCCTCGTCAGTATCGCTGCGATTTCGGGATGTTCGTATCCAAGTGATTTCCTTAAGATCCCTAACGCCTCTTCAAATAATGCCTCAGCTCCGGCGTTGTCCTCGCGACTGGCGATCACCCCTGCTAGGTCAATGAGCAACCAAGCGAAGCTCGGATGATCCTCTCCGAGTTTTCTTCGATAAACGGGCAGCGCCTTGCGTAGAATGGATTCAGCTTTAATCAGGTCACGCCGGTCGCTCTGGTCGGAAGCAAGAAAACTCAGAAGACTTGCCACGATGGGATGCTCGTCGCCGTAAAGGGCCTGGGCTACTGGCAGAGTTTTTTGGAATACAGCCACAGCTTGCGCATGTTCGCCGAGTTCATAATAAGTCCACCCGATCGTCCATCTTAGATCCACCTCCCCATCTGGCTGGTCTTTGAGATCAGTCCCAACTCGCTCGGCGGCTTTGTCCAAAATTTCACGCAGCAAGGTTGTGTCCCGCCCAAGTGCTACTGATGGACCTGCGCCGCTAAGCATTTCGCGAAGAAACTGTGCAACCTGCTGGTTCTTGCTCGCCTCACTGTTAGCGTGGCGCTCCGCTCGAATCGCTCGCACCGCCAGCCACGTGCTTACCACCGTGCCGACCAGCAGCGACACAGCCACCGCCGCCATTGCTGTCAAAGTCATACGATTCCTCCGCGCAAATCTCCGAAACTTGTACACCGCGCTCGGCGCCGCCGCGCTCACCGCCTCGTGCCGCAGGTGCCTCTCGACGTCCTGCCCAAACGCGCTCGCCGATTCGTACCGCCGCCTCCGGTCCTTCTCCAGCGCCTTCATCACGATCCAGTCCAGCTCGCCGCGTAAGAGAGTTGAGAGGGCCTTGAGTTGAGAGTTGAGGGAAGATTTGCGACTTCCAGATCGATCGCTCTCAATCCTCAACTCTAATTGACTCTCAACTCGCGTTGAAGGCTTCACCGGCTCCTTCTCCCGGATCGTGCGGCGCATTTCGTCCAGGCCCGCGGCCAGCAGTTCTTTGGGATCGAACGGCGGCTGGCCCGCCAGCAATTCATACAGCAGCACGCCCAGCGAATAGATGTCGCTGCGGGTGTCGATGTCTAACCCGCTCAAATCCGCTTGCTCCGGACTCATATACGCCGGTGTCCCTAGGAATTGGTGGAACTGTGTGAACAGCGTCTTGTCCGTCAAACGTTGCTGCGTGGCCTTGGCAATGCCAAAGTCGATCACCTTGGGCACCGCCACGCCATCGTGCAGGGTCACCATGACGTTCGAAGGCTTGATGTCCCGGTGGATGATCCCCTTCTGATGCGCATGATGGACGGCCTGGGAAACCGTGATGAACAATTCCAACCGCTCGCGCACAGACAACTGCTGTTGATCGCAAAACTGCGTGATCGGCATACCCCGCACCAATTCCATTACAAAGTACGGACGGCCCGTCTCAGTGGCGCCGGCATCAAACACCTTGGCGATGTTCGGATGATCCATCAGCACCAGCGCTTGCCGTTCGGCTTCAAAACGCGCGATGACTTCCTTGGTATCCATCCCCAGCTTGACGACTTTCAAAGCCACGCGCCGGCGCACCGGTTCCTCTTGCTCCGCCATGTACACCACGCCGCAGCCGCCTTCGCCCAGTTTCTCCAGCAGTTTGAAGCGGCCAATGCGGTCGCCCGGTTTTTCGGACGGAGCGCGGACGGCCTCGTCCGCAGCAGGTGTCAAAGCCGTTGGAGCATCGGCGGACAGGAAGGCTTTGCGTTGGGTGGGATCGGCCAGCTTGCGCGCCGAGTCGAACAACGCTCCTTCCTGCGCTTCACTGCCATTCATAATTCCAATCAGCTTCTCAATCAGATAAAGCGACGTTTTGGATCCGTTTCTGATGAAGATTCACCGTTTTCATGATTGTCCTTTCGTTCTTTCTTGAGTCACCGAGTTGAGATTTGTTGGCTTCGGCTAAGACAACGGAGCCGGACAGCGCTTCTTACAAAAAATCTGGAAAAATTTTGTAAGATTGTCGAAAGGCATCCGTTGTCTTACACAGTAAGAGCATCGGTGCTCACCATTGAAGGCATGCCAGATGTTGAATTGAAAACCGGCCGGTTTTGACAAGCCAGCCCGGCCAGATCGCGAGCCGGATCGGACCGCGACCGTGGAGCGAGTTGCTGATGAGGTGACTCCGCAGCTCGATCAAATCTGGGAAGAGGAATGGCAACAGAACCTCATGGAGGTGGCGCTGGCCCGCGTAAAACAGAAAGTGTCGATCAAGGAATTTCAGATTTTCGATCTTTACGTGCTGAAAGCGTGGCCGGTGAGAGACGTGAAAAAGATGCTGCACGTGAGCGCGGCCCACGTCTATGTGACCAAACATCGGATCTCAGCCCTGATCAAGAAGGAGGTCAGGAAACTGGAAGATGAGATGGCGTGAAGTTTGAATACACCGGCAGGTTCTTTCGGATCGTGTTGGAGATCTTCCATCGCGAGCCCGCGATTTCCAGGCGGCACGTGGCGGCCCAGCGTAACGGCGAGGAATTCCGGCGCAAGTTGCTGCGGAAGGTCATCCACAAAATCGGGGAAACGAAGTTATGAATCCAACCGAATCTGGCGCGAAGACGGTGCAATGGATATTTCTATTACGTGATGGAATTGGCTGACGACGCCACAGTCGCAGCCGACGGAAGGAGGTTCCCTTCAAAATCCGAAAAAAGTCAGAGCCTCCTAACGTCGGCTGCTACTTATTCTCCGAAGACTCTGCGCAGCGAACTGCAGCACCGCAGCCGTTTGCCTATGGCCGAGGCTCTGGAGATCAGCCTCAAGCTCACTCAGGCACTCGCGCACCTCCACGGCCACGGGTTGGTTCACCGCGACATCAAGCCCTCGAACATCATTTTCGTGAATGGCCAGCCCAAGCTCGCGGACATCGGCCTGGTCGCGGACACGGAGGGCACGCTTTCGTTTGTCGGAACGGAAGGTTATTTGCCGCTGGAAGGGCCGGGCAAACCGCCCGCGGATATTTTCAGCCTGGGCAAGGTGCTTTACGAAATCAGCACCGGTCAGGACCGCAATCAATTCCCTGAATTGCCAACGCTTTGGAATTCCGCCGCCGAGCGCGAGTCGTTCGCCGAGTTCAACGAAGTCATCATCAAAGCCTGCGCGGCCAAAGTCGAGCAGCGCTACGAAACCACCGAGCAGATGCGCGCGGACTTGCTGCTCCTGCGCGCCGGGAAATCCCTCTCGCGGCTGCGCGTGCTGGAGCGCCGGCTGGCCCGCCTGGCGAAACTCAGCGTGGCGGTACTCGCGCTCAGCGCCGTCGCGATCGTCGGTTATTTTTACCAGCAGCATCAAACTCGCGCGTCCAAGCGGCTCGCGGCGCGGTTGCAGGTCAGCAACGGCCTTCGCCTTATGGACGAGGGTGACTTCCAAGGCTCGCTGCTCTGGTTCGCTGAAGCGCTGCAAACCGAGCAGGCGTTCTTGAGCGCGGACGAGCGGGAGCGGCATCGCTTGCGGATCGGCGCCGTCCTGGAGCAGGGTCCCAAGCTGGCTGCCGTCATCGTTCCCGACATCGGTGGCGCGAATCAATTATCGGAGTTGCTCCCGCGAACGCTGACACAAGTGATCGCTCCCGGCATGGGTGATGGCAAAGTCGCGGACTACGGCGGCAAAGCCGAGTTTAGTCCGGACGGGCGGCAAATCCTGATTTCAGGGTATGGCCGCTCCGTTTTGATTTGCGATGCCGCGACAGGAAAAACACTTCAGCGCCTGGAGCACCGGGACAACGTCAATGGCGCCGCCTTCAGCGGTGATGGCCGCCGGGTCGTGACGTGGCTCGAGGGCCGGATGGCTGGCATGGCCGGTGAAGTTCAGCTCTGGGACGCGGTGAGCGGTCAGCGTATTGGTCAACCCTCGCAGCACCAAGATAACCACTGGATCACGATCAGCCACGACGGCCGGCGTGTCCTCACGGTCAGCGGACGCGAAGGTCAGGTTTGGGATGCGGACACGAGCCAGAAACTCTCACCCGGGCTTGTCCATGACGCCTTCATTAACGGCGGCAGATTCAGTCCTGATGGCCTCCGCGTGTGGACGTGGACCAGACCCGTGAACTGGAGCACGAATGGCTTGGTGCAACTTTGGAGTGCCACTACGGGCGCGATGGCCGGATCGCCGATGAGCGGAACTTGGGCGGCGTTCTTTGGCGATGATACGCGAGTGCTCGCGCGCGATGGCGGGAGGGTCATCCTCTTGGATGGTGTGAGCGGCCAGCAGATCTTCGCCATCCCGTGGCCGCATTCTGAAAGAGCAGGCCGCCTGTTCAGTTCCGACGGGCGGCGGCTCGTTCTGACCGGGTGGGACAACGGCATCATCCAAACGCACGACGCGGCTACGGGCGCGCAGATCGGTCCAATCATCCACCAGGAGAACGGTTGCATCTCAGCGGCTCTGAGTCCGGACGGGGCACGCATCGCAAGCTCTTGCGGAAAGCATATTCACCTGTGGGATCTGGACACTGGTCGGCCGATGGTGAGCCCGGTCTCGCAGAACGATCACTGGCGTCTCCAGTTCAGCCCCGATGGGCGGCACTTGCTGACAGCCGGCGCGGAGTTCGATCCCGTCATCCGGATCTGGGATTTGAACTACGCCGAGCCGGCCCTGCCACCGATGTCGCATCAGAGTTGGGTCTTCCACTCCGCGTTCAGTCCGGATGGCCGGCGCATCGTGACGGCCAGCCAGGATGAAACGGCGCGCGTGTGGGATGCAGCGTCCGCAAAACCGCTCGGTCTGCCGCTGCACACCAATCACACGGCGGACTATTCTCTCTTTGCGCATTGCGCGCTAGAGCGTTTGACTCATCCCGTGACCGGTCAATGGGTGGTTTCACTTCCGAGCGGCTTGGGGCCGACGAACGTGTTTCATCCGGTTCTGGGCGACAAAATATTCGGCCCGGCGCGCTGGTTGCCCAGCACGAATCGCGCAGTGTTTTTCAGCGCGTTTGCGCCTGACTCGAAGCGCGTCGTCACGGCCAGCTACGACGGCACGGCTCGAGTCTGGGAAGCGGAAACCGGATTGAGGATCGGACCGGTCTTGAAGCATCCGAACCCCGACAATGGCCCTGTGTTCACCGCGAAGTTCAGCCCGGATAGGCAGCGAATCATCACGGCAAGTTACGACCGGACGGCGCAAATCTGGGATGCGCGAACGGGCCGCAAGACGGCTCCACCGCTCCGGCATCGAGCGTTCGTGTATCACGCCGAGTTCAGTCCGGATGGCCAGCACGTTCTCACCGCCAGCGCGGACGGCACGGCACGGCTCTGGCCTCTGACGCAGATTGATTGGCCTTTGGCGGACCTGCGCTTGCTCGCGCAAATCTTGAGCGGCCGCCAGATCGATCACGCCGGAAGTTTGTCGGCTTTAACGCCAGAAGCGCTGAAGGAGAATTGGCGGAAATTGCAGTCGCGCTCCCGGATTTCGGCTCCTCGTGGTTTTCAGGAGAATAGGCTGCCGACGAAGTGAGGGCCCGGCGGAGATATGCTGAATCTTAACGAAGAAGGCCGGGAAACGGGCGCATCTCCGAATGAGGGCAGACCACCCTCCGCACGTCCGCCGAGAAGGACGCCGACGACTCT
>JAQBVM010000140.1 GCA_027623095.1 Verrucomicrobiota bacterium
TCGCCTGCCAGCAGAACGGCCGCGGGTACGAGGAGTTCCCTGGGCGGCTGGGAACCGTGGTGAAAGACCACCTCGGCGGCCCCGAAGTACGCACGACCACCTTCGGCGGAACCGGAGTTAGGTGAATCATCGGCGGTGACGAACTCAAAATAGGCGTGGGCGCCCTTGCGGTAGGCAGTGTCGAGACGAAGCCACTTCAGCTCGTCGCCATTCAAATTCACGGCCGGATAGAGGCCGCCGCCGCCGATGGCGTAGTTCTCGACGACGAGCCGTGCCATGCTGCGCTCGCCGAGCGCGCGCACGCTGATGCTGTCGGTATCCACCTTGAACCGGGGTGAGGTAAACACGCCGCTTTGTTTCCGGGTCAGCGCATGGCTAAACACGCCCGCTGGATAAAGCCCGCGCAACAACCGGTCGCCCTTGATCTCAATGGAAAACTCGCCCGCCGGAACCGGCGCACCTGCCGCATCGCCCGCGCCTCGAATTAGATCTGCCCCGGCCATGAACCACTGGCGCGTCTCCTCGCCCCGCAGGTCCCAGACCGGCGTGAAGTTGGTCCGGTTGAACTCGCGGCGGCTTGCCAGCTCGTTCTGCCAAAACGTTGCGAGCTCCTTCCAACCTTCTCGGAATGCGCCGCCGCTCAGGCCCGACAATTTCACCCACGGATGCAGCGGGTTGGCGTTGTCTTTCGCGGCGTCCGCCAGCGCCGCATTCCACGCCTCCGTCGTGTTCGTTGAATCGACCTGACTGGCCTGTGCAGTCCGCAGCTGATCCAACTCCTTGCGGAGGGCCGACCGCTTCTCCAGCTCCGCCGGCGTCAGGGATTGGGTCAGCGTTTCCGCATCCACGCTGGTGGCTCCCCCCCGGAACGAAGCTGCCACTTCATCCGCGGTGAGAGCGCGGGCATGAAGCCGGGCTTCCTCGATCTCGCCGGCCAGGGCCGTGACGCCGGTGGCAAGATGACGTTTGCCCAGCACCACTCGGGCGTTGCCCGCGGCGAACGGTTGCAGCGTGCCGTGTTGGTAGCTTTTGCCGTAGGGGACTCCATTCCGATAGAGCGTGATGGAATTGTCGGTTCCATAAACCACCGCGAGATGGATGAGTTCACCGGGCTTGGCGGTTTCGGCCGGGCCGCCGACGTCCTGGGTGCGGCGGAAATAATCACTGCCGGCGATCCAGCGGGCTGTTTCCCGTTCGCCGAAAACGATCGAGTCGAAGTACTCGCTGTCCGGCGTCTGCACCGTTAACGCGCCGCCGCCCTTTTGATCCAGTCCGTCCAGAGCCACCCAGACTTCCAGCGTCTTCTCCCGCAGATTCACCGGGAGCGGTTCCGTGACGACCCACGCGTTCGTACCGTTCAAGATCAGGCGGCCGCCCCGGACAACGGCGCCGCCCTCGGCCCGTCCGTGCATAGCGCCGATGGCATCGCGCAAATCTTCCTCGAAACTCCATTGGGCCAGCGGTGCAGGAAATTGATTCGAAAACACTGCTCCACGCTGCCGGGCCAGTTCCGCGCGCGCCCGGAATTCAACCTCCGCGATTTCCAGGGACAGCCGCCGAATTCCCGCCGCCACCCGTTCCTTCTCCGCGTTGCGCGCGGCCTGTGCGAGCAACTCCGCGCCCAGCCCGGCCGTGGCGACGCTCCAGGCCTCGCCCAAACCGGCGCGGATCTCCTTCTTCAAATCCGCGAGTTCGGCCCGGTTCGTTCGCAGCAAGGCCGGATCGTCCACTACCACCTGACCTGGGCGGCTGCTGACGAAAACACCGTAGAGCGCATAGAAGTCCTTCTGGCTGATCGGATCAAACTTGTGATTGTGACAACGCGCGCAGGAAACGGTGAGGCCCAGAAAGGCCTTCGAGAAGACATCGATCTGGTTGTCGACGACCTTCACCTGGTCATCCAATGCGTCCACCGGGACGTAGCCAAACTCAACCATGCGCAGATGCGCCGGGCCGAGCATCGACTCGTTCAATCCGTCGGTACGGTTGAGGCGCGGGCTTGGCAATAGATCTCCGGCGATGTGTTCGCGAACGAACTGGTCATAGGGCACGTCGCCGTTGAAGGCGCGGATGAGATAATCCCGGTAACGCCAGGCCATCGGCAGTTCCGGGTCGCCCTGGCTGCCGTGCGATTCGCAGTAGCGGACAAGATCCATCCAGTGCCGCGCCCAACGTTCGCCAAAGCGGGGAGAGGCGAGCAGCAGGTCCACCCGCTTCTCATAGGCATCGGGCGAAGCGTCGCGACGGAAGTCATCGATCTCGTCCGCCGTGGGCGGCAGTCCCGTCAGCGCAAACGTGACGCGGCGCAGCAACGATTCACGGCTGGCTGCTGGGGAAGGTCGTAGCCCCTGTTCATCCATCTTCGCCAAGAGAAAGCGATCGACCGGATGCTCCGACCACGCGGTGTTCATCACCCTGGGCACGGCCGGCTTTCGGACTGGCTGGAAGCTCCACCAGTCCTTGCGCGCTTCGAGTGTTGCGGCCCAGCCTGCGCTGTCCGTCGGCGTGGCCGTCGACGCTTTCGGCGGCTGGTCGCGCGGGTCGACGGCGCCTTGATTCACCCACGTCACAAAATTCGCGATGACGGCATCCGGGAGCTGGGGCCGATCCTTCGGCATTTTTGAGTCCGGCGCCTCGTGTCGGATGCTCTGGATTAACAGGCTTTTCTTCGCATCACCCGGGACGAGCGCCGGGCCGGAGTCTCCACCCTTGAGAAGTCCGTCGCGAAAATCCACGCGCAGCCCGCCCTTCTGCTTCTTCGCCCCGTGACATTCGTAGCATTCGTTGACCAGTGTCGGCCGGATGCGTTGCTCAAAAAAGTCCAGCTGCTCTGGAGACGCCGGAAGCGCGGTTTGAACGGAAAGGATCAGGACACCCAGGCCAATCCAGGCAGCCCCGGTCGGTGCACGGGGTGACCGGCTGATCCGCCCGTGTTGGTCCACGAGGTCTGCCTGCGGCTGCGTGGCACGGATGCACCGGGATTTTGGAATCGCGCTCATTTTCGGACGAGGAATCCGGCGTTGGCCCAGTTGGCGAAGTCTTCACGGGACCCATTGCCGGCATCCATGGCGACAAGGCTGATCATTTTCGCGCCTTTGGGGATCGGCACGTCGAACCGCCACGCCGGCGAGAGGATGCGCATGACCGGGCTGGCCGCAGCTTCCCGGCCGTCAATGAACACCCTGAAGACCACGCTGGGATGCATGGCCAGATTTGAGCCGTGGCTGATGCTGATCAGGTTTTCATCGGCGCCGGCCAGCGCGACGAACCGTTGGTACTCGGGCTTGATCTCATACATCAAGGCGCACGGAGCGTGGACACCCATGCCCACGTCGTACGTTTGCCGGTTCACCCTCAAGGGCTGGCCGAGGTTTGACTTGTCCTTTTGCGGAGGTTTCGTGTGGCCGGAGTATCGAACATTGCCGCCGTAAGTGTGGCCAAAGCCGACGTTTCGCACAGGCTTAAGATCACCAATGGCGATGTCCGGCACCGGCGGCATCGGGCTCATGCGGGCAAATGATCCTTCCGACTCCAGGCAAACCGCCCGCCCGTCGCGGAACGCCGCGACGCGCAGTTGGGTGGTGTCGGTGAACGCGAGCGGCTTGGTATAGAGGTTCGAGTTGGACGAGGGCTTGGAACCGTCCAGCGTGTAGCGAATCTCCGCGCCAGGATTGAGCGGAGCCGTCAGCGTTACGGTGATGGGCTGCTCGAAGAGATGCGGGCGCATCGACGTGCCCCACGGCGCGATGCGCACCGGGTCCAACACCCAGTTTGAATCCCATTTCCCCAACCGGGTGAGCTCCTGTTGAAAATGAATCGTGGGCGCGAGATGCTTCTCGAAATGTTCCACCACCTGGTCCGTGTTGAGGTCGGGCGTGAAATTGCGCGACGGGTCATACCCCGGATGGGCATCGGTCATGTCCCGCGCGAGCACGCAGTTGAGGCCCGCCTCCTTCATCGCCCGTAGCCCCATCGGTTTGCCCAGCAGACAAACTTGTGTGTGAAACCCGACATAGATCAGATGCGTCAGGCCGTACTTCTGGCAGATGGCGTAAACCTCGGCCTGCGTGTCCGGCATGAGGTCGTCATCGCCAATCGTCAGGGCCGGGTGCATGCCGTCCCAACCGTAGTTCACCGCACACCGTTCGCGGCCGCAGGCGCAACCGCCGGCGTCCGGCACCGGCGGACACGTCGCATCCACCACCTTGGGCACCGTGACTTTCGGCAGGGTAAAGATCGCTTCGCGTTGCGGGTAACCCACATAGTTGTCCACCACGTCGCTCGGACACAGCATGACCGTCATGCCCAGCGCGCGGGCGGCCTCGAGCGCCTTGTTCATCCGCGGGACGAACGCATCCACACGCATCGTGGCTGTCTTGCACCAATGAAAGTTCCAGACATCCACGGCGATGACCCCGACTCGTTTCGGATCGACCTCCTCCGTTTGAAGGACGACAGCCCCGGTCGCGGGATCGCGACGTTGCAGCTCCAGTGTGAGCGCAGGAACCGACACGGGCGCGAAGGAGGCGCACAATCCCAGCAGAGTGAGCAAACGAATCGTCGGAGTGAATTGGGTCGGGTTCATGACAGTGTTGGTAAATTCAGACTTGTTCCGGAATTCGGTAATGCTTCCGATACGTCGGCTTAAGGAGCGCGTTGGCGGCTTCGCTGTTCGTGAATCGTTCGGTGGCGCCATCGAACATAAGTTGCTTCTGCCCGACGCGATAGGAAGTGTTGGCCAGATGCACGAGACAAGCGCTGTGATGAGCCTGCTCAAGGTCGCTGTTCGGCTGCTTCCGCGACCGCAGGCAATCGATGAAGTTCGGCTGATGCCACTTGTCCGGGAAATAACCCTTGTCCTGATCGATCACTTTCCCGCCCTCCACCACCACCTGCCAGCCACACCCGTGTCGGCCGAGATACATCATCGCCTTCGTGCCGTAGATCTCGACCCGAGTGGCGGAGGTCGGCCAGTGCGGCCACTTGTCACCAAAGCGAACTTCGCCCGGAAACTTGCGCAGATAGTTCGTCGCGTTGCCACTCTCGCAGGTCATCGCGAAATCGCCGTAGTCATAAGTGATGCACTGGAATTCTGGCACCTCGCGTTGGGATTGAAAAGCGTAGTTGCCGCCGATGCAAAGCACGGACTTCGGATGCGGCGGATCGCCCAGCGCCATGCGGGTCAAGTCGAGTTGATGACTGGCATCGTCGGCGAGCGTGCCGCCTTTGTAATCCCACCACGGATGCCAGTTCAGGTGGCGCCCCGGATTGTAGGGCACCTCGGGCGCGGGCCCGAGCCACGCGTCCCAGTCGAGGCCGGCGGGCGGTTCGCTGTCAGGCTTGGGTTCCCATTTGGAGCCGTCGAGCATGTTGTAAACCTTCACGTGGACGATGCGCCCGAGCTTGCCGCTGGCAATGTAGTCCCGGGCCGAAGCCGCGTAGGGGCCGCTGCGATTCTGGAAGCCGACCTGCACGATGCGCCGATATTTCCGCGCCGCCTCGATCATCTTGCGACCTTCCCAGATGGAGATGGACGGGTTTTTCTCCACGTACACGTCCTTGCCCGCCTGACGCGCCCAGACGGTGGCCAGCGCGTGCCAGTGCTCCGGAGTCGCGATGACCACGGCGTTCACCTCCTTGTCGTCGAGTGCGGCACGCATATCGGAGATGCGTTGTGGCGCGCGCTTCTGCACCTTCTCCAGGTCCTGCATAATGCCGGCGCCGCGATCCTTCCACACGTCGCAGACGTACTTGAACTCCACTCCCGGCAGCCGCGACATCCCGGTCGAATGGGACGCCGCGCGCCCGCCCGCGCCGATGAGCGCAAGGACAATCTGGTCACCCGGACTTTGCGCTTCCGCGATGGCGGGGAAACCAAGCACGGTGGAACCGGCCGCGATCGTCGCGGTGGCCTCGGATGAGTACGCGATGAACCGTCGGCGGGTGATTGGCTTCATAGGCATTATGCTAGGAATTGGAACAAACACCGTCAACCGGTTTTCCGGGCTTCCAGAGCCCACCCGCAGGGTCAAAAGTTTCATGCAGTCTCACGGTAGTAGAATTTGAGTAGGCCTCCGAGGCGCTGGCGCGTCTGGATCTGACCTGTCGATTCACCGATGCCGTAATGTCCCAAAACTCGATTACTCGTGTGGTCCCTTGGTTATGAATGGCTTACGTGGATCGTTCTTCGAGTGCGGGAAGTCGACATTTCCCGAACATTCTCCATCGTCGTAACCAATGGACGCAGCTCGTTTTATACTGATTTGCTTGGCTGGCTGGATGAACAGGAACTAGCAGGACGTGATCGAATATCTCAGGGAGGAAGTTCGAGTTCTGAAGGAGTCATTGGGACGTTCTGGCCGCGACGGATTTCTTCACGGCGGAAGTTTGGACCGCGCGCGGATTGATTCGCTACCACGTGTTGTTCGTGATTCGGCTGGCGACGCGAGAGGTGAAAATTGCCGGCATCGTCCCCGAGCCCCACGATGATTGGATGAAACAGATTGCCCGAAATCTGACCCTTCGACTGCGCGCTCCGCACTCCGCTCAGGGTCACCCTGAGCGAGAGGGGCCTCTAGGCCGCGGTAACCGTGCAGCACGAACACCAGCGGAGAATTGTCCGGAAGGTTTTGAGGAACGTGGAGTAGATATTCTCGCTTCACGTTGTTGTGCATGAACTCGATGAACTGGCCCACACGAGGTTCCTCAGCGACGAGATTCGTGCCTGCCCACGGCATCATGAAAAAGAGGGCGCTTAGGTATGCGCTTGCAGTCTTTGATTTTGTCATGTTTGTTGGAAGACCTGTGAGTTGGCTATCCAACAATCGAATGTTCATCGTGAGCGCCACGGCGCTAACTGCTAACTGCCAGGAATTTGCTTTTTCGCGACTGGACTGGATCCTGACCGTTCCGAGGCATTGCCACAAGAAATAAGCCCTTCAGATGCCGTGAAGTGCATGGCTGGTGACAAGAATGATCACCGTGTCATGGCACCAAAGCAGTTCAACCTTTGTCGGAAACTTCGTCGAAGTGTGCCCCACATTCATGAGGGATTCGACGAAGGCTGCGACGAAGTTCCGGAACAACGCTGCGCGGTCTTGCCAAGAAGCCGGATTTCGATCAAACATTGAGGCGTTCCCGCTTGGGCACCCGAACCAGCAAGTCAATCAGTCATGAAAAGCATCGCATCCTCCGTCCTCTTGAGCCTCACGGCGCTCTGTTTTTGCAGCCACCCGGCCGGCGTCGACGCGGCGGAACCGACCAAGGTCGTCTTCATTTCCGGCAATCCGAGCCACGGACCGATGAGCCACGAACATCGCGCGGGCAACATTCTGCTGGCGAAGGCGCTGAATTCGGCCGGACTGGATGTCAACGCCATCGTCCTGCCCGAGAACGGCTATCCGAAGGACCCGACGGTCCTGGCGGACGCGGGCACCATCGTGATCTTCTGCACCGGGCATCAGGGCCACGTGTTGAACCCGAAGCTGGATGAGTTCGACGCCTTGATGAAGAAGGGCACCGGGGTCGTGATGATCCACTGGGCGACGGAGGCCGTGAAGGGCGCGCCGGGGGAGAAGTTTCTGGAGTGGATGGGAGGATTCTGCGATCTGGACTGGTCGGTGAATCCGCATTGGACGGCGAGTTTCAAACCGGTGGAGCACCCGATCTGGAACGGGGTGCTGCCCTTCAGCGTGAACGACGAGTGGTACTACCACATGCGGTTCGTCAACGACATGAAGGGCGTGACGCCGATCCTGTCGGATCTCCCCGGACCGGAGACGCTGACCCGTCCGGATGGTGAGAGAAGCGGGAACCCGGCGGTTCGTCGCGCAGTGGCGAACGGCGAAAAGCAGCACGTCGCCTGGGCCTACGAGCGGCCCGGCGGCAAGGGGCGCGGCTTCGGATTCACCGGAGCCCACAATCACATCAGCTGGCAGAACGACGGGTTCCGGACCATCGTTCTCAACGCCATCCTCTGGACGGCGGGACGGGACGTCCCCAAGAACGGTGTTCCTTCCGCCACACCGACCGACGCGGAGATTCGAACGAATCTGGACAAGAAGAAGTGAATCTGGCGCGGCAACGCCGGCAGGGCGATTGAAGGAATGCAGCCGGTTGCCTCTCGCCGGGACGATCCAACGGACTCATGAACTTCAGACCGCTTCTCGCTGCAGCCGCCTGCCTCGCAACCGCGTTTCAAGGGTGCGTGACCGGTGAAAAACCCGCCCCGGAAACACGCCCGCCCAACATCGTGTTTTTCCTCGTCGACGATCTCGGCTGGGCCGACGTCGGCTGCTACGGTAGCCAATTCCACGAGACGCCGAACATTGATCGATTGGCGAAAGAGGGCGTTCGTTTCACCGACGCCTATGCCGCATGCCATGTCTGTTCACCGACGCGGGCCAGCATCCTCACGGGCAAATATCCAGCCCGACTTCATCTGACGGACTGGATTCCGGGTCGGAGGGATTTCGCGTTCCAGACGCTGAAGAACGCCGAGATTCATCAGGCACTGCCGCTTGAGGAAACGACCCTTGCCGAGACGCTCAAGAAGCACGGCTACGCGACGGGACATTTCGGCAAATGGCACCTTGGCGAAGATCCGGCGGGACCTCTGCAGCAAGGGTTCGACGTTCGCGTTCCCGGATGGAACAAAGGCTGGCCGAAGCGGGGCTACCACGCCCCGTTCGAACTCGCCGGCCTGTCGGACAAGCCGGGCGACTACCTGACCGATCGCCTGACCGACGAGGCTCTGGGCTTCATCGCCCAAAACAGAGACCGTCCATTCTTTCTCTATTTGTCCCATTTCGCCGTGCATGATCCGATCGAAGGGCGTTTGGATCTGGTTGAGAAATACCGCGAAAAGCTCGCCAAAATGAAACGCCCGAACGGTCCTCCGTTTATCCTCGAAGGAAACCCGGATGATCCGGAACCGCTTTCGCGTGAGCAGCTCGATGCCCTGATCGGGAAGCCTGAATACACCGGCTACAAGGTTCTTCCTGAACGCACCGTCAAAATCAAACAGCATCAGGACAACGTCGAATTCGCCGCGATGGTCGAAGCCATGGACCAAAGTCTCGGCCGCGTCCTCGCACAGTTGGAGGCACTTGAACTTTCGGAGAATACCATCGTCGTGTTCACCTCGGACAACGGCGGGATGTCAGCGGCCAACTTCGGGAACCCAGACCGGGTGATCGACGAATCCAAGCTGGATCTGGCCTACTCAACCTCCAACCTCCCGCTCCGAGGAGCCAAGGGCTGGCTCTACGAGGGCGGCATCCGGGTGCCCATGATCATTAAATGGCCGGGACAAGCGCAGGCTGGAAGTGTCTGCGCCGAGCCGGTCATCAGTCCGGACTTCTATCCCACCCTGTTGGAGATGGCCGGCCTTCCCGCCGCGCCCGAGCAGACCTTGGACGGAGTCAGCCTCGTGCCCGCCCTGATGGGCAGACCCTTCCAGCGAGGCGCGATCTACTGGCATTTTCCCCATTACAGCAACCACGGCATTCAGAGCCCCGGCGGGGCCGTGCGGCTCGGGGATTACAAGCTGCTGGAGTATTTCGAGAACGACACGCTCCAGCTCTTTGATCTGCGAAAGGATCCGGGCGAGGCAACCGACCTGGCCCCGGGCGAGCCGGAGAAGGCTCTCGAACTCCGGGACATGCTCCACACCTGGAGAACGAAGGTGGCGGCACGAATGGCAACGCCTCGCGAACCATAGAAATGTTCTGTCGATTTTACAGTTTAGAAACACGCTATGAGTCACTTTTTGACCTCATTTTGTGGCCCATAGCAGTTGATGTGATTAGAATGCGGGGATTCCAAGGCTTCGGCCACGAGCTCAGCCGAGCGGGCTAACCATTACATCCTTCCAGGATACATCTACCACCTGACTCATCGGTGCCTGCCATCGAGCCGAACGGGTGACTGACGGATTCGACGGATTCCTCAACGGCTACCGGTATCTGATCCATGACCGAGCGCCGTGCTTTTCGAAGTCGTTCCGGGCGATTCTTGAGAACAGCTGTGTCAAACCGATCCGTCTTCCCAGAAAAAGTCCAAACTTGAATTCTTTCGCTGAACGCTGGGTCCGCACAGCAAAGGAACTGTGTGTGCATCAAATGATGTTCTTTGGCGAGAATTCGCTGCGCAGGGCTCTTGCTGAGATGGAAATCTTTTATAACCGTGAGCGACCGCACCAGGGACTGGGGAACAAACTCATTCAGCCAGACTTCGATGAACCAAAGACCGAGGGAACGATCAAGTGTCGGAGTCGGCTGGGTCGAACGCTCAACTATTACTACCGTGAAGCAGCGTGAATCCAGCGGTAATCGAGTTTTGGGACCTTACGGGAGAAATAGTTGTCGTCAAGCAGCAACGAGCCGATCATCCTCTCGCAAACCGCGTCAACAGGAATTCGCCATGCACAGGCAAACAATCGAGTCAATTCACAGTTGAGGATCTTCTGCCAAATGAGTAGATTCTTCAATTATCGGACCGACCCTTTCCCGGCGGACACTCGATCGAGCCCTTCGACTGGCAGAAGTTCCCGGAGTTCGCCGAGCATCACCTGAAAGCGAAATGCTGCGCGCGCCCGTTCAAGTTTGAGCGTGCAACTTTCTGAATCGAATACTCTGAAACCGCTGATGAACAGATTCCTCATGACCAAACTGACCTTCTTTCTGCTGAGCCTGGCGCTGGGGTCGGCGGCGGTTGCGCAGGACAACACTGCGAAGGCGTTGGAGCAGGCGCGAAGCGAACTCCACCGTGCGGTTCGGGAGGGCAAAGTTGCGGGCGCGGCGCACCTCGTGGTGCGCGACGGAAAAACGATTTACTCCGAAGCCGCCGGATTGAGCGACATCGACGGCCGGATCCCGTTCAAGATCGATTCGCTCCTGCGCATCTACTCGATGTCGAAGCCGATCGTGTCAGTCGGCGCGATGAAGCTCTGCGAACAGGGCAGGTTCAAGCTGGACGACCCGGTGGCACTCTACATTCCGGGTTTCTCAAACGCTACGGTGCTGCAGAAGATTGGCGACAAGATGGAGCGCGTGGCGCCGAATCGACCCATCACGGTTCGCGATGTCCTGCGGCACACGACGGGTTACAGCTACGGCGACGAAGCCGAGGTGCGCGAATATTACCTTGGCGAAGGCCTGCGCTACTGGGGCCCGGGCGACATGTTCCCGCCGAAGATGTCGATCGCAAAGGCGGCCGAGGCGCTGGCGCGCATTCCCGCGCTGCATCATCCGGGTGAGAAATTTACGTACGGCTACAGCACGGATCTGCTGGGGCGATTGATCGAAGTGTGGTCGGGAAAGCCGCTCGACGTGTTTCT
The DNA here is from genome assembly GCA_027623095.1 of Verrucomicrobiota bacterium. GTDB lineage: Bacteria > Verrucomicrobiota > Verrucomicrobiia > Limisphaerales > SIBE01 > JAIPJX01. The sequence goes on from JAQBVM010000140.1 coordinate 11,339, forward strand.
TCGCGAGTCCGTGCTGGCGCCGTTGGAGATGGAGGACACGGGCTTCTCTGTGCGGCCCGAGACGCGGGCTCTGTTCAGCACTTGCGTGACCGTCCGTGATGGGAAGTTCGCCGTGCTCGACCCCGCCGCGTCGAGTCCCTTCAATGACGGCTTTGAGTTTCTTTCCGGCGGAGGCGGACTGGTTTCCACGGTGCCCGACTACGCAAACTTCTGCCAGATGCTCGTGGATGGCGGCCAGTTCAAGGGCCGACGCCTGCTCACGCCGGAGACTCTGAAGCTGATGTTCACCGACCAGCTCACCGGCGTCGGCGGGTCGTTCAAGTTCGGGCTAGGGTTCGGCATCGAGGAAATCAAGCTGGGCTCCGGCGAGGCCCAGCGCAAAGCCATGCAGTATTCCTGGGGAGGCTATGCCAGCACGGAATTCCGCATCGTGCCGGCGGAACGCTTCATCCAGATCTTTGCGCTCCAGCAGATACCCTACACGCAAGACCTGGCGAAGAAGCAGATCGCGGTTGTTTACGAAGGCCTGCCTGCACCCGCACCTGCAAAGCCGACGGGCAAAGCCGGTGCCTACGAAGGCTGGCGACATTCCGGCGTGCTCATGATTCTCACCACCCCGGAGGGAGCGAACCTGCCCGAGTCCGCCGAGGTCGAGGGCTTTCCTCTCCTGGTTCGGCTGCACAAGGACTGGTTCGACTTCACGCAGGTAAAGTCGAACGGAGAGGACATCCGTTTCTCCACCAGCACCGGCGCACCGCTGTCGTTTCAGATCGAGGAATGGGATCCGGCCAAAGGCGAGGCGAGCATCTGGGTGCGAATCCCGACGATCAAGGGCAACGAGCGGCAGGAGCTTCGCCTGCACTGGGGACACCCGGATGCGATCAGCGAGTCGAGCGGGAGTGCGGTGTTCAACGAGTCGAATGGGTACCTGAGCGTGTGGCACATGAACGTCCCGGTGAAGGATGAGGTCGGAACGCTGGAGTCGAAGGATGTCGGCACGACGGCGACGACAGGAATGATCGGCGAGGCGCGGCACCTCGCGGGGAGCCAGGGAATATTTGGCGGTGAAATGATTCCAAACTATCCAGTGGGCGCGAGTCCGCACAGTTCGGAGATGTGGTTGCGCGCGGAGAAGTCAAATGGCCGGGCGCTGGCCTGGGGCAACGAACACGGGCAGGGCAAGGTGGTGATGCACTTTCAAAGCCCGCCGCATGTGAAGATGGAATGCTACTTCTCGGGCGCGGATGTCTCGACTGCGGGCCGCCTTCCCATGAACGAATGGATTTACGTGGTTCACACCTATCAGCAGGGGGACTCGCGGGTTTATGTCAATGGCGAGTTGAGCGGTGTCTCGGCAAAGCCGAACGCTCCGCTGGCCATCAAAAGCCCGGCGCGACTGTGGATTGGCGGTTGGTATCACAACTACGATTTCATCGGGGGCATCGACGAGGTGCGCGTCTCGAAAGTGGCGCGCTCCGCCGACTGGGTGAAACTGCAGCACGAAAACCAGAAGGCGCAGCAGACGCTGGTCGGGCTCGTGGTGATGCCCGGCGCGACCTTCGCGGTTTCGCCGGCGCCGGCGACGGTGCCAGAAGGAAAGAGTGCCACGTTCACCGCGCAGGCGGGCGGCGCCCAGAAGGTTTACTGGTCCCTCGTGCGCGATGGCCACGTGACCGTTGTGGCGATCGACCGGTTCACCTTCCAGTTCGACGCGGGTCGCGTGACCGGCGATGACTTCGCGACGCTGCGCTTCCAGGCCGTTTACGCGAACGAAGTCAGAACCCAGGACATCGGGATCACCATCAAGGAGGACATAGCCGAACCGGTCTTCGCGCTCAAGGCGCCCGCGAAATGGGACGGTCGCGAGACGATCGAAGTGGTACCGCAGATCAACAACCTGGAGGCGATGCAGGCGATGCAGGCGAAAGGCGCGGGCGAATTGAAGACAGAATGGAGCGCGGGGCCGTTCGCGGTGATCAAGGAAGTTGCGCCAGGAAAACTCATCCTCACGCGCGCGCAGAACAGCGGCACACTGACCGTGACCGCGACGTTGAGCAACGGCGGCAAGCCCGTCACGCAGTCCGTGACCATCGACGTGAAGGAGCCGACGCGCGACGCGTGGGTGGCGCGCATGCCTGCGAAGGACGAGATGCCGGAGGACGGCCAGTTCTACGCCCGCGACGACAGGAGCGAAGGCACGATCCACTGCAACGGCACGTTGACCGAGGCCGCCGACGAGGTGTTTCTCCGGCTCTACGCCGATGACAGGCTCATCGGAACGGAAACCGCCAAACCCCGCGCGGACGGGGCCTACGCCCTCGCGTCAAAGCTCAAGCCCGGGCTGATCAAATACCGGGTGGAGTTCGGCACCAAGACCGGTGGGCGCGAAACGGTGCGGCACACCGCGACGAATCTCGTTTGCGGTGACGCCTATATCATCGACGGCCAGTCCAACGCGCTCGCAACCGACACCGGCGAGCAATCGCCACCGGAGACGCACGAGTGGATTCGCAGCTATGGCCGCATGCTCTGGCGCGTGCAGCAGGCGAAGCTGACCCACGGCATTCGTGGCATCCTCTGGCATCAGGGAGAAAACGATCAGGGCGCGGACGGGCCGACGGGCGGCTTCGGTTGGGAGACCTACCACCCGTTCTTCATCGAGATGGCCGCCGGCTGGAAGCAGGACTTCCCGAACGTGCAGCACTACTACGTTTTCCAAATCTGGCCAAACTCATGCGCGATGGGCGGCCGGGAAGGGGCCGGCGACAGGCTGCGCGAGAAACAACGCACCCTGCCCCAGCTCTTTGCGAACATGAGCATCCTGTCCACGCTCGGCATCCGGCCGCCCGGGGGTTGTCACTTCCCGCTGACCGGCTGGGCGGAATTCGCGCGCCTGATTCAACCTGTCATCGAACGGGACCACTACGGCAAAGTGCCCGCTGCTTCCGTCACCGCGCCCAATCTCCGTCGAGCCTCCTACGCCGGCAGCGCGAAGGACACGATTTCCCTGGAGTTCGATCAGCCTGTCGTCTGGACCGACACCCTGGCTGCCCAGTTTTATCTCGACGGCGAGAAGGACCCGGTGGCGTCCGGCAGCGTCACTGGAAATGTGCTCACGCTGAAATTGAAGGAAGCATCCGCCGCGACAATGATCACTTACCTCAAAGAGATCGCGTGGAATCAGGACACCTTGCTCAACGGCGCGAACGGTCTTGCCGCGCTGACCTTTTGCGACGTGCCGATTCAGCCGGCGAAATCCGCACGCTGAAGCGGGTCTGATTCGAGATTCTCGCTACTTTGCCTGTTCGTCCTTCTTTCCTCTCGATGTCAGATAGCGCATCAGATCGATGAGTTCGTCGCGACGGAGGTGATCCACCAAGCCTGAGGGCATCAGCGAGACGGGACTGGTGTCGAGGCTTTCGACGTCGCCGTTGGGGATGGAGACGATCTCGCCGCCCGGATCGCGGACCAGCACGGCGGTGTCGGTTCGCCGCTGCAGCGTGCCAGACACCAGCTCGCCGCTCTTGCGCGTCACAATCACGGTTTCATAGCCCTGCTTGATGGCGCTGCTGGGGTTGAGCAGCGATTCAAGCAGGGATTCGGCGGTCATGTAGGCGCCGACCGAGGTCAAATCCGGGCCAAGTTTTCCCCCGCTGTCGCCCACCGAATGGCAGATGACGCAGGCCACCTCATTTCGATGGTAGATCTTGGCCCCGCGGTCGATATCGCCGAGCTTTTGCACAGCGTCGAGCAACTGCCGGCGCTCCTCGGCCTTCATTTGGCTGGTGACGGGTTGGAGAGATCCGCTCTTGGTCAGGGCGTCAATCAACGCGGAAAGATCGCGGCCGGAACCAAGGGCCGTGCGAACGCCGTCCGCCGCGACGACGGAAGGGAGCCGCACGCCGGCAATGGCCTTGGTCAAAGCGCCGGGGCCGTCTTCGCGCGAGACGAACGCTTCGTAGACGGGTTCGGCATCCTGCGTCGACTCCATCTGCGCAAGCAGTCGTGCCGCGTGCGTTGCGGCTTCGCCGGGCCGGACGCCGGCCCAGGCGGCGATGGCGGCGGTACGGACCGGCAGCGGTTGGTCCACGGCGAGCGCCGCGAGTGATTCGAGATCACCAATCCGCGCCAGCGCGCGGGCTGCCGCCAGGCGGTCAGGCTGCCGGCTCGCCGCATTGGCCACCATCGCGATAAGTTGCGGTTTTGCGGAGTCGAGTTTCCATCGCCCACAAAGTTCTGCGGCGGCGGCCCGCACCGGAGCGCTGTCGTGGCCGAGAAACTTCGTCACGGCGGATGCCTCGCGCGGAACACGGTGATTTGCCTGCGCACCGTCGGCGACCGCCGGCCACAGCGCCGGCTCGCCGCCGGCGATTTCCATGACGACGCTCCATTCGTCCGGGCCGCCCAAAGCCGCGATGGTGCGAATGGCGCCGTCTCGTTCAGCGCCCTTGATCCTTCCGTCGCGAACCATCGCCACCAAAGGCTCCATGGCTCGCCGATCGGTCGCGGCGCCCAGGGCAAAGGCGATGCGGTCGAGCTTGCCGTCAAACACCGGTTTGCCGGACTGCAGCGCGGGAACCCACTGGTCCTGCGTTTCGCGCGCGGTCAACCACAGCGCGTAATCGATGTTCTGGTCGACCGGAAAAAACAGCGCGCGAAGCGCGAGGTTGGCCGCTTCGAGCGAACCGATCTGCCGCAGCGCGTTGACGGCTTCCAGGCGGACGCGCGGGTGATCGTCTTCCACCGCCCGGGCGAGCATCGGCAGGGCGTCGGAAAGATCCGGCAGCCACTGCGAAACCATCCGCACTGCGGCGGCGCGGGCATGGTAGTCGCTCGACGCGAGAATCCGCGTCAGCAGATCCGCGTTGGGAGCCCGCAATGCGCCGTGTAACCACAGTGCCTCCAGCCGACGATGCACCGTGAGCGGGTCGGCATCCTCGCCGAGCGCGGCTTCCCAATTGCCGAGCGCGCCGAGGACTTGCGCGCGATCGCGATTGGCCAGCTCGCGTTTGGCCTGCACGCGCGTCCATTCTTCGGGGGCTGCGAGGGCTTCCAACAGCGCGCTGATCTCCGCCTCGTGAAGCTGCGGGCGTTTCAGGACGGGCTGCCCCTTTGCCGTCAGACGCCAGATGCGGCCATGGGACTTGTCGCGCAGCGGGTGGTGAAAGTCGACTTCGCCGTGGTCAATAATCGCGTTGTACCAATCGACAACGTAGAGGGCGCCCTCGGGCCCCGTTTTGATATCCACCGGGCGGAAGGACCGGTGGCTTGAGTGCAGGATCGTCTCCACTTCGGCCGCCGCGAAGCCACTCTCCTTCTCTTTGATTTCGTAGCGCACGATTCGGTTGGCGCGGAAGTCGTTTCCCAAAAGGCTGCCCTGCAAGCGTTCGGGCATGTGCCGCCCGGAGATGAACTCGGCGGCTGTGTTTTTAGGCTTGCCGGGAGTGAGTCCCTGCAAGATTCGCTGAGCTCCGACGGCGGAGTTGAACGCGGCGCCGGGGAATGCGTAGTGCGGTCCCGCGCCGCCCGCGCCGTCGGTGGCGAAAGACTGTCCCCAGCGGTCGAAGGCATGTCCCCAGGGGTTGACCATGCCGCGGGCGAACACCTCCAGTCGCTCGTTTTCCGGGCGGAAACGCCAAATGCCGCTGCCGTTGAGCCGCCGGTTGCCCCAGGGGGTTTCGACAAAGCTGTTGATGTAAATCGATTGGATGAAATACAGCTCGCCCCACGGCGCCCAGCGCAGGCCGTGAATCATGTGATGGACGTCGGCGTTTCCGAAGCCGGAATAGACGACGCGCCGCGACTCCGACACGTCGTCGCCATCGGCGTCGGCGAGGAACAGAAACTCCGTCGCGCTGCAGACGTAGGCTCCGCCCGGCACTGGCATCACCGAATGCGGCACCAGCAAACCTTCGGCGAACACCGTCGACTGGTCGGCGCGGCCGTCCTGGTCGGTATCTTCCAGGATCACAATGCGGTCGTTCGGAGGGCGGCCAGGCTTGATGTGGGGATAGGTCGAGCTCGTGGAAACCCAGGCCCGCCCGCGCGTATCCCAGTTGAGGTTGATCGGATTTGCGATCATCGGATTGGCGGCGAAAAGATTGACTTCGAGACCCTCCGCGACGGTGAACGCCTTCAATTCGGCACCGGTATCCGGCGAGGGAATGTTCTTGGGAACCTCGTGGTCCGGGTAATCCTTCGGCGATTTCCAGGCCCTGATCTGCTCCAAGGCATAGCGGTGTGGCCGGGGGACCCGGAGCCGCGCGATCAACTCTTCCTTTTCTTCCGCCAACCGCTGGAGGTCGTCCATTTCATAGGCCAGGTGCCCCATTTCGTGGCGGCGGAAAAGAAAGATGTATGTCTTGTTGAGCGGACGGAGCCGCCAGCGGTAGAGTTCGTTTTTCTTGACGATCAACCGGCGCAATTCCTCGACCTGGTCGAAATCCGGGCCGGCCGTGATGGGAACGCCCTTGCTCCATTGCTCGGCCCCGGCCTCGAGGAGAACTTCTCCGTCGATCTTTAACGCCGCGTCGTCCGCGGCGACGATGCGACCCGGAGCGGTCCAGGCGAGGGAGGGAAGCGTATCGGCCGTGAGGTCGAAACGAATTCCGCGCCCCGTCGTTTCAACCCCGCTCAGCCGGGATCCGCTGGACTGGAGAACCTGGCCGCTTTCCGCAAAGACCACACTC
>JAQBVM010000141.1 GCA_027623095.1 Verrucomicrobiota bacterium
CTCGAATCCTACCAGGTGCAGCATTTCTCCCCAATAGTTCTCCTGGAATCACCAGCCTCCGCGCTCCTCTCCTCAATCCGAAGAAGAAGAAGCGGTTCGGGCGTGTCCTCATTCGGAGATGCACCCTCTCGTTCCTCGCGGGGGAGAGGAATCATTATTTTGCGCAATGGCCGTCCTCATTCGGAGCGCTCCGCTGGACGATGCTCGCGATTATCTTGCCAGCCCCGCTGCCCTCGCCGAAGTTTAGCCTCAAGATAATCGACGTGATCCGGGCGGACGGAGGACTCATTCTCTGGCGAGGAATCGGTTACGCTGCTTGGAAGCATCGCGCGATTCACAAGAAGACGCCGCCAAAGGCTTCGCCATAAACCGCGCCGCGATTCCGCTTTCACAGCGGATCACCAGGCAGTCATCGACGCTTCAAACAGAGCCGCGAGTTCGTCTTCGCCCGCGGGCCTTGGTGAAAGTTTGGTCACACGGTGCTGAGGGAGTGTGCCCTCCACAAGCTTGGGAATATCGTCCCGGCTGTAACCCACCGCTTGCAATCCGTTCGGGATCCCGAGACGTTGCATGATCTTCCGAATCTGGTCGGAAAGTATCTCCCCGGCGTCCGCCAAACTCGCATTCGAAACGTCCGCACCGAGGAGTGACGCCGCATGCAAATGCCTTTCAGGGCACGCAACCGCGGTGAATCGAAATACAGCCGGAGCGTTCAGTATCACCGAAACTCCGTGGGGCACCAAAGGATGATCCACGGAATAACCGGGCGGTCTATAGTCGCGAACCATCCCCGAAACGGCATACGACATTCCATGGGGCAGATGAACCCCGGCATTTCCAAATCCCATTCCAGCATACGAAGCCGCCAGCATCATCCCCCGCCGGGCCTCATCATCGTCCGGGTCCTCAACCATTCGATGAAGAAACCGGCTGGTCAACCGCATCGCCTCCTCAGACCACACATCGCTGATCGGATTCGAACCCTGGTACGCGGGCCTCAGCAATGGCCGATCCGGCGCGGGGCGCTGATCGAACGGGAGCGCAGTGTAGGACTCGACGGCATGGCACAAAACATCGAGTCCCGCCGCCGCCGCCACGAACGGCGGCAACGTTCGCGTATTCTCCGGATCCACAAGGCCCAGTGTCGGTTTGAGGCGCCGGTGAGCGATCCCTGTCTTCGCGTGCATTGCCACCAAATCAAAAATCGCCACACCTGTTGTCTCGCTCCCTGTGCCCGCCGTCGTCGGAACCGCTATGAGGGGCTTTAACGAGCCTGGGACCGGTTTTCCTTTTCCGATGGGCGGATTCACATAGTCCAAGAACTCAGCCGGAAAAGTCGCGTAAAGATTCGCCGCCTTGGCCGTGTCGATGGTTGATCCACCCCCCACCGCCACGAAAGCATCAAACGATCCTGATATCGCAAAAGCGATCGCCTCCTGAAAGGATTGATCCGTCGGCTCGACGGATACACGATCGAACAAGGAGAATTGGATCTTCTCCTTGGTTAGCGACTCGACGACAGCCGCCACGGGCGGCAACGATTTCAAGTTCTGATCGGTCAGAACCATCGCGCGCCGCACCCCGAGATCGGCGAGATCCATTCCCACTTCCCGCGTGACACCGCTTCCGAATCGGAAGCTGGCGGTGGACATTTCAAATGCGGTGTCTTTCTTCATAGTGGAATCCTTACCGAAGGTGCCGGTTTATTACAACCGGGACTCCTGGAGAGACGTTCCCAGAATTTATTTCGAAACGCGTGAAGGAAGTGAGCGCGGTTCAAGAATTCTACGCTGGTATTCTGTTTGCTTTGATCTAAAAGTCCGTTCCAAAATTCGTGCTAGGCTAAGCGTTGTGCCGCCTCCAGTCTATTGCCATGAACACATCGATCTTGTCGGAAGAACTTAAGGCCTCGCTGCCAATGCAAACAGAAAGGCGGCGCGACTTAATTTCCCTATCGCAAATTGAAAACGCTTACATCTCGTTGATCAGACAATGAATCCGAATATGAACTGGCAGAAATATCACCCGCCCGCCGGCGCCGCGGATATTCTCACCCACTGCAAACGGCTCGCCATTGCCAGCACAACCAACGAACTCGTTGACATGGCGTGCGGCGGCTCCAAATCGAGTTTTTTCGAAGTCGCCTACGACGTTCCCGGCAAAGGATCCGTTACGGAAGCGACGGTCGCCCGTGTGCGCAACGGCATCGCCGCCAACTACCCCGAGCCCTACATGCGGCGGCGCGACCCGGACTGCATGGTGATTGGCGACGGATTGCCGACCGACAAGGAAGCTTTCCAGCAGCGCTTCGGGACGGAGTTCGCGCCGCTGCGCCAGCAGACCTTCGAGTGGCTAAAGGGCCAGGAACTGGCGATGTTCGGCTTCGTGGCCGGGGGCGCAGGCATGGGCATGGACGCAATGGTGATTGCGCCGGCCAACGCTGGATTCTTCGCGCTCGGTCTCGCAATGTTGCAGGGCATTATTCCCTACGACGAAATTTCGGCGAGCTTTGTGCCCCGCGCGATCATTTACGTGGCGCCGGTCTTCCGCCATACCCATTTCAACGGCAAGCAAGTGGTCGTGCATAACCGCCGCGACGGTTTGCACGAATTGTTCTCTTACAATTTGTATCCGGGTCCGAGCGCCAAGAAAGGCATTTACGGCATGCTGCTCGGCCTGGGCGAACGCGAGGGCTGGGTTACGAACCACTGTTCCACCGTCCAGGTCATCACCCCCTACGACAATGTGGTGTCCATCATGCACGAAGGCGCCAGCGGTGGCGGCAAAAGTGAAATGCTGGAACAGGCGCATCGCGAGCCCGATGGCCGCTTGTTGCTGGGCGAGAACCTGGTCACCGGCGAAAAGCGTTACCTGGAGATTTCGCGCAGTTGCGAACTCCTCGCCGTCACCGACGACATGGCGCTGTGTCACCCGTCCTTGCAGGAAGGCCAAGGCAAACTCACGCTCACCGACGCGGAGAATGCCTGGTTCGTGCGCGTCAATCATCTGGAGCACTACGGCACCGACGTGCATCTGGAAAAACTGGCCGCCGAGCCTCCCGTGCCATTGTTGTTTCTCAGCATCGACGCGGTGCCCGGCAGCCGCGCGCTCGTCTGGGAGCATATCGAAGATGCGCCAGGCAAGCGTTGTCCGAATCCCCGCATCATCATCCCGCGCAAGATTTTCCCCGGCGTGGTCGAGGGGGCGGTCACGGTGGACATCCGCAGTTTTGGCGTGCGCACGCCACCCTGCACGAAGGAGAAACCCACGTACGGCATCCTCGGAGTCTTTCACATTCTGCCGCCGTCGCTCGCGTGGTTATGGCGGCTGGTTTCACCCCGCGGCCACGCCAATCCGAGCATTGTGGACACGGAAGGGATGACGAGCGAAGGGGTCGGCTCCTACTGGCCCTTTGCGACGGGCCGCCGCGTGGATCAAGCCAATTTGCTGCTTCGCCAGTTCGTGGAGAACACGCGCATGCGGCAAATCATCTGCCCCAACCAGCACATTGGCGCCTGGCAAGTGGGCTTCATGCCTCAATGGATCGCGCGCGAGTATCTGGCCCGGCGCGGTGTGGCGAAGTTTCGACCGGACCAGCTTCGCCCGGCGCGATGCCCGCTGCTCGGCCACACGCTGCACCAGTTGCAGGTCGAAGGCCGCATGATCGCCCGCTGGTTTCTGCAGGTGGACACGCAGCCGGAAGTCGGCGCCGAAGCCTATGACCAAGGCGCTGAGATTCTGCAGGCGTTCTTCAACAAGTGCTTGGCGGATTTTCAAGACCCGGACCTGGATCCGCTCGGCAAACAAATCATCTCCTGCTGTCTGGACGGCGGGAAACTTGAGGATTACGAGAAATTCATCCCCGCTGGCTGATCCACAAGCTTCACCGTGAATCCATGGCTTGCGACCTGTGACCATTCAACTTTTCGAGACGGATGGAATTCCGATTGTCAGGCTGAACGTGTTCCGCCTTTTCGATCGTCGCGCGACCGCGCTGCCGATCACTTCCAAGCTGGCGGCCAACCGGGTCGCCGGAAGCAGCTACGGGTGGACTTTTTGGCAATCTCCAGGTCGAAGTTGTGGCGGCGCTGGCCGTGTCGGAACGGTTACTGGCGCGGTTGGAGAAGGATTTCTTCCCGCGCTTTGCCATGATTGCCTATGAGACCGACGTGCGGGTGTTGCGGGGGGACAAGTTTTGACGCGCCTCGCTGCCGACGCGGTGCCGCGCCTCGCGCCCGCCAAAACAGACGGAGGAAGCTTTGTTGCGGACAATACTTGTTGTCCATCCGAGCTATTGAACTGGCGCTGGCAGGCGCCGCGGCCGAACTCCGCGAGCACGGCCTAATAAGTCGCTAAGAACCAAAATGAAGTTAAGCAACATGAAGTGGGGCAAGTTCGCGGGCGCGGGCATCGGGGGCGTTATCGGCCTCGCGCTCGGCGTGTGTGCTTACACGTTCATCTACGCGAAGGGGGCGTCGTATCTCACCAACGATCCCAAGGCGTGCATCAACTGCCACGTCATGCAGGAGCAATATGATGGCTGGATCAAGAGCAGCCACCGCAGCGTGGCGACTTGCAACGATTGCCATACGCCCTCCGGACTTCTGCCGAAATACGCGACCAAGGCGCAGAACGGTTTCTGGCACTCGTTCTATTTCACCACGGGCAATTATCCGGACCCCGTCCAGATCACCGAACGCAACCGAAAGATCACCGACGACGCGTGCCGCAAGTGTCACGCGGACATTGTGGAAACCATCGAAGGCCCGGCGGCGAAACAACATTCCGCGGCGGACAAGACTTCCTGCATCCGCTGTCACCGCAGTGTCGGGCACCTGCATTGAACTCCTATGAAAATGAAACTCATTCACTCGAATCAAAACGCGAAACGACGCCGCGGCGGACAGGTTCTCAAATTCGGCCTCGCTGTCGGACTCGGGGCGCTCGTCGCCATCGGCGGACTGGCGTTGCTCGTCAACATCATGGAGCACAAGCAGGAGGCAAAGAATCCGTTCTTCCGCGTGGTGGAATTGACCGATGACACCGAAGACCCGGCGGTGTGGGGGAAGAATTTTCCGATCCAATACGATGCGTATCGCAAAACGGTGGACCAGGTGCGCACCCGTTACGGCGGCAGCGAGGCCCTGCCGCGCACGCCGACCGACGTGGATCCGCGCTCGGTTATCGCGCAGTCCAAGCTGGAAGACGATCCGCGGCTGAAGCAGATTTGGGCGGGGTATGCCTTCGCCCTGGATTTCCGCGAGGAACGCGGCCATGCCTACATGCTGGATGATCAGACTTTTACCGGCAGGCAGGCCCGACCCCAGCCCGGCGCCTGTCTCAACTGCCACGCCTCCATTTACGCCGCGCACAAAAAGGCCGGTGACGGTGACCTCGCAAAAGGGTTTGAGAAAGTCAACGCCCTGCCGTTCGCGGAGGCGCGCAAACTCGTGAATCATCCCGTCGCGTGCATTGACTGCCATGATTCGCAAACGATGGCGTTGCGCATTACGCGGCCCGCGTTCATGGAGGGTATCAAGGCACTCAAAGCCAGCCAAGGCGTGAAAGACTACGATGTGAACAACCATGGGACGCGGCAGGAAATGCGCAGCTACGTCTGCGCGCAATGCCATGTGGAATACTGCTTCAATGGGCCGGACAAACAGTTGGTTTATCCGTGGGCCAAGGGCAGCAAGGCGGAAAACATTCTCGCTTACTACGACGAAACTGCCTTCCAGGACTGGACGCACGCCGACACTGGCGCCCCGATGCTCAAGGCGCAACATCCGGAGTTCGAGCTGTGGAGCCAGGGCATCCATGCCCGTTCGGGAGTGGCCTGCGCGGATTGTCACATGCCCTACGAACGTGTCGGCGCGCACAAGGTCAGCAATCACCATGTTCGGAGCCCGCTGTTGAACATCAACAAAGCCTGCCAAACGTGTCACAATTGGCCGGAAGAAGAATTGAAAGCGCGCGTCGAAACCATCCAAACGCGCACGTTCCAACTGCGCAATCTGGCAATGGACGCGCTCGTGGACTTGATTGGCGACCTTAAAGTTGCCAAGGCTATCGGACTGTCCACGAACGAACTCGCCAAGGCGCAGAACTTCCAACGCAAGGCGCAGTTCTATCTTGATTTTGTCGAAGCCGAGAACTCGACCGGTTTCCACGCCCCGCAAGAAGCGGCGCGCATTCTGGGCGAGTCCATTGACTTCTCGCGCAAGGGCCAGATGATACTTCGCCCAACCGCGGCACCAACCGGCCAATAAAAATCCACGAACTTGAGCCACTCGCCGAACATATTTGTAGTTTTAGATGACCGCGGCAGTGATCGCGAGCTCGCGAAGGCGGATAAGCTTGTCGTCAACATTTCAGGGACGGGTGGACGGCGATTCATGGTCTGCAGACTTAACCTCGTCGCCGTCGCGCCCGATTTGTTTGAGCAGATTGTGGAAAAGCGATTGCGATTGATCGATGTCGCCGAGGGAGTTCTTTCCGCAAAAACATTGGATGAGATCAATCAACCCGGTTTTAGAAACCGAGTTCGTGTTGAACTGACTTCGGCTTTCAATTCCGCTCTGAACTTCAATTGGATCGGCGAGGTGATTATTACGGAGCTTGTGATTCAATGAGCTGGTTTCCGCCAAAAGCCGATCGAGTCCGAAGAATAGCGCGAATAATTTCTCCAGTCGTTGACCCCAGATTAAACTGAGATAGAAAAAGTTCGTCGCCACGCCTGTTCAACAGCGTGTTTCCAGTGCTTTCCCGGGCGAATTGACCGCGCCGTTAGGGACAGTCCGAGCACCGCAGCCGAAAGAACTGCCGCTCGATCGTGTCTGGTCCGTCGAGGGGAATGGTGTAAGGGCTTTGCGCTGTTAGCACAGCGGTCCATGGACCCAATACGGAAGACGCGGACTCCAGCACATCGCTCGAGCTCCACTCGAGCGTGAGTGCCTGTGGTTTCAGCACCACCTCGATGCGGAACGGAATCACGGTGACGGTAAACGTGCAACGGTCCGCATCGGCATTCTTCGGCGCGTTGCCTCCAGCGAGCATGCAGGTCACAGTGGTGATTCCAACCGGGAAGACTGAACCGGACGGAGGTGTGCAAAAGACCGGAATGTCCGGCTGGCAGGGCGAGCTCGCGGTTGCCCGGAAGTTCACGATTTCGCCCGACTGGCTGCGGGTGCGGACGGTAATGTTATGGGGACAGCGAAATGCCGGCGGGGCAGCGTCGAGAATTGTCAACTGTGTGATGCAGGTTCCTTGATTCCCGGCCAGGTCCGTCGAACTGAAAACCACCGCATAAGTGCCGGCGCCCAGCAAGGTTCCTGGCGATGGGGTCTGTGTGATCTTGAGCGCCGCATCGGGCGTGCAATTGTCATGAATGTTCACCTTAAACTCTGGTACGACCGCGACGCATTTCGAAGGATCAACCGTCAAGATGATTGGATCCGGACAGGTAATAACCGGACCCTGGAGATCGCCGAAACGCATTCCGGCCGGATAGCCGTAAGAATCGTATTCAGCAAATCCGTACACTGTGGCTCCGAAGTTCTGACGGTTCACCAATCCTTGGGTCAGAGCGTGCGGCCCCGGGGCCACAGGCAATTGCGCCCCCGAGAACCCGCTGGGCGGTCCGCCGGTTGGAATAGTCGAGAAGACGCCGGTTGGGATGGTTGCGCCATCAAGCGCAATCTGCCCGATTAGTGAGTCGGGCACGACGAGGTTAATGAAACTCGCCGTAAAACCGTTGGTCATCGAGAAAACGAGATAATCCTGCCGGAAGAGCGGCGCTGCCGGAACCAAGACCATGAACGGATCCGAGTCGGGAACCGCATCCGAGTCGGAACTATTGGCATATTGAGCGACGAGCACAGGTTTGTCCGACGTAATATGGGCTGAGCCGGTGACGATTTGCTCGTGAACTTTGCCGTGGTCGAGCGTGGCGAAAACGTTGCCATTCAGCCGTACGGTCGTATTCGCCTGCGACGCCACGATCCGATAAGTGTCGCCGTTGAGGCGTGTTGCCAGAGGCATGGACACGAAGTTCGTTCCCCAGGTTGCCGTGGGCAGAAGTTGCTCGACCACCGTATCGCAGAAGAATTCGGTTTCCCCGTTAATATCGGCGCACCGATGTCCTCCAAAAACCGCGACCGGTTTATCGGAGGTAATCACCGTGCCGGAGAGATCGGCGGGTGTGCTGTTCGCATTGCGCAACTGATAGGTGTCCCCCCGGTTCATTGGCACGGTAAAGGGAACTCCCGGTGGGCGGGAGCCTGTGAGCACCGGCGGTGTGATCGTGACAGCAGTGCCGTCTTCTGTCGCGACGATCGCAAACTGCGTTCCGTTGAGTTCCGGAACATCCGTGAAAACATTCGGAGCTCCGAGAACAATGTACTCCGTGCCAAGCACGATGCTCGGCAATCCGAGGTAAGCGTCGCTTGTGAATGGCGCGTGGGTCATCGCGTAAACCGAGATGTCGTTTTTAGCGGTGACGTGTATTCCTTTGTTTGTAACGCGGTCGTTGAGGTCTCCGAGGTCCACCTGCCACGGGAGGACGACACTGGCAACGCCGCTGGCCGGAATTGTCCAATTGGCCACGAAAGCGAGGCCCGGTATGGTGACTTGGCCTGTTGTGTTCGTCGGACCCGCCAAATGGAGGCTCAACTGCGGCCGGTTCGCCGGGTCCGGCGCGTAGTTTGCCGGAAACGTCAGCCAAAATTCAGTCCCTTGGTTCGTGAATTCGCAAGCCGGCGCCGTTTGGCCCCCGGTTACTTCGGTAATGGCGGCGGCGCAATTATTATCTTGCTTCGGATCGGGGTTGTCTGCGGAGACGCACGCTCTGTTTGTTATCGGGACCGCGCTGGTGGGCATCACCATGAGCGTGATCGTCGCGGTGGCGCCTGCCGCCATGTTGCCGAGCGCGCAAGTCACGGTTCCATTGATCTGGCCGCAACTACCCTGGCTGGAATTCGCGGAAATATAGGTGGCGTTCGGAGGCAGAGTGTCGATGACATTGACGTTGTTCGCCAGCGCAGGTCCGTTGTTCTGAATGACGAGTGTGCAGGTCAGAGCGCCGCCGACTACCGCGGGGTTTGGAGATGCGCGTTTAGCGATCGTCAAGTCGGCGGCTTCCGAGGGTTTTTCGATTTGCAAACGGTAATCCTCCACCTCGCCGTCCGGGTTCGGACCAGTGAACGCCAGGCCACCCTTTTTGCTCAATCGAAACCGCGCGAACGTAAAGCCTGGATTGGCCTTCGAGGGAATCATAAATTTGAGAGGATTGCTGCCGGCTACCAGAGGCTGGCTGCGGAAGATCTGATCGGCCCAACTGCCGTTCGCATCGAAATCGATCCAGGCGTCCAGAAACCCTTCTTGCGACGACACGACCAAAACGATCGCCGTCTGCCCGGGTATGAGTGATCCCGCAAAAGAGACGCCGTCCTCATCATCCCCGCCTGCCGCGGAAACCGAATCATCACCGAGGGCGTTCGTGTCTGGCTGCCCGTCGGGTTCCCCGTCAATCCGTTCTCCAAGTTGAAATCCCTGCAAGATGCCGTGCTGCGCGCCATTGTCCCTTCGCAGTGTTGGATAAGGCGCCGGCGCGTCGCCGAAATCCAGCGGTACCCCGGCCTGTCCAAAGAGATCGCCGGTGAACCAACCGAGACTCAACGCGGCACAAACAGCGAGGCGAGCGAGGTATTTGGCTGGCACATTCACGTTGCGGGCGCCTGAAGACCTCGCCTCGAAGAGGCGGTGTAAAATGGATGTTCGCATAGGAGATTCAATGTCACGGTTCTGTAGCGGAGAAAGTGAGGAGTGAATCGACGCCGTGAACATTCTTCCCGGTGGGGCGACACTCTGTGGAGCCCTGGCTTCTTTCGAGCGCCCGGGAATGTCACGGCTCCACAGAGTGTCGCCCCACCTTTGCACACGAAAAAGGCGCCGAACGTATTTTGAGAACACTTCGGGTTCGCGAACCAGTGTCCCCTCACTGTGGGGTCGCACCGCTTCGCAGCCCGGATTTCAGGCCGGCGCAGCAACGCCACCTCACCAAACCGGTCAATTGTTTCGATGGGAACGTTCATGGCAGGTTGATGTGCTCGAAACTACTGGAGATGACCGGTTGTCCCCCGATGGCCGTAATATTCAGGATGTCAGTTCCATCCCCTCCATCCACAACGAACGTTGTCGTCGTCGAGGGCGTCACTGTAAACGTGTCATCGCCCATTCCGCCGATCACCTGTTCCACATTGATGTCGAAGTGTGTCGCACTGTTGGCGCTCTCCATTACGGAAAGAGATGCCGCGACGTTGACCGTCAGCGCGCTGGTCACGGCTGAAAAATCTAACGTGTCGGTTCCTTCCCCAGTCAGCTCGATGATCGTGTCCTCACCCCAATTGTCAGTGAACACGTAAGTATCGTTACCCGCGCCTCCGTTGAGGATCGCGGCTCCGGTGAATCCTGTGGCGTTGATCAGGTTCGCACTCGCGCCACCGGTTAGCTCGGCGTGTTCAATCGATTTCAGCATAAATGTGGCACCCGGCGAGACCGTCAATGTCGTGTCGCTGAGTGTGAAATCGCTGTCGTTGGTCGAGATGATGGTGTCATTTCCAAAGCGGCCATCGATCCTTACGGGCGCGCCCGTCCATCCGGAAACATCGAAACGATTATCCCCTGGGCCTCCCGCCAGGCTTACTCGCTCAATACTAACCAGCGTGTCGAGTTCCGGGAGGGCCAAAACGCCAAACGTTCCGTTGGCCAATACAAAATCGACATTGCGGGATTCGGCGAGCTCGTCGGTACCTGATCTCCCATCGATCCAGTCGCTGCCGGGTCCGCCGGTCATGACGTTATCCAAAGCATTTCCCAGAAGCAGGTCGTCCACGCCGCCGCCAACGACGTTTTCAATCGCGTTTCCATCCGAAAGCGTCAGGCGCAAGTAAATGGACATCCCGATTGTGCTAACGTCTTGGGGCGTGCCGCCGATAGCCAAATCGACGTTTACCGGCACGCCTGTTGTGGGCGAAAAGTCGAGCGTGTCGATGCCGTTGGCCGCACCCTGCGATTCGACAAGCATGTCGATGCCCGCGGGCGTGTCCGTGTCGAAGACATAGACGTCGTCACCCTTCCCACCGACGAGCAGATCGTCTCCCGCGCCGCCCTCGAGACGGTCGTTGCCATCCTGGCCGTGGAGTTTATCGAAGCCCGGACCGCCATTGAGCACGTCGTTCCCATTGCCGCCAATGAACGTCGCAACACCCGTAATCGTATCCACGAAACCGTCGTCGCCGAGCATCACGTCGTCACCGTGGCTGCCGGAAATGCGATCGTTGTCCGGCCGCAGTTTGTCGAAGATGAGCAGAACCGCATTGGGCCGCTGGCCCAGCACCGGACCACCGGCTGGATTGCGAAGAAACAAGAGCACCGTCTCCAGTCCTTCGTTCACATCGTCGGGAACGATCGCGATGGTCACCACTTGCTCGGTGGCCGCGCCGCTGAAACGGACCAGACGGCGGAATAGCGCGGTGTAGTCGGCGCCCGCCGATGCGGTGCCATTTTGCGTGAACAAAACGGCGATCGGTTCAAAACTGCCGGACGCGCGGTCGATGACGATTTGAGCCGAACCGCTGTTTTCCCAGACGTTGTACGCACTCGCGCTGAAGGACAGCGCCCAAGGGCCGGAACTGGGGGGCGGCTGGTTCGCGACCCCGGCATCGACGTTCCCTATCGTTGCGTTTCCGCTGACAGTGATCATCGCCGTGAAGCCGGTGAGTGTATCCGCGTCGCTGTCAATCGTGTCGGAACCGGCGTTTGGTGTGATGAAACGGAGGCCGGCGGGCGCGACAAACTGCACGAGGTAATCGCCATTGGCGAGAGGAGCAAAGCTGTAAGCGCCATTGGCCGCCGTGATGGCGCTAGCGACAAGTCCGTAGCCGCTGTCAAAGAGATTAACGGTCATGCCGACGACCGGAGAATCCGAGCCATCGCGGAGCAGGTTATGATTGATGTCGTTGAAAACCTGGCCGCTGATCGCGCCGCCGGCATTCATCGAAAGCGGCGCGAGATTGATCCGCGCCGCGGAATTGGCTTGCGCGAGATAGGCGTCGTAAGGGCCGCCTCCGCCGAGCAGCCAGTGTCCGCCAATCAGGTGGTCGTTGCCACCACCACCGTTCAGGATGTCGTTACCCGGGCCGCCGAAGACGGTATCGTCCAAGCCGCCGCTGCCTTCGCCGATGGCATCGGGAGGTACGTGCGGTAAAAGCTCCGGCCAATAGCCAACATCTCCGCCGGTGGAGACAGAGTTGCTAATGTTTGCGGTCTGCGGGTTGTTGCCGGTACTGAGCACCAATCCCGGGGGAAGGCCCGGTTCAACCACTTTGATGTTCGTCGCTCCCATCAGCACCGGAGCACTCCAGACGCCGGCCGAGTTCGTTGGTACGGTGACGCCCGTTCCCGCGTAGTCTGTGACGATCACCTGCAGATTCGCGAGACCGTGCTCCGAGTCGTCGAAGTATCCGTCGCCGTCCGCGTCGAGAAAGACGCGGCCAGAGATTGGAGTTTTGTCGTTGTCGAGGATCGTGCCCAATCCTTGACGATCCACCAGTGTGGCTTCGTCCGGCATGCCGAGGTTGATGACAAACTCTTCGACCGGTTCCGGGATGAAGTCGTTGTGGACAGTGACAGTGAGAGTCGTCGTTAACGCATGGATGCCGAAGGTGGCGACACCGGAGGCTGCAGTGTAGTCAAAACCTCCGAGAGCGGAGCGATTGTTCGTGCTCCAGGGCACGCTGACCGGAATCTCCGCAGCAGCGGAAAGATGCAGTGTGAAGGTCATCGACATCGTGCCCACGTCACCTTCGATCACGATGGCGTCGTCGATCGCGACGGTCGGGCGCGGTTCGTCGTCGAGGATAAAAAGCGTGGCGGTGGTGAACTCGCCCCGGGCGGGTCCACCGGCCGGGTTGCGAAGGAAAAGGTTCACGGTCTCGGCGCTTTCGATCAGTGTGTCGTTGAAGATTGGAATGAGAACGGATCGCCCGGTCTCGCCGGCCGCAAAGCGCACCAGGGTTCGAGTGCTTGTGTAATCGAGGCCGGCGATGGCGGTGCCATTCTGCGAGTAAAATACGACGATTCCTTCCGAACTTCCGGCGGCGCGAACCAGCGTGATTTCTGCGAAACCTGCATCCTCTTTCGTCGTGTAACTTACGTCGCTGAACTGCACGTACCAAGGCCCCAAGTCCGCGCCGTTGTCGTCATCGGTTATCTCGACGATGGCGTGATTGTCGCCAATGGTCGCATTGTCCGAGCGAATGAGATTCACGAAGAAGTATTCCGTACCCTCAATCGCCGTGTCGCCCAGCACCTTCACCGAAATCGTCCGCGACATCGGCTCGCCCGGCCTGAAAATGACGGCGCCTGTTGCATTCGCGAAATCGGGCTGATCCAAGGCGCTGAAACCGATATCGGTTGCCGTGCCGCGCGCTGTCGCCCAATCGACCTTCACGTCCAGCGCAATCGGCTTGTCGAGGCTGATCGTGAAAGTCGCGAGGTGGTAACCGGCTTGGCCCTCGGTGACTGTCACGAGAGCCGGGCTGATATTTGCCACCGGTGGGGCGTCGTCGTCCCCAATGGTCGCATTGCCAAATCCGTCAAGGATGGTGGCATTAATCGGATTCGCCAGGGCGATCAGAAAGTGCTCGGCTCGTTCGTCCAGTGCGTCATCCAGGACTTGGATCGACATCGCGTCGATCTGTTCCGTTACGCCTGGCAAAAAGGTGACTGTTCCGCTGGCTGAAACATAATCGTCACCAAAATGAGCGCTGTCGGGTGTAATCTCCCCCATCGCATTCGTCGCGTCGGCGGTGGTCCAGCCGACGGTGATCGTCTGGCTGCTCGGATTGCTAAGCCGCAAAGTGAACATTGCAGTCGCGCCGCCGGCCGCCTCGGTCACGGTGCGGTCGTCAATTGTGATGGCGGGCTGCGGATCGTCATCGAGGATCAAGCCCTGGCCGACGGCCTTGGCGATGGTCAGAACCGTCGAACTGCCTTCGACCGCATCGCTGAGCTGCACCTCGAATGCCTCGTTGCCTTCATATAAGTTGTCCGCCCGGACGAGGACGGCAATAGTCAAACGGGTCGTGCCGGGCGTGAAAACGAGGGTGTTTGCGGGAAGGGCGGGAATGGGCGTGTAATCTTCCGTTGCGGTGGCGGTCACGTCGGCGGTTCGGTAACTGACCGTTACAGGGAACGCGCTCGGAGCACTGAGACTGACGGTAAACAGGAATGCCGTTGTTCCGAGCGTGCTGCCCTCGATTCGGGTCACGTCGTCAATGACGATAATCGGCGGGCCGCGCAGGCCGGCATCAATGCTGACCACTCCGGTCGCGCCAAGGGAGAAAACCGCGGACTGGCCAACCACCGCATCGACATCACTGTCGAGCGCGTCATTGTTGCCGGCGTCCTGGGGAGAGAAAACCTGTGCGGCGCTTAGTCTCAAGACTTTCACGTAGTAACTTCCCGCGTGGAGGCCGGTGAAGTGGTAGCCGCCCGAGGCGTTCGTAGTCACCGCGTCCTCCAGCACCAATGTGGTCGCGTTGTACAACTCGACCTTTACGCCCGCCATTCCGGGTTCGGCTCCGTTGCGAATTCCATCGCCGTCGGTGTCGGACCAGACGCGGCCGTTGATACTCGGACCGGAGGGGCTCAAGCCGGCGGGCGCAAATGCGTCGTCGGCATACTCGACGTCGTCGCCTGCGCCGCCATCCAGGAAGTCCACACCATCGGGCTCAATGGCCGTCGCCATGCCGCTGATTATCAGGGTGCCGCCAAACAGAGTATCGTTGCCGCCGCACCCGAAGAGAACGTCGCTGCCGGCACCCCCAATGAGAAGGTCATCTCCGGAACCAGTGATGCCCGTCACTTCAAGCCTGCTGACGATCGTCCCTAAATCGCCGATCAGCACATCATCGCCCGCGCCGCCATCGAGCGTGTCCGAGCCCAGGCCGCCCAGAAGCCAGTCGTTGCCGCGGCTGCCGCTGAGTTTATCATTGCCGTCTTCGCCGATGAGTTGATCGTCACCATCGCCTCCATTGAGCACATCACTCCCCGCGCCGCCGAAGAGCACGTCGTTGCCGCCATGGCCGGAGATCGTGTCGTTGCCCGCGCCGCCACGGAGAACGTCGGCATAAGGGCCGCCAGTGATTGTGTCGTTGCCGTCGTCACCATAAATCATTGTGTTGGCAAACCGTGATGTGCCAATGAGCGTATCGTTGCCCGCGCCGCCGTGAATGACGCTGTTCGGATTATCGGAGGCATAGATCAGATCGTCACCGGCTCCGCCGTTGAACAGCACTTGCACGAGGACGCCCCGGGCGTCGAGGATGTCATTGCCACTGCCGCCTTCCGCCACGATGGACGAGATGCCGTGGAATTCCTTTTGGAAGCCGTTCCATTTCACCAGGACATGCTCGCTGCTTGCCGTGCCGCCAAGGTGTTGCACGACGAACGACTCGTTATTGTCATCCGTGTTGATCTCCTCACGCAAATGTGCGTTTGGACCCGCATGGAGCACAAGCTGACCACCGTCAATATGCGCAAGAACGGGAGGCGGACAGGTGAGATCGAACTCATAGAGCGTGATTTTGGGAAAGTCCCATTGTTTCTCGAACTTGAAGAAGACGGCTTTGACTTTCAAAAACGCTGAAAGAACCAGATAGATTTCGCCGTGGATGTCGAAAACGCAACGGATGTCGCGTTCGGCGTTGGCGAGAATTTCGAGCGCTCGCACTTTGCCGTCCGCGTCCGGATCATTCAGGTTGAATTCAAGATCGATGAACAACCCGCCACCGACACCCGCGAGGACTTCGATCGGTCCGAAGGAGACGCCCGCAGCCGCACCCGCGAAGATACCGCCGGAGAGAACCAATTCGGGCACGTCCACACCGTTGCTGTTGGTATCCTTGACATAGATCCCCTGCAAGATATCGAGGACATTATGGCTCTCTTTGTAAACTAGAATCCCGTAGGTATCGAAGCCGAACGTGAGGTCCAATCGAGCGCTCACCGTGCCGCCCAACACGAGCGTGAGAAACGGTGGATAAATCGAAATCGACTGCGAGAAGGTGAAGTCGAATTGCAGCGACGGCATCGTGTATTCGACAAGGCTGGCGGACTGGCCTTGGATCAATTTAAAGAGCTCGCTCAGTGAGAGGATTGGGAATTCGAAACCAAGGTCGCGCAGCCTGGCGAGGGCGTTGCGAATCCCGTCCCCGGCGATGGAGGGAGGCGGCGCGGATGTCGCCGGCATCTCCTGCCATGATCCGGTGGCAACGGCCGTGGCACCGGCTCCGGAAGCGCCAGCGACCCGGTAACTTCCCAAATCAAATAAAAGGCTGCCGACGGTCGATTCCATAGAATTGATCAGGTCTATGATTCCGATGACGGTTTCGATGAACTTGCTCGTGCTGGGTTTCAGATAACCAAATCCCTCGGCGATATCGAGCAATGTGATGTCGTTGCCGGCGAGGTCCGACAGACCCGGAATGGGCGTCACGAGGAGCTGGGCAATTGGCGCGACGGGCTCGGTGACTTTCTGGACCTGTTTGAGGATTGGCACGAGAAGGTTCGAGAGAAAACTGCCCGCGTCAATCGTGATGTGATTAAACTCGACGCTGAGGGTGCCACCCGAGGCGGATTGATTTGTCCAGGTCCAATCGAGGTCAAACTCGGCTCTGATGTTTGGGAACGCGGCGTTGCCACCGAACGTGATTTCGAGATCGAGATTCACCTCGGCGGTGGCGTTCATCGTGACTTGGAACGTATTGCCGAAGCTGAACGCGCCGCTACGCATTTCGGCGAAGGTGAGCGTGTCGCCCGTCCCGGCTGGGTCGAGCATATCGACGGTCAACTGGCCGCCAAAATGGCTGAACGCGGCGCCCCCGTGGCCGTCTTTGACGTTGAGCTGGAGGAAGAACAGCGAGCCGGTAACGTCGAGGCCCGGAGTCGTCACCATCAGGTCGATGACCAGTTCAGGCAATCCGCCGGGATTGTCCGTGTCAAAATAGAAACCGTCTGTCTTGTTGATTCCGAACTTGAGGCGAAGATCGAAGCAACCTGTTGTGATGGACACTCCGAATGTTTTGATGATCGGGACGGGCGAGTACACTACCGGGTTCGTGCAGGGTGCCGCTAGCAAGTCTGACAAAGGCGCGGGTGTCGTGGGGCTTACCCTGTTTGATTTGCGAAAGATGGGCCTGGCAGGTGATCTGTATATGGCCGGTACTCAAGGTGGCAAGTTCCCGGCAATTCGACAGCATCTCGATCGAGTCATCGGGCAGCGGTACAAAGGCATCGACACGTCGTTCCACAGTTTTCCATCGGATGACGTTCGAAGCGATCCGGACGCGTATCTTGCGGCGCTCGCAGAAATGAAACCCGGCGATGTGGTGATCATCTTTACACCGGATGACACCCATTTTCGGCTGGGCATGGCTGCTGTCGAGCGGGGCTGCCACACGTTGATTGCGAAACCGCTTGTGAAATCTCTTGCCGAGCATTTGGAGCTGGCCTCGGCGGCTCGCCAGAAGGGTGTGATCGTGGCGATGGAGGTGCATAAGCGCTGGGATCCGATCTATCTGGATGCGAGGGATCGAATCCGCGATCTGGGTGATTTCAGTTATTTCAATGCGTACATGAGCCAACCCAAAGCTCAGTTGGACAGTTTTCAAGCTTGGGCGGGAAAATCGAGCGACATCAGCTATTACCTAAATGCGCATCATATCGATTTCAATGTTTGGGCTGTGAACGGCGGGGCGCGTCCCGTTTCCGTGACCGCCCGCGCTTCCACCGGTGTTGCCCGGCGGAAAGGGATCGAAGCGGAGGACACCATCGCGCTTCTGACTCAATGGGAAAACATCGTCAGCGGAAACCTTGCGACAGCAGTTTACACAGCTTCCTG
>JAQBVM010000142.1 GCA_027623095.1 Verrucomicrobiota bacterium
TGGCTCGGGTGCGGTCTTTTGACTTGGCTCCGGAGGAGTCGCTGCGGGGCCGCCAATCTGCTGCTCAAGATACTCGGCGGTAATCTTATCGAGGGAACTTGACGGAACTTTCGCGGCGGTAATGCCCAAAGCCTTGGCCCTGGCAATTACGGCCTTGCTTTCGATTCCAAGCTTCTTTGCAATATCATAAATCCGAACGGGCATATTAATTCTTCTCTAAAATAACTTCTCCTGAAAGCGTTCATGCACGCGACATGATGCCATTGGAGTTCCTTTGGCGCCGTGCCGCTTACGTGGCCGGCGTCTCGTCCCCACTCTGATTGCGTTTGGAGACTTCGTCTTGAACGGCTCGAATAATCGCCTCAGCTTGGTCAGCGATTTCCGGCATCTCCGCTAGGTCGCTCGCTTCCACTTCAAACAGATCCTCCAAGCTCTTAAGACCGTGGTGTACGAGTATGTCAGCTTGTTCTCTGGTTATTCCGGGAATTGATGCAACTGAATCAACGGCTTGGGCAACCTTTTCCTCGAAGCCGATTCTCACCACCGGCTCGGCCTCAATATCTATGTGCCAGCCAGTGAGTTTTGAAGTCAATCGAGCGTTCTGACCGCGTTTCCCAATCGCCAGCGAGAGCTGGTCTTCGCTTACGAGCACCTTGACACGGCGAGTCGTTTCATCGACCTCAAAAGCCTTAAGTTTGGCGGGATTCAACGCATTCGCGACGTAATTCTTGATTTTCGGATCCCACTTGATGATATCAACTTTTTCGTTGTTTAGCTCCCGGACAATATTCTTTACCCGCTGGCCTCGCAGACCGACGCAGGCTCCCACTGGATCAACCTTTTCGTCACGAGAATGAACAGCTAGCTTCGTTCTGAAACCCGGTTCCCGTGCGATCCCTTTAACCTCGATCGTTCCGTCGCTGATCTCGGATACTTCCAATTGAAACAGTTTAATGACGAACTTTGGATCCGCTCGCGACAGGATGATCTCCGGACCGTGCAGGCTGTTCTCGACCGTTTTTACATAACAACGAATGCGTTCGCCGATTTGATACTCTTCTGTCGGAACACGTTCTCGATTAGGTAGTAACGCCTCGTATTTTCCTAAATCAATTGTTACATCCGAACGTTCAAAGCGCCTAACGGTGCCGCTCACAATATCGCCGGATCGGTCCTTGAATTCGGCGTAAATGAGCTCCTTTTCAGCCCTCCGAATGTGTTGCATTAAGGCTTGTTTCGCGTTCTGCGAGGCGACCCTGCCGAAATTCGCGGGAGTAACTTCGACTTCGAGTTCGTCACCCACCTTTGCTTGGTCGTTTACGCGGCGGGCGTCGAAGAGCGAAATCTGATCATGCTTGGATTCAACACGCTCGGCGACCAAAAGCTTTGCGAATGCGCGAATATCGCCTCCTTTTGGATCAATCACACACCTAAGTTCGCGTGCCGGTCCAACAGCCTTCTTTGCGGCGGATAGTACAGCTTCCTCCACCGCCGCGATCAGGACCTCTTTCTTGATGCCCTTCTCGCGTTCCCAAAACTCAATTACAGCTAGGAATTCGGCGTTCATATAATCCGTTTTCCCCATTTGGGGAACAAAAAAGTCGGCAGAAACATCTCCGACTCGTTTCGCGCTGGCAGCCCAGCAATAAACTCTTTATCGCTCGCAGACGTTAATTTCAGGAGGAATCTCCGTCAAGCGTCAATTTCCTTACGTCCGTGAGTCCTTTTGGGCAATAAACACTGAACGAGTGCAACAGTACCGGATCTTATTCTTGACGGACATGTCAAAAGTTTTGTTAATTATCACAATTACCCGAGGTGCTGCCGCATTGAGCAATTCTAGGCGTGCCCAGATTTGCGGCGATGCATTCTTTGATCGCCTCTCCCGGGAAGTGCGTGCAGCTTCGGAAAGGCGATTATGGCGCTAGGGAAGATAAAGTGGTTCGACAATAAGAAAGGCTTCGGGTTTATCAGCCAGGAACCGGACCAAGACGTCTTTGTCCATCACACTTCGATCACGGGTGATGGATTCAAAACCCTCGAAGAGGGCGAGGAGGTGAGTTTTGAGGTTATCGAGGGCGAAAAGGGACTAAAGGCTCAAAATGTTCAGAGACAGCAGCAGTGAGGCTGAAACCGTGGTCGAATTGAGAAGCTGATAATCTGTTGTGAATGGTTGGGTCTAGAGTTACGGTTGCCCGGTGTTCGATGTTCAACCAGGATCGGCGCCCAGCCTTTACGTGCATGTTCCTTTCTGCGCTCAGAAATGCGAGTACTGTGCCTTCTATTCGCATGCTCCGAATGGCGAGGTTGTGAATCGCTACATTCGCGCACTCATTCAAGAAATTGAAGTTGTTGACCTGGGAACGATTCCGGCAACTGTGTTTTTTGGGGGCGGTACTCCGTCCCTTTTGAATCTTCTCCAATGGGAACAGGTTTTGAAAGCGATGGAAACAAGGGGATTGCTAGGAGCTGAGGAATGGACGGTGGAGTGCAATCCCGCGACGGTTTCCCTGGACAAAGCGCGACTGCTAAAATCGTACGGAGTGAATCGGATTTCTATGGGCGTCCAATCGTTTGACAACGGGCTCCTCGAGCGACTTGGCAGAATTCACTCTCGTGATATGGTTTTCAGATCATTCGATATCCTGCGATCGGCCGGGTTTGACAACGTTAACATTGACCTCATGTTCGCGATCCCCGGGCAGACAATGGAGTGCTGGCAAGCGACGCTGGCAGAAGCTGCAGCGCTTCAATGCGAACACCTATCCAGTTACGAAGTTATCTATGAGGAGGATACTCCGCTTTATGCACAGCTTCAGGCTGGGCAATTCAGTGTGGACGAGGATCTCGCATGCGCGATGTTCGAAGAGCTGGTCGCGGTTGCGGCGAAGCGCGGATTCCATCAGTACGAAATCGCAAACTTTGGGCGCCGCACAACCGCTTGTGAAGCGGAATTTCCGGATCGCGCTTGTCGCCACAACATCAACTATTGGCGCGGTGGTGAATTTCTCGGACTCGGACCGAGCGCCACCGGTTACCGGGGCGGTGCTCGAACCAAGAACTGGTCCAACACCGTCCTTTATTGCGAGCGCTTGGAGCGCGGAGAATCAGCGGTTCAATCGACCGACCGGCTTTCGCCTTTTGCTCGGGCGGGCGAAATTGCCGGGCTCGGCCTGCGGATGAACGCCGGCTGGCCATTTGAGGTGTTTCGAAGGGTCACGGGATTCGATCTTCGGATTGGTTGGGCGTCTGAAATGGACCGGCTCGTTCAGGAAGATTTTGCCCGAATCGATTCGACACGATTCCAACTGACACCGAAGGGTTTGAGGTTTGCAGACCGGGCCGCTGAACTGTTTTTAAGGTCGGAAGATGACGACGATTCAAAATCGGAATCTGAGAAGAACGAGAAAGGAGCCGCGCTGATATGCAGAAATTAAGAAAATGTATCGTTCCCTGCGGGAACTCGACGACAAATCGATGCGGGCGTTTCGTGCAACTCACGAAGCGCGTTGCGTGTTACTTATTCATAATAGCAGTTTGCCTTGTTTTTCTGCGCCCATCCCATGCCGCAAGCGGCGCGCCCAATTTCAGAAAACCCGTGGACGACGAAGATCTGAAGTTCTGGTTGCAGAATATGGTCGCGTATCACCGGTTTAGCATCGACGAAGTGAGTGCTGCGACGGGTTTGGAATCCGGCATAATCAAGGATGATCTCATGCGCTTCGGAATTTCGCCCGGCCTGCGTCGAAAGCGGGGTGATGGAGACTCGCTAGTTGTTCTGCCATATCCGGGCGGACGGCATCCAAGAATCGGTTTTTTGGACGGCGCGATTCGTCCTCAGCGAGAATCGAAAATCAGTGTCTTCACTCCATGGGATGAAAGCAGTTACGTGGTTGTCGATGTTCCAGAAGCGATTTGGTCCAATCATGGATTAACGTATCTTGCGCACACGCACATCGACACGGTGTGGACGAAACAGAATGTCGAGATGGAACCTCTCGAGTGGAGGCGACTTCCCAATGGGATCCTTGAGATAGAACGCATGTTGCCGAACGGAATTCGGTTCGGAGCCAAGGTTATGCCGCATCCAGATTCGGTTCGGATGGAACTTCGTCTATTCAACGGCACATCGCAAACGCTGAACGATCTCCGGGTCCAGAATTGTGTGATGCTTAAGGGGGCGGCGGAATTCAACCAGCTCACCAATGACAACAAGATTCTTTCTAAACCGTATGGCGCCTGTCGATCATCCGACGGTCGGCGCTGGGTAATCTCCGCTTGGGAACCATGTGATCGACTCTGGGCGAACGCCCCAGTTCCGTGCTTGCATTCGGATCCGAAATTTCCGGATTGTCTTCCAGGAGAAACAAAGGTTCTCAAGGGGTGGCTCTCGTTTTATCAAGGAGTCGATATCATCGGGGAATTCAATCGGATCGAAGCGACAGGCTGGAGGAGTTCCCGCCAATAGATGCCCCGTAGCCAGGATAAATTATTTCATCGTTCCGGTATTTGTGGCCTGCTTTGGTGGTGGAGAGTTCAGGCTTTCAATTGAAGTAAGTTTTCTCCACTTTCACTGGATGCAACGCAGTTTCGGCGGAAGCCGCCGTTCCTTCTCTACTCGGGGCCCGGATTTCATTCGACAGGATGCCTGTTGGTGTGCTCTTCGATTTGGCTGCCTCCGGATTGTGATATTCGTTGTTGCGGTTTCCTTGATCGCGGCGTGTATCCCGGAAGCGTTATGCGCCGACGAACTTGAGAGGAATTCTTCCGGGGAAAATGGAAACCTTGCGCCGAATCGCCAGGGCGACGTTCTTGGGGCTGTTGAATCCAAACGGGCGACCACTGAAATTACCGCGAAGGCGATGGAGGTTCTCAAAATTCAGTGCCACAGTTGTCACAGCGAATCAAAACGAAAGGGCGGTTTCGTATTGGAATCGCGCGAGTCCGTTATGAAAGGGAGTGACAATGGCGCCGTAATTCTTCCGGGTGATCCATCGAAGAGTGTGCTCACTCAAGCGTTGATTCCGGATGCCGATCCACATATGCCCCCGAAAAAGCAGCTCGCGAATGACGAAATTGAAGTTTTGCGGGAATGGGTCACTCAAGGCGCCGAATGGGATGATCGAATTTTTCGAGATACAATGGTTATCGCGGCTGTGGATCCCTCGAGGCTTGGCGCGCTTCCGGATTCGTACCATCCGGTGCTGGCGCTTGCGTTGTCGGGTGACGACACGCGGTTGGCGGTGGGAAGGGGCAGCCGAATTAATGTGTATGAAGCCGGGGCGACGAATCATGTGCTGTTGCGGAAGCTGGAGGGGCACCGTGACGCCGTTCAATCGTTGGCGTGGAGCGCTGACGGAAAATGGATCGCTTCCGGCGGTTTTCGCCGGATTGTGATTTGGAAGGTCGAATCGTTCGCGCCCTCCATGGAGATCACGAATCTAACCGGGCGCATCACAGCGCTTGCGTTCACACCGGACAGCATGTCGTTGTTCGGTGCTGACGGAATCGAAACCTCCGCCGGGTTGATCCGCGCATGGGATGTCGGCGTTCCTGAGCCAAGAGCAAGCTGGGTCGCTCATGACGATTCGATCCTGGACCTTGAGGTGAGTCCGGATGGAAAACTCCTCGCTTCCGCGGCGATCGACAAGCTTGTCAAACTTTGGAGGATTCCGAGCTTCGAGCCGGCCGCCAAACTCGAGGGACATATCGGGCTTGTGACCAGCGTGTCATTTAATCCGGACGGCACACGGCTGGCGTCTGGAAGCGAGGATGCCGAAGTGAAGATTTGGGATGCCGAGACGGGCGATCAGACGGCAGCCGTAAGCGGGCACCCGGGTCCGATCACAGGGCTTGCCTGGACGGCTGATGGAAAGAAAATTCTCACAATCTGCGAGGATGGCAGTGTGAGCGTTTGCGACGAATCGAAAAAACGGCCCGAAAAGACTCTGGGCGCAGCGTCCGATATCCTCTACGCACTCGTCATCTCGAAGGATGGGAACAGAAGATACTCAGGCTGCCATGACGGTCTGGTCTATGTGTGGAATGCGGAAGGGAAGCTTCAAGAAAAACTGGGTGAACGACTCGAAGCTCAGGAACAGGTGGCCAACGCGATCAATGTGCCACGTTAGATTTCTTTGAGTTCTGCTGCGGCCCGATCCAGGGCGACACGGCGAATCATTGCTTGCGCACTGGCACAGCGCCACTACAGGGAAACCGAAAGGCAGTCATCAGATGCCGCCGCTTCTGACTGCAAATATCGAATCTGATTTGTGAAGTCAATCTGGCCGGTGGCAATGTACCAATGGTTCTGCTGGCGCTGATTGCCGCAGGGAAAACCGGCATCCTTCTCATTTTTGACCGTGCGTGCGCCATTGGTTTGGCCACAAAAGAGACGGGCGAAACCGTGCTTGAAGCGGTCAAAACTTCCGTCAGCCCGAAGGTTGTCGATTGCTCCGAGGCGAAGTCTGGAAAACTCACCATTGATGCCTTGGCCAAGAACCGCACTGTCATCGAGGTCAAGGCGCGTGTGACCGTGAGCACAAATCTGGACCGCTTTGTCGGCGGCACTACTGAGGAAACCATTAAAGCGCGGGTGGGCGCGGGCACTGTTTCCACAATAGGATCGTCGCTGCGGTAGCCCTGGTGCCAATTGGAATGGCCGCGGCATTTCGCGCCGGGACTCTCGGCGTCATGAATTAATGGGGATAAGCATCAAACGCGCCTCATGGCAGTAGTGCATAAAACGCCTTTCCAGAATCGCGGATCTGTGAGATTGTCCGGGCCGTAAACAGAATCGTACAAAGATGAGTCACCGTATTCAGATCCCGGGCCTCGGTCCCGCTCGTGCCTTTGGAGCTGCCTTGATGTTTCTTGCCGCGGGAGTGTGTAGCGCCGAGAATAGGGTGGGTCAAGAGCCCGTCGATTTCACTAGCCAAATCCGTCCGATTCTTTCGGGAAAATGTTTCAAATGCCATGGGCCCGATGAAGGCTCGCGAAAAGCTAAACTCAGGCTCGATCTTCGCTCGGAAGCAATCAAGGATCGTGACGGTGTTCACGCCATCAAGCCTCAGGCCCCGGACGAGAGTGAGTTGATCGCGCGGGTTCGGTCCACCGATCCGGATAACATCATGCCGCCGCCGAAAGAAGGCGCGCCGCTCGCTCAAAGCGAGGTTGCGCTTATCGAACGATGGATTGCGGAGGGCGCTCCTTATTCGGCTCATTGGGCGTTCGTGAAACCGGCCAAACCCCCAGTGCCGGCGGTTCAAACGTCTTCGTGGATTCGAAATGCGATCGATGCGTTCACTCTTCGGAAACTGGAAGAATATAAATTGCAACCATCGCCGGAGGCCGATCGACACACGCTGGTTCGCAGACTTTCGCTCGACATCATCGGACTGCCGCCGTCGCCCGCGGAAACAGCGGCGTTTGTCGAGGATCAAAAACTCGACGCGTATGAACGGCTGGTTGATCGGCTGCTGAATTCACCGGGTTATGGCGAACGTTGGGCGCGTGTTTGGCTCGATCTCGCGCGGTACGCGGATTCCGCCGGTTACGGTTCCGATCCCCTTCGGCTCAACATCTGGCCTTGGCGCGACTGGGTCATCAACGCATTAAATAAAAATCTGGGATACGACCGTTTTACTATCGAACAACTCGCCGGCGACCTCCTCCAAGATCCGACTCAGGATCAACTCATCGCGACGGCATTCCATCGAAATACCATGACCAATACCGAAGGTGGAACGGATGACGAAGAGTTTCGGGTTGCTGCCGTTAAAGACAGGGCAAACACAACGGCGCAAATCTGGATGGGCCTGACCATGGGCTGCGCTCAATGTCACTCGCATAAATACGATCCCATCAGCCAAAGTGAATACTACCAATTCTACAGTTTTTTCAATCAGACCGAGGACACAGACAAGCCGGATGAACAACCGACACTTCCTCTTCCGACACCCGAGGAAAAGGAGCGGATCGATCGTTTCAACGACGAGATTGCCCGCCTTGAAAAGCAGCGAAAGGAAATTACTCCAGAGTTTGAGGCGGATCTCGCCCAATGGGAGGAATTGCAATTGCGTGGAATTGACTGGCAACCGCTCGAATCCGTGGAAATGAAATCGTATCGGGGCGCCAAGTTGGAAAAACTGTCTGACCACTCGATCCTGGCCATCGGAGACTCCCCAGATACGGATGCGTACACCATTCGCGTGCGACTGGGCTCCACGAACCTCACCGCGGTCCGGCTCGAACTCTTGCCGCATGAGAGTCTTCCCGCAAACGGACCGGGACGCGCAAGAGGGACGGGCCGGGTGGTTGTGAGCGAACTTTCCTTGGCGGTCCAAGCTTCAAGTGAGCCGGTTCCAAAAGCCCGGTTCATTCGCGTTGAACTGCCCGGTTCACAGCGGATTCTCTCTCTTGCCGAGGTCGAGGTATTTTCCGAAGGCGCGAATCTTGCCGGTAGCGGAGAGTCCACGCAATCAAGCACCGTTTCCAATGCGGGTGCCGGGCGCGCAACCGACGGCAATCAAGACGGTGATTTCGAGGACGGATCCGTGACGATGACGGAGCCGCAAGGCGATCCATGGTGGGAGGTGGATCTCGGAAAGGAAATTCCAGTTGACGAGATCGTGATCTGGAACCGCACCGATCGCGGTCTGGGAACGCGATTGGCCGGGTACAAGGTCGCGGCCCTTGATTCGGAACGAAAATCCGTTTGGGATAAAAGTGTTTCCGCGCCACCCGAACCGGTGGAATTCTTCCGCGTTCCCAAGGAACGCAGCGTCAAACTCGAAAACGCCTCCGCTGATTTCGCCGAAAAGGATTTTAGTGTGAGCGAATTAATTGACGGGAAAGGCAGCTCGAATTCTGGCTGGAGTATTGGCGAAAAAACCGGCGACGTCCACCGTGCCGCGTTTGAGATTGGGAGTCGTGATGTGATGAAGGAGCCGGATTCACTTCTTATTTTCACGCTGCTTCAAAATCACGGCACGAATCACACCATTGGCCGATTCCGGCTTTCTGCCACCACCCAACTGTTGCCCGTCCGAATCCCACCCCAGAGCATTGCAAAGATTCTTGGTATTGACCGCGACGGCCGAAATCCGGAACAACGCACTGAACTGAACGATTATTTTCGGGATTTTGCGCCGAGCCTTGCGGATGTGAACAAGGAGTTAACGAAACTGCGGCGCGATCTGGCTACGGTCAAACCGGTCGCGCTCCCGATCATGCGGGAACTGCCCTCCAAGAAGGAGCGTGAGAATCATATACTGGCTAAGGGAAACTTTTTAAACCCGGGCGATACCGTCGAACCGGGGACACCCGCCGCGTTTCACCCTCTTCAGAACAAGTCTCCGAGCAATCGGCTCGGTCTCGCGCGCTGGCTTATGGATCCCGAGAATCCACTGACCGCGCGTGTTGCCGTAAATCGTCTTTGGGCGCAGCTCTTCGGCGCTGGGATCGTGGAGACAGAGGAGGACTTTGGCACTCAGGGATCAATGCCGTCGCATCCCGCACTGCTGGATTGGCTGGCGATGGATCTGGTTGAAAGCGGGTGGGACATCAAAGCGATGATCAAGACAATAGTTATGAGCGCAACTTACCGGCAGGCATCCGGAGTGACATCCGATCTGCTTGAGAAGGACCCGTTGAACCGGCTTTATTCGCGCGGAACCCGGCGCCGGCTCGATGCCGAATCCGTGCGCGATCAGGCACTGGCATTGGGCGGGCTGTTGAGCCGGAAAATCGGTGGTGCCTCGGTCTATCCTGTGCAACCCGACGGTTTGTGGCGCGCTGCGTTCAACGGCGAACGAACTTGGGCCACCAGCAAAGGCCAAGACCGGTATCGGCGCGGACTCTACACCTTCTGGCGGCGAACCATTCCGTATCCAAGCATGGCCACTTTCGACGCTCCGAGCCGCGAAAATTGTTCCGTTCGGCGTATTCCCACCAACACGCCTCTCCAAGCCTTTGTGACCATGAACGATCCGGTGTACGTGGAAGCGGCCCAGGCGTTGGGGCGGCGCATTGTTCGCGAGTGCAACGGAGAGGCTGCGGACCGAATTCGTTTTGCTTTGAGCCTTTGCCTATCGCGTCCGCCAACCGAGGAACAGACCGAACCTCTTCTCAGTCTTTTTCGTGAGGAAAGAGAATACTACAGCAACCGCAAACAGGATGCGGAGAAGCTTGCCACGGATCCAATTGGCCCGCTTCCGGTCGGAGTCGATCCCGCAGACGCCGCTGCCTGGACTGTGGTTGCGAATGTGTTGCTAAACCTCGACGCTGTGCTGACCAAGAACTAACTGTGCAATGAATACTCCTGATCCTCGTTTGCATCGTGCCCGTGCGGTGACGCGGCGCGAATTCTTCGCCCAATCCGGAATTGGTCTGGGAGCCTTGGCGCTAGGGCGATTGTTTGAACGGGATGGTTTCGCTGCGGCCGCAGATCCAGCGGGGGGCGCGAATCCGTTGGAGCCGCGACACTCTCCGCTTCCCGGGAAGGCCAAGTCGATCATTTATTTGCACATGTCCGGCGCCCCGCCGACGCTGGATCTCTTTGATTGGAAACCCAAACTTGTCGAACTGCACCTGAAGCCGTGCCCCGAGGAGTTGCTGAAAGGACAACGTTTCGCGTTTATCAAGGGGGTGCCGAAGATATGCGGGTCGCCTTACAAGTTTTCTCAGTACGGACAGAGTGGCGCTTGGGTCAGCGAGATGCTTCCGCACTTCACCGGAATTGTGGATGAGACGGCGATTATCCGTTCGATGAACACGGACCAGTTCAACCATGCGCCAGCGGAACTCTTCATCTACACCGGTTCACCCCGAGCTGGCGCGGCTTCCCTTGGATCATGGCTTACCTACGGCTTGGGGTCGGAAAACCAAGACCTGCCCGGTTTTGTTGTGCTGCTTTCCGGGGGCACCGATCCGACAGGCGGAAAGAGCCTTTGGGGCAGCGGCTTTCTCCCCTCTGTGTATCAAGGAGTGCAATGCCGCTCTTCGGGTGAGCCAATCCTCTATGCGAATGACCCGGCGGGAATGGATCGCGCCACGCGCCGCAGGAGCCTTGATGCATTGAACCGCCTCAATGCGATCGAGGCGAATCAGTTTGGTGATCCCGAAACCGCGACGCGCATTTCGCAGTACGAATTGGCTTATCGAATGCAGATTGCGGTTCCCGAGGTGTTCGACATTTCCAAGGAAAAGGCTGCGACGCTCGAAATGTACGGGGCGAAGCCCGGCGCAGGGTCGTTCGCGAATAATTGTCTGCTGGCCCGGCGGCTTGTGGAAAAAGGGGTCCGCTATGTTCAGCTTTACGATTGGGGTTGGGACATTCACGGAACCGGCGCCGGAGACGATTTGCTCACGCAGTTTCCAATGAAGTGCCAGCAGGTGGACCGGTCTGCGGCGGCACTGATCACAGATTTGAAACAGCGCGGGCTTCTTGACGAAACACTCGTGGTGTGGGGAGGGGAATTCGGTCGCACGCCAATGAATGAAGCGCGCGGCGGTTCCAAATTTTTGGGGCGTGATCATCATCCACACTGTTTTTCCATCTGGATGGCGGGTGGAGGAATCAAACAGGGGATTGTCTATGGCGAGACCGACGAACTCGGTTATTCTGTGGTCCGGGACAAAGTGACGGTTCGCGATCTTCAGGCGACTCTGCTGAACCGGATGGGCTTCGACGCGCACCGATTTAGCTTCCGCTATCAGGGTCTCGATCAGAGGCTGATCGGTCCCGCCGACGAGGGTCGCGTGGTTGAAGAGATACTCACGTGAAGCGGCACAATTTCGGCAGGGTGGCACGCTGGAATGTCGTGAAGGCTAACTCTGAACCGCCAGGTTTTGGACTGCGCCAGCCCTTTGGCGCTTTTCAACGAGTTAGTCCTGCCTGCAACAAAGAGAGCGGCAGAGGACTCTGGTCCTTACACGCATTTGCGAATTGCACTGTGAACAGCGAATCCCGTTGGGATTCTCGTTGGATGATGCGTCTCAATCTTGCGTGGTTTCCACTCCTATGATTACTAGACGCTTTCCAGTTCTTGCCGCGCCTCTAGTCCTGGCGATTTGGGCGATTTTAGCGGACGACATTCCGAGTACGGCGGGATCTTCTGATAATGCAATTCTGCAAGCTTCGACGGCGACGCAGGGCCGGACCGTGGAGGAGATCTCCAGAACCGCACGGAAATCTCTCGCAGTCATCTCGCACTTTGACCGGGACGGTGAAGCGGACGGCATCGGTTCCGGGTTTGTGGTTTCCTCGGATGGCTTGATAGCAACTTGCTTGCACGTAATCGATGAAGCCCGGCCGATTGCTGTGCGACTCGCCGACGGCAGCCGGCATGATGTGATCGAGGTTTATGCCTGGGATCGCAAACTCGATCTGGCTGTCATTCGAATCGACGCGGCAGATTTGCCCGCTTTGGCATTTGGAGATTCGGATGCTCTCAATCAGGGCGAGCCGATCGTCGCGATGGGAAATCCGCTTGGACTGGAGTATAGCGTTGTGAATGGAGTGGTTTCGGCGAAGCGAGACTTCGGAGGCGTGGAAATGATCCAACTCGCCATTCCCATTGAGGAAGGAAACAGCGGAGGGCCTCTCATGGACATGCGCGGACGGGTGCATGGAGTTCTCAACATGAAATCTCTCCTGAGTCCGAATCTCGGTTTCGCGCTGCCGATCAACCTGCTTAAACCACTTCTTGAGAAGCCGAATCCCGTGCCAATGAGTCGCTGGCTCAGAATTGGAAGTCTGAATCCACGCTCGTGGCAGCCATTAATGGGAGCGCGCTGGACTCAGCGCGGCGGGAAGATTCAAGTGGATGGCTTGGGAAAAGGTTTCGGCGGCCGCGCTCTTTGCATTTCAGAAAACAACGTCCCCACTCGGCCTTACGAATTGACGGTAACCGTGCGCCTCGATGACGAGGCGGGGGCCGCGGGCTTGGCTTTCGAGTCGGATGGGGATCAAAAACATTACGGGTTTTATCCCAGCGGAGGTCGGTTGCGGTTGACTCGATTTGACGGTCCGACTGTTTTTTCGTGGAATATTCTGCACGAGGTTTCTTCGAAACACTATCGCCCCGGAGAATGGAACCGTTTGAAAGTTCGCGTCGAGAGCGACAGGATACTCTGTTACGTCAACGATCATCTGATTGTCGAATCTCAAGATACGGCCATGACCGGTGGGCGCGCGGGACTCGCGAAGTTTCGGAACACACGCGCTTCGTTTAAGGACTTTCAGTTGGGGACTCAAATCCGCGAATCGAGCAGTTCTCCGTCGCCCGAGGTTGCGGAGGAGATTTCCAGGCTCATCGAGAATATCGATGGGTCGCGAAAATTGGAGCTGCTCCCGGATCTTGCGCGGAATCCGGCTGCGAGCCGCTCTATTCTGGCAGAGCGCGCACGGCAGCTTGACAAAGAGGCGGCGACGCTTCGCGTCCTTGCGGATGAAGTGCATCGGGAATCCGTCCAAATGGAATTGGTCGAAGAGCTTGGAAAGCCTGAGGAGAAGATCGACCTGTTGCGAGCAGCGCTTCTTGTTTCGAAGCTGGATAATCCGGAATTGAACGTGTTGTTTTACATCGATCAAGTGGATCAGATGGCAAAAGAATTCGCCGAGGAACTAGCGGAGCGAGGGGACGGTGTGGCGACTCTGGAGGCGCTGATTCATTATCTGTTTCAGGAAAACGGGTTCCACGGAAGCCGAACCGACTACTACAATCGGGCGAACAGTTACATTAACAATGTGATTGATGATCGCGAAGGATTGCCGATTACGTTGTCCGTGCTTTTCATGGAACTCGCGTCGCGTGCCGGAATCAATGGCATCGCCGGCGTGTCGCTGCCAGGTCACTTCATCGTGAAGGAAGTTTTGAAATCGGGAGAAGACCGCCTCATAGACGTTTTCGAGAACGGAAAAGTGCTGAGCCGGGAAGAAGCCAATCGTATCGTCCTTGGTTCGACGGGGCGCCCTATCGAGAACGAGGATCTTCGCGCGGCAGCTAAGAAAGAGATTGTTCGTAGAATTTTAAGAAACCTGTCAGGCATCGCGATGAACTCTGAGACTGGTCTCACCTCGTTGCGTTATGTTGATCTTATCGTCGCGATTTCTCCCGAGAACACTTGGGAGCGGTTGGACCGCGCTCTTCTTCGGATTCGCGGCGGCGAACGCGCAGCCGGGAAGGAAGATCTCCTTTGGATTCTGGAGAAGCAACCGGAGGGAGTGGATTTGGAACAGATTTCAAAACTTTACCATTCCCTTTGAACCCCGAAAACGGCGGTTCAATCCACGAAGCGGGAAAGCAATCTTCAGCGTTGTATGTAGCGGCAGCAATATCATGTCTCGAAACGCTTGGTTGAAGCCCGCAACTGCCGTCCTGCTGTTTGTCGCAGCGACGTTTGTCCTCCTGAATTGGTTCCGGGATCGTCCGGTTTCTTCGCCTTTTCCGATGGATAGAACTTTGGGAAACACCAACAGAATCAGCCCGGAGTTGGCGGCGCAAGTGTCGGCCTTGGAGGCAAGAGAACAAAATGTGAATGAAACGGCCTGGAAGCAAGAGATGCTCGCACAAGAATGCGGCGGAGTCTTTGAAGCACTGTGGGATTCAGTCAACGCCGCCACCAACAAACTCAATGTCATCGCGGCCTTCCCGGTTGGGCAGGTTCTTCTGGGTAACTGGGAGTCACGGGTGTTTCTTCCGCACGGAATCCAGATTCGCGAACCCAAGAGTGTTGGAGCCGTTCTTTCAATGGTGGAATGGCAAAACCTTGTCGAGGGCTTCGATCGCGCTGGCTGGCAACTCGTTCAGGTCGAATTCCGTCACAACCGATTTGAGACTGATGAAGGCGGATCGCCGAGTCAAAGCAGTTTCTATTTCTCGGCTCATCTGAACCATCCGGACAATCTGGAACGTGTCGTTTTGGAAGGTAATCTTGTTGTCGAATGGGCGGCTGCCGGATTGGCCGAAGCGCCTTGGGAAATTGAAAGGATCGACGCAAGCAACCTTGAAATCAAGACGCGCCGTGGCGCACCGCCGTTCCAACTGATTTTGTCAGAAGCCATTTCGCCCCCTGCGAACTCGTATTCCATCGATCCGCTGATCCTGTATGACCTTGATGGTGACGGTCTGTCAGAGATTATTCTTGCTGCAAAGAACGTGGTGTACCGTGGGCGAGGGGATGGACGCTATGACGTTCAGGCGCTGTGTGAACCGGCGCCGGACACGATCTTCGCTGCGGTGATTGCCGATTTCAACGGCGACGGCAATCCAGATTTCCTGGCGGAAACGGTCCAAGGGCTCGTTCTGTTTGAAAGCTTGGCAAACGGCGTGTTTGGAAAACCGCGGGAGCTCGCGGGTCCGGCGGTCCGGCAAGTGGATTACGCAATGGTGATCACGTGCGGAGATATCGATCAGGACGGGGATCTCGACGTGTTCCTTGGACAATACAAAATCCCGTACAAAGACGGCCAGCTTCCGACTCCCTTCCACGACGCAAACGACGGATATCCAGCTTATTTGCTTCTTAACGACGGGCTGGGAAATTTTTCGGACGTTACGGAGCTATCGGGTTTGGCGAAAAAACGCTTTCGCCGCTGCTACAGCGCTTCGTTCGCGGACCTGAACAGCGATGGACATCTCGATCTGATGGTTGTCAGCGATTTCGCGGGTGTGGACTTGTACCGGAACGACGGTCGTGGCCGGTTTACCGACGTCACCAGCCAATGGATTGCGGATTCGCACGCGTTTGGAATGGCACACACGCTCGCTGATTTCGATTCCGACGGACGTTTGGATTTTTTGATGATTGGAATGACCTCGCCTGCGGCGGATCGTCTCGGGCATTCAGGACTGGGCCGCTTGGACGCAACGATAGATCCATTGATGCGAGCGCGAATGACTTACGGAAACCGCCTTTATTTTAGCGCGAGCGAATCGAAATTCGAGCAAACGGCAATGAGCGAAACGATTGCGCGCAGCGGTTGGTCTTGGGGATGCGGCGCGCTTGACTTCGACAATGATGGGTTCCCGGATGTGTATGTCGCGAACGGTTTGGAAAGCCGGCAGTCGGTCCGGGACTATGAAGCCGAGTATTGGTTGCATGATGTGTACGTGGGAGGATCGACCAACAGTTCAGCCGCTTACTTGTACTTTGGAAGCAAGTTCGCCCGCACACGTGGCCGCGGGCATTCCTACGGCGGCTACGAGAAAAACCGTTTTTTTCTGAATCGAAATGGGACGTCGTTTATCGAAGTGGGCCACTTGATGGGGGTTGCTCTGGAGGAGGATTCGCGAAATGTAGTTGCCGATGATCTCGATGGGGACGGACGCGTGGATTTGCTGGTCACCAGTTTCGAGACCTGGCCAGAATCCCGGCAAACATTGCGAGTTTACAGAAACACAACCACCGATCCCGGTCATTGGATCGGTTTCCGATTTCGTGAAAGGGACGACCACGGATCTCCTGTGGGAGTGAATGTCACTCTTCGGTACGGACGCGGCTCTCAGGTTCGGCAGGTTGTGACCGGAGACTCATATCGGTCGCAGCACGCTCCAACGCTGCACTTTGGTTTGGGAGAATACGATGCTGTGGGCAGTGCCGAAGTCGTCTGGCCAGATGGCCGCACCGTTCGGCTTGATGCGCCTGCGGTGGATCGTTACCACTCGGTCCCAACGCGCCGCGTAGAAGGAAAGAACGAGTAGCGAGAAGGTCGAGGAGAGAATTCCACGAAAATGTTTTGCACCTTGATCTCCTGAACCGAGCCGAGGCCGTAGCGCCGATTGGTAATCGGCTGTGTCGCGGATTGCCAATCCGCGATACATCGACCTGACGTTTACCCCGGAAATGGGAGGGTGAGGCTCCCGCCGAGCCCTGGAATTCTGCCAAGATGGGGTTCGACAGAAGTCTCACCCTCCCGCACAAAACGGTGAACGCGGATCAATCGATGTTTTCATCCGAAGCGGCGTCCTTTTTGGACGGGGAATTCATGGGGAGCCCCGACCTCCAAGGATTGCAACCACATTGGCGCCATGAACCGGAGCGGTTTGCACGGAGTTCCGCCTTCGCGTCGCGCCAAAGCGCCGCTTCGGCGCGACGGCGGTAGGTGGTTCCAACCGGCTGAAGCCGGGACTACATGCAGGTTCAAGGGTAGGGGAATCGCCTTCTCTCTCCGTCCCTTCCCCCATCTGTTGGAGGAGCTCCCCAGGGACACGCTGGGATTAAGGAACGCCGCTTGTTTTTCTCCCGGCAGACCGATATAACGCCGCCGGGATGAAAGTTTCCCTTTCGCACAGCACCAAGGACAAAGAGTTTGTTTCCAAACTGGAATTCGGGCTCAAAAGAGCCGGCATCGAGACGTGGCTTTGCGAAGTGGATGTCATACCGGGAGCGAACTTCGTGGCGGAAATCGACAAGGGGTTGCAGCATACCGATCTTGCCGTGTTGATCTGGTCGCCGAATGCCGCAAAGTCAGAATGGACGAAGCTCGAATGGACGTCGATTTTGGCGCGGGAGATTGAGGACAAGCGCACACACCTCTTGATTGTGCGATTGAAGGAGCATCCGCTTCCGGAACTGCTCAGAACCAAGCATTACATCGATGCTCGGAAGGATCCCGACAAAGCCTTGGCGGAAACTGTGCAATGGATTTCCGGGCTGTCGCAGATAGACCGAAAAAAGGGCGTCAAATCCGCCGGTTTGTTCCTGGATTACGAGCCGCAGGATTTCATCGGGCGGACCGAGTATTTGGAAATGTTATTTGCGACTCTGGCGCAGAAGCCGGGAAAGATTTTGCTGCACGGGGAACCGGGTTCCGGCAAATCGACTTTGGCACTGAAATTTGCCTGGAAAACTCAGGGTGAATTTGAAGCCGTGACTTCTCCTTGTGGGACGGGTGTCCTGCAAATCGGAGCTGTGGAAACGCCGGATTGCTTGGATGTCT
>JAQBVM010000143.1 GCA_027623095.1 Verrucomicrobiota bacterium
GAAAAACGAACGAGAAGGCACAGTGGAAACACCGAGACATCCAGACAATCCGGCGTTTCCACAGCTCCGAATTGCAAGACACCCTTACCACAAGGATAAGCAGGGCTCCACAGAGTGTCGCCCCACCAAGAGAATCGAGAGTCGGCGCCTTCGCCACGGTGGAACTGCGAAGAGTAGGCATGTCCTCATTCGGATGCGGTCCTAAGCAGAAGACACATCTGCGATTGAAGACCGAGGTGGCACAACCTCTCCGCAATAACGACCTTGAATTGCAAACCGGAATCATCGAGATTTTCCTCAATCAAAATAG
The DNA here is from genome assembly GCA_027623095.1 of Verrucomicrobiota bacterium. Taxonomy (GTDB): domain Bacteria; phylum Verrucomicrobiota; class Verrucomicrobiia; order Limisphaerales; family SIBE01; genus JAIPJX01. Next base: position 311 of record JAQBVM010000143.1, read on the forward strand.
GCTCTGGGATGATTCATCGATTGCACAAAATCGCAGCGGTATTGTTGATCGGACTGCCGTTCGCACTAGGGTGGTACCTTTATCAGAATCGGGAGATATTCGCGCCTGTGAACGATTTCAGCGATGCCTTGCAGCTCTGGGAGGGCAAATTCGAAAAGGATCGGGAGACCGTTTCCGGCAAAATCATCGATGTCGGCGACAACTACACATTCGGCCTAAAGAACGACAACGGGGAGATTTTCCGCTTCCGCCTTACTGGAATTGAAGCCCCTTCTCTACAAAGACTGCGAATGCAAAATGTCTCTGCGATCCTAGCGAAGTCCAGGGAAGAGATGCGCGAACTTACACTGTCGAACAGCGTGCAAGTGGTGCTGACGTATCGTGACGGAAACCAAACTGGACTGGGGGTTCTCTATGTTGGCGGCACGAATGTCAATGCGCTGCTGGTTCGGCGCGGACTAGCTCAATTGAAAAGGGAATTCCTTCGAGGTCTGAAATTGACCGAACTCTACGCGTTGCTCCGCGCTGAAAGAGCGGCACGCGAAATTGACCCGAAGTGAGCCGCTGCCTCATCAGTACTTGGGAGACCGTAGGATTGACGACACGGCGGTACGTTTGTAGTCCCGCCTGTTTAGGCGGCCCGGACCGGCTGAAGCCGGGACTACGAACGCCGGGCTGTCACCCTTCCAACAGTCTCCTGAGTAAAAAGATGCGCAGCGGCATTTCGGCGTTGTGTATCAAAGTCTGGAAAACCACACTCATGCGTGCATTTGGCTCATTTAAGGCTTCGCGATTTCCGAAACTACGCGCGAATGGACATGGATCTTTCGCCGGGATTCCACGTGCTAATTGGAAACAATGCACAAGGCAAGAGCAATTTCCTGGAAGCGATCTATCTTTTGGCGACGTTGCGCTCATTTCGCGGAACCGCCGGAGCTCAGATGGTCCGGCACGATCAGAAGGGTTACTTCGTCGGCGCGCGGGTCATCAGCCAAAGCGACCAGGAGGTTAAGCTTTATTGGTCCGCCGCAGCGCGCCGCATCTCGATCAACGAACGGAACATCCGCAAGCTTTCAGAGTTCCTCGGAGTATTGCGGGCGGTCGTTTTCTGCACGGAAGATTTGCAGCTTGTGAAAGGAGCGGGCAGTCGTCGTCGGCGTTTTGTCGATCTGCTGCTTTCCCAGACGAACCCGGCTTACCTGCCGCTCCTGCAACGCTACAGCCGGACATTGCGCTCCCGTAACGCTCTTCTCAAACAGCGCCCGATCGAAGAAACCGCACTCGAGAGTTTCACCGAGGAATTGGTAACCGCGGGCAAACAGATCATGGAGTATCGAAAGGCTCTCATGCCCCGGTTCTCTCCACTGGCCCGACTCGCGTACCGGCGCATTTCAAATGACCAAGAAGAGCTGCGCCTCGAGCATCAGCCCGCCGTTAAGCGTGATTTCGCTTTGGAATTGGCCCAATCGAGATCGCGTGAACGGGCGCTCCGCTCGACGATGATCGGTCCGCATCGAGACGAAATTCGATTCCTCCTGAATGACCGTTCCGCGTTGCAATTTGCCAGCGAAGGCCAGAAACGTTCAATCGCCATCGCGCTCAAAATGGCACAGGCCGAATACTTGACCGGCATCCATGGAACTCCTCCGATCCTGTTGATCGATGATGTCATGGGTGAATTGGACGCGCAACGGCGAGCGGGATTCCTGCCGCTTTTGCAACGAGCCCATCAAGCGCGAAGCCAAGTCTTCATGACCGTGACGGAAGAGTCCTGGAACGTTCCGGGAACTGGAGAACCGATTCGCTGGATTGTCCGAGCGGGCGGAGTCGCGCGGATGCCCAGTTGACGCGCCCGAACCGGAAGGGCGCAGAATGGAAGCACCGAAACATCCAAGCATTCCAGCGTTTCCATAGCTCCGATTTGCGAGACACCAGTCCCAGAAGGAGAAGCAAGGGCTCCACAGAGTGTCTCCCCACCGAGAGAAACGAGCGTCGGCGTTTCCCACCCGACAGAAGTACCCAGGGTGGGTCTATCCTCATTCGGCGCATGAACCGGACCGCTTTGACGATTGACGATGGCACTTTGCCCGACTTAACTCGCGGGGATGCGATTTGCCTGGCTATGGATTCTCGCCGTGTTCTTGGTGGTGGGATGCAATTCCACGCGCCATGCCACAGACACGGCGCAGAGCCCGGCTCGAACACAACAGCGAAATAGCCGAAGCGGGGTTCCTTCCCCTGCGTCCGAAATTCAGAAACCGCAGGAAACCCTCATCGACGAGCCTAACGGCAAAGTCGTTTCCGTAAACACCGTCTCAAGATTCGTGGTGATCGATTTCTACTTGAGTCCGATGCCGCAAATCGGGGAACGAATGAACGTTTACCGCGACGGTTTCAAAGTGGGTGAAGTAAGAATCACGGGCCCGGAACAGTTCAGCAACATCGCCGCCGATCTTCTCGCCGGAGGAGCAAGAACCGGAGACGAAGTGCGCGCCCAGTAATTCACAGCTCTTCTTCCAGTTCTTCTTTTCGCGCGGGCTGCTTTCGGTGATACGGCGTGTGCAGGTTGAAATAAATTCCACACAGCGGCCGATCCGCGTCGGTCTGACTGAGAACGATTGTAACCTGCTTATCCAGCGCAATGCCGTGCCGCAGATTCGGTCCCCGATTTGCGTACGCCTTGATCGCCTTTTCCATTAACGAATTGAGAGAGACCTCACAGTCCTCGGGCGTTTTGTCCAGACAGACAATATACTTATCGAAAGCCTTGAGCGCCTCGGAAATTTCGCTCGCAAACGTCTCTATGGTCACAGACATAGGCATAAGGCTAATTCGTTCATATCGGAAGGAAAGCACTTTCGAGCTCCCGCATTCAACATCGGCCTGCCACACGCCAATCCGTTCTGGAACTTCCAGCCAATCATGAGACCCTCTCCCGACCTTCAGCGCGGTTCGATCCACTGTGATCTGCCTGCTCAATCGCATCACCAGATCCCTCTCTAGCGACTGTCCGCCCCTGTGCCGGGGAATTTGCCGCCGGTCGCGAGCCAAACAACGCCGTTCCAATTCGAATCATGGTCGAGCCCTCCTCGATTGCGGGCTCAAAATCACCGCTCATTCCCATGCTGAGGTGCTCTAGTGGCGCTCCCAAGATTTTGTCGCATTTCTGTTTCAGTTCCCGAAGTTCCCGGAATACTCCGCGAGCCCTTTCAGGATTCGGAGACCACGGCGCCATCGTCATCAGTCCTCGGACCTCGATCCTGCGCAATGCGTTCACCGCTTCAAGTTCCGCCAAGAGCGAATCAGGCCGGAAACCGAACTTTGCCGATTCACCCGCGACATTCACCTCCAAAAGCACCGGCATCGTTTTGCCAGCTTTCGCCGCGCATCTGTCAATCTCACGCGCTAGATCGAGGCTATCGACGCTCTGGATCATTTCGAAGAAATAAACCGCGTCGCGGCATTTATTGGATTGGAGGTGCCCAATCAACTGCCAGTGAAGAGATCCGGGGCATCGACCGATCTTTCCCTTGGCTTCCTGAACCCGGCTTTCACCAAACAAACAAAGTCCCAGATCGGCCGCGGCCTCCACAACCTCCGGAGGTTGTTTCTTGCTCACCGCAACCAAGGTCACCGACGCCGGATCACGAGCAGCCGTGCCGCATGCGACTTCAATGCGCTCCCGCAGCGAACATAGATTAGCTTCCAAATCCATGCTGTCCACCATAGGAAGACGCCAGCGGATTACAAGTCTGGTTGGGTTTGAAACAAATTCAACCCGGCTCGCTTTTACGATTGCCTTATCTCTCGGCAAAACCGATTTTGGCGGCGGTGAAATCCCGAAAAAAGAAACCGCAAAAAAAGCCCATCGAGACAAAACGCTGCCGCGCGATTGTTCCGATCGATGGCGCCGCGGTTCGGAGCAAGGCAAAGAAGGCTTACGAAAAAACCCGGCGGGATCTTGATCGGGCTCGCCTCGAACTCGATCGGTTTCAGACGATGGATCAGCCAGAGTTTCAGAAATGGATTAATCGCACATTCGGCCCACTGCTCACTGAGGTTCGGGAGACAAACCAGAAACTTGAAGAGAAGCGCCAGCTCATTTTCGAGATTGAATCCGAATCGTACGCTCTCGGAATCTCCTTTCAACAGGCTTACCGCCGCGTCATGGATCGGAGGGAGAATCCGGTCAAACCGGCGCCGGAGCCGAATTCTGAATTCGGCGGATCACGGCCTTCGGAGGAGCAAGGCTACGGCGAATCCGGCCCTGGCTCAGACGAGGCGTTCGAAGCCGAGTGGAGTGAGCTTGAAGACGATTTTGAAAGTTTCTTCGAGGAAGCATTCGGAATTCCTCGATCAGGCAGCAGGCACCGCCGCCATCCGGAAACGGCGCCGAACAAGGATCCAGCGGCGCTTCGAGTGAAGACGCTTTACCGATCCGTGGTACGGCGTCTGCATCCCGATGTGCAATCCGAGATGTCGAGCCAGAAGATGGAGTGGTGGCATCAAGCGCAAGCGGCCTACGAAAAGAACGACGCGGAACAGTTGGAGATGATTCTCAACCTCTGCGAGATCGAAGACCTGGGCACGACTTCCCAAACGAGCGTATCCATCCTCATCCGGATCACAAACCAGTTCCGCTCCACACTCCGTTCGATCAAACGCGAAATCTCGAAGTTCAGGCGCGATCCAGCATGGAACTTCAGCATCAATCCGAATCCCGAACGGCTGAAAAGCAAAATCGAATCGGACTTGAGAGAAGAGTTATTTAACGTGCAATGCGTTCTGGAATCCATCGAATCCCAGATCGCCGAATGGGCGATACCTCCGCGCACGCGCAAAAAACAAGCGCGCCGCCAGCCGATCACGCGAAATCACCCCGAATTTCTTTTCTAGCGAAATCAATCCACAAACCGGAGGAACCAAATATGGCTTCTGAAAAATGGAACGAAACCGGCCGCGTCTGGGAAGAAGATCACGGGTTGCTCGACGCGGGGCAAGTCGCCAAATGCACTCGCGCGGATGTCGCCGAGCCGCTCCGTTCGCCCATCCCCACACGGATGATCTCGAACGGCGAGTACATGCCCGTGCCGCAAACCGAAAATCAGAAACGCGTCGAAGAGCGCATCGAGGAACTCTCCGGCGAAGCGAGCCGCAAGCTCGGCATCGACCGGCGGCGATTCTTGCGAGGTTCAGGCGGCATGGCAGCGGCGCTGCTCGCCATGAACGAAGTGTTTGGCCGGTTCTTCAACGTGAGCATGGCCGAACTGTTCGAGCCGGACGCGTTCGCCGCCGCCGCGCCGCCGAAGGACCTTTTCGTGTTCGACGATCAGTTGCACTTCGTCCGCGGCAGCCGGCCCTCGCCGGCGGGTTTGCGGGCTATCGCGCAAGGGCCGTCTTCGGCGCCCACCGTCAAATCGAATCCATTTAATCCGACAGGTCAGCTCGATGAATTGGGCCAAACCTGGAGCGTGTGGAATCCGGCGCTGGTTGGCCTGCCGATCGATGCCGCCTACGCCCACATCACGCAGTTCATCAAGGATGTTTATCTCGACAGCCAAGTCACGATTGGATTGCTGAGCAACGTTACCGCTTCGGGCGTGCAAATTGAAGGGCAGCGGCGCGCGCCGAAAAACGCGCGGGAAGCGCAGCTTGGCGAAGTGCTCACGGCGGGCCAGACGGCGGCGGCGCGCAACTTCGTCAACGAGATTTCCGGTTCCACGCGCATGCTGTGCCACGGTTTGCTTTACGTCGGCAAAGGCAACTTGGAATGGATTCAGGAACAGACCGAGAAACACGAACCGGACTCCTGGAAAGGCTACAACATTTCCAACGCCGCCAAGGTCGATAACGATCCCAACAGCCTCATGAAGCAATGGCGGCACGACGACGAGGATCATGAAATTCCTGGGGGAAGATCGGATCGTGTTCGGGTCAGATTCCGTTTGGTACGGCTCGCCGCAATGGCAGATCGAAGCGCTCTGGCGCTTCCAGATTCCCGAGGAGCTTCGAAAGAAGTGGGGCTACCCGGAACTCACCGAACGAGCCAAACGGAAAATCCTGGGTTTAAACTCGGCAAAGTTGTACGGAATCAAAGCGCTCGACACGGGTTCGTACAATGCGGTGCCGGAAGATTACGAATCGCGGATGAGCCAAGACCTGAAGACCCTTCTGGAGTTCGGCCAGCTCAAAGCGGACAACATGTCCAGGATGAAAGAAACCTACGCCACACTCGCAATCGAACCGGACCATAGGCGGTTTGGCTGGATGCGGACGAAGGCCTGACGTACGGCCCGGGTCCGCACTGTTCAATGGCGGACTTGCTTGGACACCTTCGGTGCCGCCCACAGTTCGGACGGCGTCATGCCGCCGCTCTTACCAAGCCGCTTCAACAACTGCTCCTGACGCGGATGGAGCACCACTTTCTCGCGCGCAGTGGAAACCGAGAGCTGCCCGTCCGGTCCCAGCGAATTGCAGTGTCCACGGCGCTGACGTTGAACGGCGGGTTGGCGAGGACGCAGTCGAATCGTCCCGTCCAGAATGGCGGGAATCTCGGAGACGCGTTTGAGCGGATCATATGGAACGTCCCGGCCCTCTCTCGTTTAGCGGAAGAAGGACGACAAAAATTCCGACTTATAGCAACTTGGTCCTCTTTTGTGTATTCGGTGTCTTCCGTGGTCCACTTCCAAAAATTCTCCTAAAGAAAACAAGATTTCGGCTTACAGTGTTTCGACAGCCTGTCGATTGTGACCTAGTCGAGAAGGGGTGCCGTGGGTCGTGATATTAGCTGCTCCTCCAGCGGAACCCCGGTCAACGAATTGAGAAATGCGACCAGATCGCGAACTTCCTGTTCAGTCAGCGACAGCGGTTGCAGGGATTCTTCCCGGTGGCCGATGGCGGCATCTTGGTTCAGTGTCGAATAAAACCGCACAACGTCCGAAAGGCTTTCAAACCGGCCGTCGTGCATGTAGGGCGCAGTCTCGGCAACGTTCCGCAGAGTGGGTGTTTTGAACTCGCCCAGGTTGTTGGGTTTCCGGGTCACATAGTGCATCGGCGCATTGGCAGCAATCGACCGATCATCGCTATAAAGCCCCATCCCGTTGAATTCATCGCTCTTGAGACTCTCAATCGCTTGAAACCGACCGATATCGAGACGCCGTCCGCCACGGTCAAGGCCAATATTGTGAAACTCGCGATCCGTAAAATTGGGACCGAGATGACATAGGATACACTGCCCGCGCCCTGTAAAGAGGACCATGCCTCGAAGAGCCTCCGCCGAGAGCGCTTCGGGGGCAACCCGATCCCCGTTGCGAATTCCTGCTACAAAGCGGTCGAAGGGAGATTGTCGCGTGAGAATGCGACGTTCGTAGGCCTCTATTGATTTTCCCAAGTTGGCAAACACTCTGTTCACCTGATCGCGATCTCGCTCACTCAACGTCATCCACGCGGCATGCAACAGATCTCGGGGATTGTCTGACACAGGCCGAGCGTCGCTGGGCACCGGAACAGTTTCCAGGACCGGGAGGGGTCCGAAGATCGCCTCGTAGTAGCCGCGCAACTCGGAGGCTTCGGCCACGAGTTGAAACGTCCGCAGCCTGTTTCCGCCCATTTCCTGCGGATGCTCCATGGGAGCCAGACTTTGCGACCATAGCGAATCCTTTCGTCCATCCCAAAAATACCAGCGGTTATAGGCGACATTCCACAAGGTCGGCGAATTCCGAACGACACTACCGATGCCTTCGGAGAGCGCCTTTCCATCGCTCCATCCAAGAGCCGGTTGATGGCAAGTCGCGCATGAGATCTGACCATTCCCGGAAAGACGCGCCTCAAAGAAAAGGAACTGTCCCAGAACCGCGGCGTCTTCCCGATCGGCGAAGGCGTTGGTTGGGTTCGGTGGAACGGGCGGCAGCGGTGAAAGCTTGAGGATCTCGATAAGGTTCGATTGGGGAATTCGCACGCCGCGCAAGGTTATTGCCTCCGGAGCGGTGGCGTCACCTTGCTTTCCACAACCCAACGCCCAGACGAGCATCAAAGATACCCAGAGTGCCGTTCTCCACATGGCGCTACTTCAAGATCAAAGGAAAGATCGCTCTGTCACGGACGGGCCCCTGAATCAGGTCCACATACAACTCCCACTCGCCAGGCATATGAAGGAGCATTCCTTCCGCCACGAATCTCCCCGAATCCAGCCGGCGAATAACAGGCGCCGTGTTAATCCCATGTCCGTGCGCCGGCATGTCCGCATCAACCTGAACCGATAAGTCGCCCGGAAGATCCGCGCTATCAGTTGACGCTACGGAGACTTCGACCGAAAAGTGATCGTTCAGGGGAATCGGCTCGGGCCGGGTCGAGTAAGTCACCTTGTATGCACCGCCAACGGTTAGTTTACGCCGATCTGATCCGTGTGAGGGCGGAGCGTGAGACTTACCGCTGCAACCGATCGAGATCAACCATGCAGCCGCCAGCGGTAAAATGATCCGGTTCACGCGTTCTTCCTTCCGCGGAGTTTCAGGATGAATGCAACCACAAGCACCGCCGGCGCAAAGGCCAGGATAAGCATGCGGGAACTCCACTCGAATCCGCCCTGTGGTGTGGTGGTGACAAGCATCGGACGGATCGGTGTCGATGCGGGGAGCGCGACACCTCGTTCCAGATAGCGAGCGGCAAAATGCTGTTCCCCGACGATCGCTGCGAAAGGGATTTGCAACGTTTGTTCCTCGCCGCTCGCAAGAAGCGCGGGTTCTCCATCCAGATTCCTCGCCGCGTGAAACGGAATGGAATCAACGTCACCCGAGTCCGGATCGAATACGATCGGCACGTTCGCGCGCTTAATGCGCAACCGTTCCGCTCGGGGTGGAACTGTCCATAACAAACTCACGGTGCCGTTGAGCTCGCGCAGGCGGTGAATTGGAAGTTCGCGCCAGACATAGTGCCGATCGGACGCCGCCAGGAGATACTGCAGCGAAGTTTTAGGACCGGTATAAGCTTCGTCCGCCAGGAATTCCGCTCCGTCTCGCATGAAATTAGGATTTCCGGTCAAAGCGTAGCCCTCGCTAAAAACACGGTCACTGGGGCTATCTATTCGATTCCAATTGACCAGCCTTTCAAGGATGTCCAACAAACGATCCTCGATTGTTTCATCGAATCTCGCGTGCCGAAGTAAGTTCGAAATCAGGACCAACAATGGGCGACCTGATTTCGAGGCTCGCAACCGCAAGCTGTCATTCGAGACGCCATCTTTTGCAAACCAGTCTTCGACCCGGTTCCAGATCCAATTCCGAGTCTCCTCGGCGCCAGTCACTCGGTACAAATCGAGAACCTGCGCGATTGATTCCACTTCATCCTGCCGCTCGGGGCCTGCTCGAAGCTGATCCTTGAACCATTCTCCCCAGTCGAGATAGGCAGAGCGGACCGCCTCATCGCCGGTAAGGAAATACCACAGACTAACCGCCTCCCCGGGAAGCGAACGCATCATTGCGCTCTCACTCAGAAGCGCGTCCAATTCCGGTCTGAGATCGACAAACCCTTTAACACTAGCCGGATCAGAATTGCCGAGGATTTCGTAAAGTGATCGCTGAATCGCACCAAACGAGTCATCGGCGTTCACGTCATCCTCGGATCGCCCCTGCCCGCCAGCTACAATCCTCTCCACGAGCGTTTCCGCGTCATTATAGGTGTCGGTCGAAACAGCCTTTCCGAGAAGAGGGTATGTCAACCGTGTGACGGATTCTTCATCCGGAAGGAGATCCAGAAAAAGTTCCCGCCGGATAAGCGAACCAGGCCGCAGCGTGATTGCACGGTCCTGAGCGGGAAGAACTCTCATGAACCGTTCGTTCTCGGAAAACACCCTTTCGTTTGAACTTCCATCAACCTTGTGGAACACGAGGAATTCATGATCGCCCGCGCGAAATCGATGCTGATACCACGTTCGATCCGATGCGCCTGATCCTTCGGTTCTCTCGTCCGATATCCCCGCAAACGCCAGATTCACCGCAGGAATAGAGACCGTGTTCGTGCCGGACGCCTGTAGATAGGCCGACACTTCTAGTCTTAATAGAGATTGCCCCCGATACGCAGTAATCCGAGTTCTCAGCACAACTGGCCCGGCAACCGATGCCACGGCGTCTTCGACAACGACGACGGCAGTTACAGGTCCGCTCTTTTCGATAGTAACAACCGTCCGAGTCATCTCGACGGCAGGCTGGTTCTTCGTTGCCAGTCTAATCGACAACCCTGGAAGTGTTGTGTTCCCAACGGCAAACTGATGAAGATCAATGGCGCCATTTTTCGGAATCACGAACGAGACCGCGCCGGTCTCGACGGCAATCTCGCTCTCACGCTCAATAAGCAGGGGGCCACTTTCTTCCGCAGCCTGCCCTGTCGTTAAATGAAGCGCCGTTCTTCGCTGCCCTATCGGAAGGTCCACCAATGCATCGACTAACAGCCATCGAACCGATCCGTTGGGCCAGTGGCTCATTGGTTGAAACTGCGCGAACTCCGCCCCCAGCAGCACAATATTCCCAAGATTCGTAAGGTCCGCCGATTCGGGAATCGGGACGCCGATCTTCACGTGCGCTAGGCCACGATTCAGTTCAGAGGGTGAAATATCGTAAACCGCCAAATGAATCATCAACGTATGCCCCGCATGCATCCAGGTCGCCGTCAAATAAACCAACAGCATCAGCAATCCCCGAATCGGTCTTCTCGGGATCGCGCGGCGCATAGGTTCCGTAACGGAAGGCGATCAACGATCTCGGTTGTTCTACAACCAAATGAGTGTTGCACACACACTCATCTTTTCTGTGATGTTGATAGATGCGGCAATCGAGGTCTTACCTGCGAGGTTGGCGCCGCAGTTCCGGTGGCGTCGAGAAATTAACTCCCTTTCCGTTGTCAAACAGGTTGAACAACTTGATGCCAGCAGTTCCCTCGACGTGAGCATCGGCAAAAAGGTAATTGGCTCTCCCGCCGGTCTTATCCTTATTCTTCTTACCGCCACCGTGCCGGTCCGGCTGGATGTCGTCAATGACGTCCCGCCAAGTGGGCCACCCCGCCCTCCCGTGAGTGTGATCATGCAAGATGTCCATTGCCTGCTCATCCGCGGTTTCGAACACCGTGATGGTCTCCGTTGGAAACTTCAGTTGGTCGAGGATATGACCATGATCCGGAGGGCTGGCAGGCGGAAATCCCGCGATCGGACCCGGCTGCGATGTCCAGTCGTTGATCGGATAACTAGTACTGTTTCTTTCGATCCGAAGGAGAGATTGCTTGTCGCTTGGGCACGCGCGGATGTCATCACTGCCGCCGACATACGGCAAGATCAATCGAATCCACAATAGGTCCGGGTCGGCATGAAACATATTGCATAACGGCATGTGACCTTTGTTATCCATGGTGTACATCGCGGTCGCGATACCGATTTGCCTCAGATTCGACGTGCACTTGGTTTGTTTGGACTTTTCTTTGGCTTTTCCAAGCGCCGGGAGAAGCATTCCCGCCAGGATTGCGATGATCGCGATCACCACCAGCAGTTCGATTAGAGTAAAGGCCGTTCGTTGGGTAGAGCTCGAGTGTTTCATGGAATCTTAAGAACCAAACATTTGGACACATGTTTAACCATCCGGTCTGTGTGAAGCACACCGATAAGACTAGAATATTTTCAGAAAAACAAGCTTTTTCGATCAAGCGCGGCGCGCCGGTACATCTTCGAACCAGGAAAGGCTCGAAACACTCCTGCTCCTCAATCGGATTGAGGAGCAGGTCGTTTGGAAGCGCATTCTTCGAGCGCTTTTCCCAACATCTCGACCAATTGTCTCCGCGAGTCCTCCCGTTTTCGAAGGCTCCCCTTTCGAACCAACTCGAAAAATCGCTGGCAGACCTTGCGGCGTTTCGACTCCCAACTGGAGGTGTATCCCACTCGTTTTCCGTTCTCCACCACATCGGATTCCACCGGAGATTCCCTACGGCCATGCGCCCAATTTGTTGCAAGGCTGTAATACAGAAGAGCACGGTCCAAAAGAATGAACGGAAGATTCGAGTACTTATGGCTGCTGACTACAATCTCCTTCCAACCCAGCGAAACAGTTGCCACCTTCACTTCCGTCAAGCGATTGCTCGAAAAATATCCCAAGCTTCCTCCGATCCCAGCCCCGATCAATGTCCCAAGCATCAGGCTCGTACCACCGGCGTGCGCATCCAGAAAACCGCCAAAAAGCCCGCCAGAAACCGCACCGACGCCAGCGATTTGCCCACGACTCAAGCCAAGCAACCTAAGAGTCTTTTTCGACAAAAGGTCCTCCTGAACAAGCGAGTCACCGGGAATTTCGTAGTTAAACAGATTATGTTTGTAGATTCGTTTTACGGTGTTTCGAAACGTCTCTTCCAAACGTCGAATTTCTCGAAAATAATTCTCCTCCGCAATTCGCCTGCATTCACCCTCATCCTGTGTTTCCTTCCATCTAGCACTCCCTGCGTGCGTTACACACGCTTCCATCAAAGCGACCAGAGCTTCGATTACCTTGGAGTTTCGCCGCCGCCAGTCTTCGCGGAAAGCCACGATCGCGGTTTCGAGAGCCGGCTCCCACCTTTGGTCGATACTCTTTAAACTCTCCAACAGACCTATCCGGTCCGAGTAGGTGGCGCGGTGCGCGTTGAAGAATCGGATCGAATTAAAATACCGGCAAGCGGTGTTTTTCCATTCCTCGACAAAATCGGGCAAATCTTCCTTGCTATTAATCACCGCCATTCGTGGATTCCCCGCAAGCCGAAGAATTTCCATCTCGACCCTGTCCTCGGACTCGACCGGACGCGATCCGTCGGCGACGTAGATGACCCCCGCACCGTCGGCAAGCGCGCCCAACAACTCGCACTCGGACCGGAACTCCTGGGATTTGGAATGCCCAACCCGAAAGGCATTCGCCAGATTTCGCTCGTTCTCTTCATGTCGTTGGAACCACTCGAGAGTTGCGATCGGATACTGGAATCCCGGCGTGTCCACAAAGCGAAGAATCTCCTTTCCATCGATGATCACCGGAAATGAGCGGCACTCAGAAGTTTCTCCCGGAAACGGACTGACTCGAACACGATCGTCCTCGGCTAATGTCGATAGAACCGTCGATTTTCCCTCATTGGGATGACCGACGACCGCGAAGACTGGAACCTTGGTCAATTCAGTCATGAGGCAGCAGTTTCTCCAATCGCAAATACGGATCGCCCACCGCTTCGATCATCTGTTTCCAAACACGGAAATCGGACTCCCTCACGGGCGCATGGGAAGCGCCGGAGAGCGGTTTTCCAAAGAGTCCGATCGTAATCCTAGCTTTTGTACTGAGACTCTCTCGAACCCCGCGAACGAAGGTTATGAATTCGTCAATCGGCGGACGCCATGCTTCGTGAAGGATCAATACGCGCGCCAAACCATCCGGCCACTTGAGATCCCTGAGTTCATCAAACGTGCCTTGATCCCCCGCCACACCTTCACGAAATTTGCGGGTATGACAAATACTCCAATTAAACCGCTCGAAAACTGCTTTGCGAATCACCTCATCATCGAAGCGCTCCAGGAAATCCAGAGGGATTAACACAAGACAAGAACCCGGTCCGGCCTCGTTCGACTCTAAAGTCCTCCCGGCCTGCCCTCTGTCGGTTGTATTACCGTCTCGTGGGTCGGGACTGGGCGTCGTGTCCAGGGAACATGTCGTCATCCGCTCGAACAGACGGTCGCACTCTACGTACTCAAAATTGAGATTCCTGAGGCTCCATCGATATGCCGCTAGAGATCCAAGCATCAGAACGACACGAGGCACGAGCCCATAGACACACACCGCAAGACACAAGAACGGCCACCAAGACACCAACCTTTCCGTCGCCAGCGCGCTCATGCCGTCCTTGAGAATGATGCGCGTGCCTCTGATCTCGTCCAAAGTGGGAACACCACTCCCGTCTGGAACAGCCCATTTCCAGGGAATCGCAACCGTCTCGACGAAAGCATGCACAGACTCAGCCTCGAATTGAACGGCGCTCTGCCATCCAAAAGCGCGGTCACTAAAAATGACCATCGCCAGCGTCGCCACAATCACGCCAACGTTGAAAGCAACGCCAAACGCCTGCATCAACGACAGCAGCGGCCAATAAAACACCGCATTGAACAGGCTTTGGCGGCTGCCCCAAAACGCGAAGAAACGCCGCACCCGATTTCGTTCGCGCAAAGGGCGACGTTCGACAATTTGCCTATGAATCCGTTGCACTGCTCGCGCGATCAGCGGCTGTAGGATGCGTTGCCAGAGAGACATATTGGCAAAGAGCCTTCTTTGCGATCGAAATCCAAAAAACACCAGAGCCACAAGAGAGAGGACGATTTGCGGCATGACGAGGACCCCGAAATACTCGGCAACATTCACCGGTTTCCTTCCATCGTACTGGAGGCAGACTCCGGCAGCGCCAGCACCGATGAACAATCCGGTGAAAATCAGCATGTTTCGAATCCAAGGATAAACGCCCTCAATCAAAGTTCCCGGATTCAACTCACCCGCCTCGGCCAATCGCCGGCGCGCCTGGAGCCATCGCCAAAAGAGAAAACGCCTTCTTTCCGCTTCATTTTTCCATCCTCCTATATCGAGCGACTGAACCTCCCCGAGATAGATCTCCCTGTCTTGCCGGTCCGCGTTACCCGATACTTCGTCGGATGCATCGTGTATGAAATACTCAAAATCAACTACGTCCGCGAGCCGCCAACGAACCCCTGTATCTTTTCTCGGATACTCTAGATTCTTTTCGTGCATTCTTTGCGAAACGGACTGGAAACGATGCCTGAGGGTTCAATCCGGAACAGACTCACGTTTCAGCGTCGTGAAGAAGAAGTATTAAGACCGTGATTCCGTACTTACAGCACAATTCTCAGCGCTTCGGGGATTTCGAATCGTTTCTCCTTCAGATACTTCTCGACGACAACCTCCATCCATTCGCGAGAAATGTTGATCCGGTCGAACTCGATCATTGTCGTGCCATCCTTTTGAACAACCTGATAGCTCGGAACATCGATCCGAATCGGTTCG
Organism: Verrucomicrobiota bacterium; assembly: GCA_027623095.1. Lineage (GTDB taxonomy): Bacteria > Verrucomicrobiota > Verrucomicrobiia > Limisphaerales > SIBE01 > JAIPJX01. Next base: position 15,364 of record JAQBVM010000143.1, read on the forward strand.
TTCTCTCCCTTTAGTTCCAACTCCAATCGGATGGTTCTGTGTTTCGAATCAATTTGAAGGTTTATCATACGGCCAATTCCACCCATTCGGAAGTTCACCCACTGGGTTACGACTTGCGCCGCAATTGCATCCGTGCAATCGCGGCGCAAACCCAGAATCGTATCCCAGCGTCCCACAAGACCTTAATGATCAAACGACAGCTATTCCGTACTAAAACAACTTATCAAGCTGGCGCGCCGTTATCCGTCCGGCTCTTCGCGACACGCAATCGCTCAGGCCGATAGCGGTTCCACACTTTGGATTAACTCTCTGTCGGACGGATCGAGGTCTTTGATCCGCCAGCAATTCCTGCGGATGTCACGTCTTGGCCGCCGCTCATCTCGAGCTTCAGGGCGGGAGAATTCCCCTGCTTGTCCACCCCAGGATAAATCGTCAAATGCGGGTACGGGATTTCGATCCCCAGTTCGTCGAATCGATTCTTCATTCGCCGGTTAAACTCCCGTCCTATCCTCCACTGCTTTATCGGCTTCGTCGTGATGCGTGCCTTGATCATAACCGCGGAATCGCCGAACTTATCCAAGCCCGCAACTTCAAGCGGTTCCAGGATATCATCCTTAAACTCAGGATCCTTTCTGAGTTCTTCGTCCAACTGTTTGATCACACGGATGACTTCGTCAACATTCTCGCGGTAGGCAACACCGATATCGAATACGTAACGCGAGTAATCCTTGGTCATGTTCGTGACCACATCGATCTTTCCATTCCGGATATAATGCACGTTCCCGGCGAAATCCCGGAGAATGATCATCCGCAAGGTGACTCGTTCGACAAGCCCTCCCCGGTCGTTCAACTGAACAACATCGCCAACACGGACCTGATCCTCGAGGAGAATAAAAAAACCACTAATTATATCCTGAACCAAATTCTGAGCCCCAAAACCAACCGCGAGCCCAATCACGCCAGCGGCGGCAATCACAGGCCCCACATCCAATCCAAGTTTCTTGAGAATCATCATTCCAGACACCGCATAGATCCCCGTTCGTAGGATCCACCGAACGACAGTCGCCAATGTGTCCGCCCGTTTTTGGAATTCAACGTCGTCCTTCGTCTTCTGCAAAAGTGCGAAGAGGCGCGTCGAAAGGATTCGCGTCAACTTCAGAGCCACTGTCGCGATCACCAGGATCAACACGATGGCGTATCCATCCAAAACCAGCCAATCAACAAACTTATCCCAATATCCCAGCCAACGATTTACTTCTTGTTCCATTCTTTATGTGTCCAAAAATGGGCAGTTGATCACTGCCCGGTTTCGGTCGATTACAGCAAGCTAGTCGGATTGATTCGATGATACAAGTTTTTGCCAGAGTTTGTATTCGTCCCAGCAATCTCGTTCGCTGATGAACGTCTTCCACACCATCCTTCCCTTGAATCCATATTTTTTCTCGGTTTCCACCCGATGAATGACATACTGAAAATCCCACGCCGGACGCTGAAATTTGGGGAGTTTGAATTTGAAAAGGCTAAATCGAATTTCGTCCGTTTCAGACCAAATCTTGTTAAACATCAGGATCAGAACCATCCCGCTGGCGGCTCTTCCGTAATAAAACGGATGCGCGAACCGCGGATAATCATAGCTCCAGAGATTGAGCTTAAAATTGTGGTCGTCATCGTATTCGAGGTCATCGGCGTGGAGGCTGCGATACGTGCCGCCCTTGTTAAAATCCTGATGTCCGGAAGGAGCCTCAGCCCGAATCCATTGCTCCTCAGCGCCGGCTGATTCGATTCCACGAAAATGAAGCGCCGGATCCATAACGTCGTTCATGTAATTGGCGAAGAAAAGCACGGCATATCCTCGGTCACCAAAGCGTTTAACATCCATCGCCTGGCACGCGAATTCGAAATCGACGTAATGAGGCGGCTGAGCGGTGTATTTGAACGTCGATGACAATGCCCATGGACTGTCGCCTGACTTCCGAACGAGCGTCGCCGAACTGCGCTCACGATCCGGGAAGAGAGTATAAACCCCATGCCGTGGCGTGAATGAATTGGCCGGGTTACGATGCCCGCCGATTACGTGCTCGAAGTTCAGCCCGGCGGAAGCTCCAATAGCATCCGGATCGTACGCGTCAAATCCAGGCACCGCTGAGTTTTTCAACGAGTCGATGCCGCTCAGCGTGCGGGGAGAATCCGAATTGTCCCGCAATATCAGCGATAAGGCGCCGGATTGTATCTCGAGAGAACGAACTGAATCGCGTGAGCTCCCACCCGCTCGCGGCGAATCCTGAGCTCGAAGAGGGTTGGCAAACAAGAACATACCCGCGACTGCGAACAAAACTCTTTTTCGAAACATCATTGAGTAACCTTGGTTAAATGCTAACAAATCAATTTTCTCGGAATAACCCTATGCGCAGGTCACTAGGCCAGCTGGCGCAAAAAACACAACTTCGACGGCACTTCCTCACACAATGCGCTAATTGAATGGTTCTGACCATCCTACACGAATGTTATAATACCCCTGATCCTCGCCTAATTTTTTAAAACCCCGAAAAAAGTGAATGGGAGAAAGGGTTTTGTCTTGCC
>JAQBVM010000544.1 GCA_027623095.1 Verrucomicrobiota bacterium
AGACCTTGGAATATCTCAGGCACGAAACAAATGTCTGGTTCGAGATTACGACACTTCTTATTCCGGGCGAAAACGACTCGCCTAAAGAAGTTATAAATCACGGGAGCAAAGTGTACCACTGAACCGGCTTTGATCTTGCTGCTGGAAAGCGGCGCCAAAGTGTACCGGTCCTGCTAGGCCGTCTCGATGTCTTTGAAGGGCATGGGGGGGGGCTGGAAGGATGTTTGCAGTGGAACTTTATGCCAGGATCAGACGCGCAGTGATGGCGGACGGTCTGAGCCGCCGGGAGGCGGCGAAGCAGTTTGGCGTTCATCGGAACACCGCCTCGAAGATGCTTCAGTTTTCTATTCCGCCCGGCTACCGGCGGCGCGAACGGCCGGTTTCGAAGAAGCTTGGGCCGCACATGGCGTGGATCGACACGGTCCTTGAGGGCGACCGCAGCGTTCACAAGAAGCAGCGGCACACGGCGCGGCGGATTTACGATCGGCTTCGGGATGAACGGGGATTTTCCGGCGGGTATACGATTGTGCGTGAGTACGTAGCGCAGGCAACGCTACGCGGCCGCGAGATGTTTGTGCCATTGAGCCATCGTCCAGGCCACGCCCAGGCGGATTTTGGCGAAGCGGATGGCTACATCGCGGGCAAGAAGATCCGCTTCCATTATTTTTGCATGGATCTGCCGCACTCGGATGGCTGCTTCGTCAAGGCGTATCCCGCCGAGATGGCGGAAGCCTTCTGCGACGGCCATGTCGCGGCATTCGAGTTTTTTGGCGGCGTGCCGCGGTCGATTTTATATGACAACACCCGGCTGGCGGTGGCCAAGATCGTGAATGGCGGACGGCGGCTGCGCTCGCAGATGTTCGCGGAACTGCAGAGCCATTACCTTTTCGAGGACCGGTTCGGCAGACCCGGCAAGGGTAACGACAAGGGCAAGGTGGAGGGGCTGGTCGGATATGTCCGGCGCAACCACATGACGCCTCTGCCTGTCGCGACCTGTTTTGACGCACTCAATGCCGGGTTCCTCGATGCCTGCACCAGGCGGGGCCAGGCGACCTTGCGTGGCCAAACCACGACGATCGCCGAGCGTATGCAGGCGGACGCGGCGGTGTTCATGCCGTTGCCGCCGGCGCCCTATGATGCCTGTCACAAGGTCGCCACCCGCGTCTCCTCGCTGTCGCTGGTGCGTTACCGCAACAACGATTACTCGGTGCCGACGCGCTACGGCCATCATGAGGTTCTGGCGAAGGGGTATGTCGACCGGGTGGAGATTTCCTGTCACGGCGAGACGATCGCGGTGCATGCCCGCAGCTACGACACGGCCGATTTTATCTACAATCCTTTGCATTATCTTGCGTTGCTGGAACACAAGAGCAAGGCGCTCGATCAGGCGGCGCCCCTGGACAACTGGCACCTCGCCGAATGCATTCATCGTCTGCGGCGGCTGATGGAAGCCCGGATGGGGAATGCCGGACGGCGCGAGTTTATTTAGGTTCTTCGATTGATGGAGAACTTCCATCAGCATCAGGTCGAACGGGCCGTCGCTGAAGCATTGCGGCTTGGCGCTATCAGCTTCGATGCGGTGAAGATGCTACTGTTGGCCAGCTTGGAGAACCGGCCAGCGCGTCTTGATCTGACATTCTACCCCTACCTGCCATCCGCCACGGTCGGGACAACCAATCCGCGCGCCTATCTCGGGCTCATAGCCGGCCCGGCCTCCGTCCCAATGACGACAGGAGGCCCGGTATGACAATTTTCCCAACGGTGACGAGCATCGCGCCCCAGGTGCTGCTTGCCAATCATCTCAAGGCTCTGAAGCTCCCAACATTCTCGCGCGAGTATGAGAAGGTGGCGATGGAGTCGGCACAAGATCGCGCCGACTATCCGCGCTATCTGCTGCGTCTGTGCGAACTGGAGCGCATCGACCGCGACCGGCGCAACGTCGAGCGCCGTATCCGGTTGGCACGCTTTCCACAAACCAAGAGCCTCGACACCTTCGACTTCGCCGCCCAGCCTTCACTCAACAAAGCACTGGTTCTGGAACTCGCGCGCTGCGAATGGATCGAGAAGCGCCATAACTACATTGCGCTCGGGCCTTCCGGCACCGGCAAAACACACGGCGCTCTGGCATTAGGGCTGGCCGCTTGCCAGAAGGGCTACAGCGTCGCCTTCACGACCGCCGCCGCTCTCGTGCATGAACTCATGGAAGCCCGCGACGAACGTCGCCTCCGGGCGCTGCAAAAGCATTTCAACACAGTCAAATTACTGATCGTCGACGAACTGGGATATGTGCCGTTCACGGCCGTCGGCTCGGAACTGCTCTTCGAGGTGTTCAGCCAGCGCTATGAACGCGGCGCCACGCTCGTCACCAGCAACCTGCCATTCGATGAATGGACGTCGGTCTTCGGCTCCGAACGGCTCACCGGCGCGCTACTCGACCGCCTCACGCATCATGTCCATATCCTGGAGATGAATGGCGAGAGCTTCCGGCTCGCGACCAGTAAAAAGGCGCAACGCTGGCCAAGCCAGGACCTGAACGCTAGTCCCAAAACACCAACCGAAGGAGGCGCCAACGCCAAACTCTAAATCGGTCACGCACGCTGCGACCCGCGCTTCGCTAGGCTACGCGCGTCCCACAGCGTGCGACAGCACCACACCAAACCAGGGCTTCTAAGCCCTTCTCTAATAAACCGACTGGTACACAATCACGCCGCCACCCGGCACATTTTGTCTCCGCCCTTTACAGGTCTCACAGGACGAATGCGAAAACTA
>JAQBVM010000144.1 GCA_027623095.1 Verrucomicrobiota bacterium
GCGCAGTCGCCGGTGTTGAGTCCTGATGGGCGCCAGCTCTACGTTTGCAACCGTTTCGACAACGATGTCAGTGTCTTTGACTTGGTAGCGTTGAAAGAAGTGCGCCGCATTGCCGTCTTGCGCGAGCCATTCTCCGCCGCGGTGACGCCGGATGGCAGGCGCCTCCTCGTGACCAATCACGTTCACCCCGGCCGGTCGGATGTTGATGTGGTCGCCTCGAGCGTGAGCGTCATCGATCTCACAGCGGGGGCCGTGCTTAAGGAAATTCCCTTGCCCAACGGGAGCACGCTGCTGCGCGACATTCGCATTTCGCCGGATGGCCGCTACGCCGTGGTGGCCCACATTCTCGCCCGCTTTCACTTGCCCACGACTCAAATCGAACGCGGCTGGATCAACACCAATGCGGGCAGCATCATTGATCTCGCCGAGTTGCGGCTGCTGAATACCGTGCTGCTCGACAACATCGACTCCGGGGCCGCCACGCCGTGGGCTGTGGGGTGGAGCCGCGACGGCAAACGGCTCTTGGTCACGCACGCCGGCACGCATGAGCTGAGCGTGGTCGATTTTCCAGTGCTGCTCGCCAAGCTGGCCAAAGTCCCCGTTGAACTTGATCCCGGCAAACCCGTGGATACCACGGCCGCGTCGCGCACGGCCGCCGATGTGCCGAACGATCTGTCGTTCCTCGTGGGCGTGCGACAGCGCGTCAAACTCCCGGGCAAAGGCCCGCGATCGCTTGCTGTGGCGGGCCATCGTGCGTGGGTGGCCCACTATTTCTCGGATACGTTGAATGAAGTGGACTTCGCCTCCGATCCGGTGCGTGTGCAATGCATTCCGCTCGGTCCCGTGCCGCGAATGACGGCTGCCCGCATCGGGGAGAGCCATTTCAATGACGCGACGATCTGTTTTCAGGGCTGGCAGGCCTGTTCGAGCTGCCATTCTCACGACGCTCGCGTGGACGGACTGAACTGGGACAACCTCAACGATGGCATCGGCAATCCCAAAAACGTGAAGAGCCTGCTGTTCGCGCACGAGACGCCGCCCTCGATGTGGCTCGGAGTGCGCTCGAACGCTTATGTCGCGGTGCGCGCGGGCATTCGCCACAGCCTCTTCACCGTGCAGCCGCCCGAAGTCGCCGAGGCCATTGACACCTTCTTCCAGTCACTCAAACCGATGCCCGGTCCGCGCCTCGTGAATGGACGGCTGTCCGCCGCCGCCGAGCGCGGAAAGGCGTTGTTCTTCAACGAAACCGTTGGCTGCGCGGATTGCCACAAGGGCGCGCTCTACACCGACTTGAGATTCCACGACGTGGGAACAGCCGGGAAGGTTGACCAGCCGAAGGACCGGTTTGACACTCCGTCGCTGATTGAGATCTGGCGGAGCGGGCCGTATCTGCATGACGGCCGCGCGGCGACTCTCCGCGATGTCCTCACGACATTTCAGAATGAGGATCAGCACGGCGCCACCTCCCATTTAACTCCCGAACAAATCGATGACCTCGCTGAATTTCTGCTGTCACTATGAAATCCTCTCGACGTGAATCCCTCGTGCTCGCCTTGGCGCTGGCGGGCTTCGGCGCGCATCCATCCGCGGGGACCGAAGCCGCCAGTGCGTGGACGCGCCTGCTTGAAACGGAATGGCTTCTCGAAGCCCAACTCCGCGCCGAGTCGCAGGAACCGGCGATGCTCTTAACCCGCGACGACGCGGCCGGAGGTTGCGACGGGGTCATGAATGGACAGTGGGGTTTTCACACCGCCGAGGAAGAGAACCCGTGGTGGCAGGTGGATCTTGGGGAGGTGTTTCCGCTGGCTCAGGTGCGAATCTGGAATCGATCCGACAGTGAGGAGGCGGCAAAGCGGGCCCGGCACTTCCGCATTCTGATCTCGAACGACGGAGAGAACTGGCGCCAGGTTCATCAGCATGATGGTATCCTGTTCTACGGATACCACATGCCGGACCGCTCGGCATTGGTTGTAAAGCTTGCCAACTCGGAGGCTCGCTTTGTCCGCGTGCAACTTCCGGGGAAATCCATTCTTCACCTCGACGAAGTGGAGGTCATCCGGTCTGGGCAATCGGAAAACGTGGCGCTGCGCAAGCCGGCCGACCAAAGCAGCCTCAGCCCGTGGTCCAGAGCGCATCCGCGAAGCGACCGCCCTGTGGACTGGATTGCGGAAGCCCGCCGGGTGACGGCCAGCCTCGAACGGATGATGAAGCCGGCGGACGGAACGCCCGCGGCCCTGTCTGTCTCGAAAGATTTCTCCCGAATCCAGACGAAACTTTTAACAATCGGCGACGCCGCTAGCGCGCAGGCGCTCTACCTCGAGGCCCGCGCCTTGCAACGCCGGCTGGCTCTCGCCAGCCCGTTGCTGGACTTCGACGCCATTCTTTTCACCAAGCGCGTACCGGGTTCGTTCAATCATATGTCCGATCAATATTACGGCTGGTGGTCGCGGCCGGGCGGCGGGATTTACCTTCTGCGCGGATTCGCGTCCGGGGATCCCGCAACCGAGTGCCTGACGGACGCCTCGTTCAAGGAACCGGGAAGTTTTTTGCGCCCCGCGCTGTCGTTTGACGCTAGGAAAATCCTCTTCGCCTGGTGCAAACATTACCCGGAACTCGCGAAGGAGAAAGACAAGTTGAACAAGGCCAACGTGCCGGAAGATGCTTTCTACCACATCTTCGAGATGAATCTGGACGGCTCCGGTGTGCGCCGCCTCACGCGGGGCAAGTATGACAATTTCGACGCGCGATATTTGCCGGACGGCCGCATTGTGTTCCTCTCCACGCGCCGGGGACAGGCCCTCCAGGTCGGCAAATCCAGCGCCGCCGCCACCTTGGTGACGAACGACCTCCCCGATTGTTACGTGCGCTGCGGCGGAGACGCGAGCCGGCCCGTGGCCGTTTACACGCTGCACACCATGAATGCCGATGGCGGCGATCTTACGCCGATTTCACCCTTCGAGATGTTCGAGTGGGAGCCCAGCGTCGCGCCGGACGGCACCATCCTTTATTCGCGTTGGGACTACGTGGATCGCGACAATATGCCGTATATGAGCGTCTGGTCGATCAATCCGGACGGCACCAACGCGCGGCTCGTCTATGGCAATTACACCCAGGCGCCGCACTGCGCCTTTGAGCCGCGCGGGATTCCCGGTTCGCGGAAGTTTGTTTTTACCGCCAGCGGGCATCACTCCCAGACTATGGGCAGTCTCGTCTTGCTCGATCCGGCCGCCGGCACCGAAGGCAAAGAGCCGGTCACGCGCCTGACTCCGGCGACGCCATTCCCCGAGATCGAAGGATGGCCGCGCGCGTTCTACGCGAACCCATGGCCCCTCTCCGAGCGCTCGCATCTGGTCTCGTGGGGTGTGGAGGAGACTGTCAGGGAAGGGCGCACTCGGCCGAAGAACGGCATGGGGCTGTACCTTTTCAATGCCGGCGCCGGATTGGAACTGCTTTACCGCGACCCGGAAATTTCATCGATGTATCCCATCCCGGTAAAGGCGCAACCGAAGCCTCCCGTGCTCGCCAGCAGCGTGCAGTGGGACGGCCCGCAGGAAGGACGGTTTCTCGTGGCCGACGTGACGCGCGGCTTGACGACGCTCCGTCCGGGGGAGGTGAAGGCTCTGCGCATCGTCGCCATCCCCGCCAAGACGCAGCCTTGGATGAACCAGCCTGGGCTGGGTCTCACGCGGGATGATCCGGGAAAAGCCGTCCTGGGCACGGTCCCGGTGGAGGCCGATGGCTCGGCTTACTTCCGGGCGCCTTCCGGCGTGGCGTTGTTCTTCCAGGCGCTCGATGGGCGAGGCCTCGCCGTGCAGACCATGCGAAGCGCCACTCACGTCCAGCCGGGACAAACCTTGAGCTGCACCGGCTGCCATGATTCCCGCAAAGAATCCCCGCCGCCTTCCAAACCGTTGCTCGCTTCTCTGCGCGAGCCTTCGAGAATTACCGTCGGTCCCGAAGGCTCGTGGACGATGCGCTTTGACCGGCTCATCCAGCCCGTGCTCGATGCGGAGTGCGTGCGCTGCCACAACCCGGACAGCGACGACGTGGAGGCCGGGCAGTTCGATCTCACACCGGCGCGCTCCTATCACTCGCTTACCCACTCCGGTCACCCGAGCTTGAATGACCTGGTGCTGTCGGCCTATCGCGCGGGCGTTTCGGCGGAAGGTCAGAACCCCGCCATGCAAAGCTCGGTCCTGCGCTTGCTCGCCGATCCTGCGGGCCATTTCGGCGTCCACCTCAACCGCGCCAGCCTCGACCGATTCAGCACCTGGATGGACACCTACGCTCAGCGAGCGGGCGTGTTCAGTTCGGTGCAGGAGCGGGAGTTGGAACGATTGCGGCTGGCGTGGGCGGACCTTCTCATCGAACCGGCCGCGCCGCATGCTGCAGCCAGGAGATTGGAATGAAGACCGCGGTCGCAATCGGCGTTTGCCTCGGGATCTGCCAGGGCATCTCGGCGCCGCAAGTTCGCGCGACCGAAAACGCGATCTCCGCGGGCGATGAGCGGCGGCTCAGACAGTGGCTCGATGCGCCTCTTTTGTTTGTCCGGCGCCATTCCTACACCAACATGCATATCTACGATACCTACTACAAATGGCCGCCGGGCGGCGGAGGTATCTACATCTTGGAGAATCCTTCCGCGACGCGAAACCTGTGGCGAGTTCGGCCGGTGATTGATCCAGAGACACCCGAAACATGCGGGTTCGGAGTTTATAGTCATCCGGAACTTTCGTGGGACGGCAGACGCCTGCTGTTTTGTTTCAAGGGCCAGCCCCAGGGCAACACCAGCATTTTTGAAATTGGCGTCGATGGCAAAAATCTTCGGCGCGTCACCGATCCCGGGCCGGCGTGCGCCGACTACAAAGGGAGTCAAGGCGGCCAGCATGATACTGCCCCGGCCTACCTTCCCGATAATCGCATCGTGTTTTTGTCCACGCGCCAGAGCGGCCTGGTTCCATGCAACAACACGGGTGTGGCCGTCCTGCACGTAATGAATGCCGACGGAGGCGATATTCATCCAATCTCCGTCAATTACGTCAACGAATTCGATCCGGCGGTGCTTCCGGACGGTCGGATTGTGTACGGACGCTGGGAGTACGTGGACAAGAACGCGCTGACCATTCAGTCGCTGTGGACCTGCAGCCCGGACGGCACGCAGGAAACCGCTTTCTACGGAAACAACATGGTCTTTCCGGAAGCGATCCTCGACGTCCGGCCGGTGCCAATCGCAATGCCATCCAAATGATGGACCGCGCCGGTCGCCGGCTCACGCTGCTCGATGACCCGGACATTTGCCTCCACTCGCCTATGCTCGTGAAGCCCCGGCTGGTTCCGCCGGTCATTGCGGAGGCGACGGACCGCAACGCCTCGACCGGACGATTCTTGGTTCAGGATGTTTACCAGGGACTCGAGGGTGTGAAGCGGGGCGACGTCAAATGGCTGCGGGTGATCGAGGAAACTTCGCGAGTGAGCGCGTCCACCATGGGCGGCAGTCCCTACAACCAGACCTTCCTCGTCAGCGCCGCGCTGGCGTTCAGCGTGAAGAACTATCTGGGTGTCGCTCCGGTTTCGGAGGAAGGTTCGGCTTACTTCGAGGTGCCCGCGGGGCGCGCCCTCTATCTGCAGGCCCTTGATGGGGATGGCCGGCTCGTCCAAAGCATGCGCTCGTTCATTCAGGCGGCGCCCGGAACGACCCGATCCTGCGTTGGATGTCACGAGAACCGGTCAAGTGCTCCCTCTCCCGATCAGCGATTTCGGCGGGTGTTGGCGCATCCGCCCAGCCGCTTGCAACCGGAGTCGTGGGGCGGCGGTTATCTCGATTATCCGACCATGGTGCAGCCGATTCTCGACCGGCATTGTGTGAGCTGTCACGGCGGAGCCCGGGAAATCGCGGCCGGCCTGGATTTGACGGGCGGATGGACCGAGCATTTCAGCATCAGCTACGAGAATCTTGTCAGCCGCCGCGAAAGCCAGCTCGTGAACGGCTATGCTCATGCCGTGAAGCCGGTCGACGCATTTCCCCGCCGGACATTCCGTGCGCCGGATCGTTCCGGATCAGCCGTGATCAGCTTCTCCTCCACCCAAAGCGAATCGTATCAGGCCATGCTTGCGATCGTGCGCAACGGCCGGGAACTGGCTCTGGCCGAACCGCGGGTGGATATGCCCGGCGGCGAGATCATTCCTGGAGAAAGCCGGCAACTCATCGCGGTTTCAGCGCCGGAGCGATGGCCGGCCTTGCGCGCGACTGAGACGGCAAGCGGCGTGCGCTTGTCGTGGGATCGTCGCGCGGACCTCAGCGGACTGAAGTTCGAGCTCCATCGCAGCGAGAAGCCTGGATTCACTCCCGAGGCAACGACTCGCCTGGTATCCCTGACCCGGTTTGACTATTTCGATGTGGCTGCCCCTTCGGGAGTGCAGCATTACGCTTTGATCTCCGATGGAGGCCCCAGCCCGGCCGCCCGCGCCACCGTGATGGTGACCGGGCATTCCCGGAACCGCAAGGCCGACGCGCGGAGCAAGGTGCGCGGCTCTGACCCAATCCGTTCATCCGATCGATCCTCCTTGTGAAAAAGCATGGTCTCATCAGGCGGCGAGTCCGTGTCCGCCGGTTTTCCGTTGCGGCCGGGTCGCTTGCTCTGCTGGTTGCGGGCGAGTTGGCGTATGGCGGCGCTCAGGAAAGTGCGGCGACCCAAACGCTCAACCGGCCGATCACCGTTGTTCAATCCGGGCAAGGCCTGTTGGAGTGGCATTTCAACGGCCGCAAACTCTTTGCCTACGCGTTCGGGAGCAATCAATTCAAGCCGTACGTGCGCGAACTCTATTCGCTCGATGGATACAACGTGCTGCGCGACGCCCCGGCCGATCATCTCCATCACCACGGATTGATGTATGCCATCCGGGTCAGTGGAGTGAATTTCTGGGAGGAGACCGGTGAGCCAGGCCATGAGCGCCATGTGAAACGGCTCTCCGATTTCACAGGCCGAAGCTCCACGGGGCTTCCTCAGGCTGGCTTCACCGAACTGCTGCATTGGGTGCCCCACGGCGATCACACCCTGGCGGATACCGCTCCGGCGGCATTGCTCCTGGAGCAGCGGACCCTGACGCTGACCGTGGACGAAGCCCGCAGAGAAGTGGCGCTTGCGTGGCACGCGGAGTTTGAAGCCGGCGTCCGGACGAATCGAGTGACCCTGCACGGCTCGGACTACAACGGTCTTGGTTTGCGTTTGCCAGCCGCCTGGGATCGAGTCGCCCGTCATGAGAACTCGGAAAACGCGCCTTTCCCGGCGGGCGGAAAGCCGGGCGCGATGCCGGCGCGTTGGAGCGCCGTCTCACACACGGTCGACGGGCACGAAATGCAAGTCGTGCTTTTCGCCAGCCCGGCGGGCCACGCCGGAACCAACAGTTTCTTTGCGATGACCGAGCCCTTCACGTACCTTGCCGCGACCCAGGGGCTGGACAAAGCGCCGCTTGCCTACCGTGCCGGCCAGCGCCTCCGCCTCGACTATCTCCTTTTGGTTTATTCAGACGCGCGCGGGCGCCCCGAACTTGAATCACGGTATCAGGCTTGGGCAAGGGAACTAAAATGAGATCCGTGTTTCTCACCCTCCTCTCCTGCGCGGGCGTCATTGCGGCAAGCGCGTTGGATTTCACATCCGTTTCCTCGACGGCTTCCCTCACTGAAGAGGACTTTTATCGCATCGAGACCGTACCTGCGCCAAAGGAAGCCGTCCTTGAAGTTGGCGGGCTTTGCCGGATGAACGACGGCACGCTCATGGTCTGCACGCGCCGCGGCGAAATCTGGGCCAGACGCAGCGGAGAATGGCGGCGTTTCGCCTCCGGGCTCGACGAACCGATGGGTCTTTGTCCGACGGGCTCCAATCAAGTCGTCGTCGCGCAGCGTCCGGAGCTCACCCGCTTGACCGACACCGACAGCGACGGCGAAGCCGATTTGTTCGAGACACTCGCCGACCATTGGAACTACTCGGGCCACATTTACGAATGGACGTTTGGCCCGGTGGCCGACCGCGCGGGCAATCTCTATGGCACGCTCGCGTGCTGGTTCTTCCCGGCGACGCTCTACGACAAGCCGCCCTATTCCGGCTGGGAAATTCCGCCGCCGCCGTTTCACGGTCCGAGCGCGGATACTGCGTGGCGCGGCTGGTGTTTCCAAATCATCCCGAGCGGGGAGTTCATTCCGTTCGCCAACGGCCTGCGCTCGCCCAACGGACTGGCACTCAGCCCGGAGGGCGACCTGTTTGTGTCCGACAACCAGGGGGAATACCGCGGCGCGTGCGCGTTATATCACGTGACGCAAGGCGCCTTTCTCGGCCATCCCAATGGGCTTTTTTGGGGACCCGAGGCCACCCCGGACCCGTTCAGCGTGCCATTGGAAGAGCTCGACCGGCGCAGCAAACTCCCCGCGATCGTTTTCCCCTTCAGCCTGATGGGCCAGTCCCTTGCGCAACCGCTTTTCGATGAAACGGGCGGGCGCTTCGGCCCATTCACCGGCCAGATGTTCATCGGCGACCAAACCCACTCCACCGTCATGCGCGTCGCGCTTGAGAAAGTGAAGGGCGAATATCAAGGCGCGTGCTTCCCGTTCCGGCGCGGTTTCCAGTGCGGCGTGAATCGGATGCTTTTCGAGGCCGACGGCAGTCTGCTCGTCGGGCAGACCGATCGCGGGTGGGCGTCGCTCGGCGGGCAACACGAGGGCCTGCAGCGCCTTGTTTGGACGGGTCGAGTGCCGTTTGAAATCGAGCGGATGACGGTGCGGCCCGACGGCTTTGAGTTGAATTTCACCCGGCCCCTCGCGGCCACGGCTCCAGAAACCAATGCGCTCACCCTGCGGCATTTTCGCTATCCCTACCGGCGCGCTTACGGCGGACCCGCCCTCGATATCCAGAGTGTGCCGATCACGGCGCTGGAAGTCAGCGGGGACCGTCGCAAGGCGCGCCTCGTGTTGCCGCCGCTGGTTCCCCGGACGATTTACCATCTGCGGGCGAGCGGTTTGAAAGCCGACGATGGCTCGCCGCTGTTGCACGACGCGGCGTTCTACACGTTGAATCAGGTGCCCGACTCATGAGAACACTCGCTTGGCTGGCCTTGATCATGCTGTGCGCGAGAGCAACCCGCGCCGAGGGGACCAATGTAACCGTTGCGCCGGCGGATTATGACCTCCGGGTGAATGACCGGCCGGTTCTCCAACGGGGCTATCTGCCCGAGTCCTCACCGCGCAGCATCGCGGTGACGCAACGCATCGAAGCGGCGCCCGGCGGAGGGCTGTGGTGTGTTTTTAAAATGGATCAAGCGATGGAGGAAATTCTGTTCCAGACACCGAAAGGCGCGCGAGTGAGAGCCGCCGGACGCGATCTGGAAAGCGACCCGCAGGGCTGGGTCCGAATTCCACCCGGCTCACGGACGCTTTTTGAAGTCTCGATTCCCGGACCGAAAAGCGCGGAGCCGGCCGGTGCCGCCGCGAAAAACGCGAACGAAAGGTGACTTATGGGAAAGATCTATTTCGGAATCAATCTGGAGTTCGTCCGCCATCACGACAAGCCGTTCGAGTGGGGAGTGGAGAAAGCCGCGCAGCTGGGCTACACCCATGTCGAGCCGATGGTGCATTGGGGCCGGGAACTGCTCAGCGAGGCCGGCTACTTCCACAGCGTATCCATGCTCGACGATCCGCTTCGCATCAAGCGCGCTTGCGACACGGCGGGCGTGAAGCTCTCCGGGCTTTCCACTCACACGCCGCTTTGCAAACCGGAGATCAGCGTCGAGTATCTCAAGCAGGCCATCCGGTTCGCCGCCGAATGCGGCGCGCCAGTCGTCAACACCGACGAAGGCCCCAAGCCGCCGTGGACCACCGAAGCCGAGGACTTCGTGCTCTCGGTCGAGTGCGGCACCGTCGAGCAGGCGCAGCGATCAATTGAGCATCTGAGAGATCTCGCTTCCTGACGCGTGCTGTCGAAAAGCGGGAGAACCCTGAGTGGCTGCGCCATTAGCGCGGAATTTCCGGAACCCCCGCTCGTCTCAGCGTTTTTTCATGCTGACGCCGATGCCGGAGCTGCCGGCGCTGACAAACAGGGTTTCCAGTTCCGGATTGGTGGTGATGGCTTCCACATAGCGTGGATCGGCTTGACGTTGATTCATATTGTGAGCGATCACCAGACCGCCTGGACGCAGTTTGGGCAGGAGTTTCTCCAGGTAATCCAGGTAGCCCTCCTTGTCCGCGTCCAGGAACACAATGTCCACCTCCCCTTCCACCTGCGGAAGGTTCTTGTGCGCGTCTCCCATGATTAACGTCACGCGCCGGGTAACATTCGCTCGTTTGAAGTTTGCCCGCGCCGTGGCCGCCCGGCCTTCATCAATCTCGAACGTGGTGAGCTTGCCGCCGGTCCCCTCAAGCGCCAGGCAGAACCAAAGCCCCGAGTAACCGATGGACGTGCCCAGTTCCACCACATGCTTCGCGCCCGTCGATTCGGCGAGGATGCGCAGCAGCCGCCCGTCGTTGGGGGGCACACTCATGCTGCCACGCCGCTGGCGCTTGTCCATGTCATCCAGAACAGCGAGAATTGCCTTCTCACGCTCATTCTTGGGGATGGTGTGCGACGGGAATAGGGCCTCCCCATTGCCGCGCCGTTCGCCCGGCGGCGGGCCCACGCCGGGTTGAGAGAGGGTGGCGAACGGACTGGCTGCAAGGAGAGCCATCGTCATGACCGTGATCCAGGGAGTCCTCATAAACTGATAGGTTATGGCGCGTACGACGCTCGGCCCTTCGCGGGGAATTGCTTCTGTGTCGGTCTCATTCCTCGCCCTTCTCCGCCTGTTTCTGTGGGCCAACAGGGAGCTTACTGCCGCACCGCCCCCATGAATTTGATCAAGATCAAGGAAGCGCGGGGGGACCCGAAGCCGTCAGTTTTGAGAGAAGTCTTCGCGGTGGCGCCGAATCTTTTTCAATATGATCGGTTGACCCGTCGTCAGTGGACGGCACTGCGGACCCGAAGCGGCCGGACTCGTCCGTGACCTCGCCACGGAAGTGGATCCGCTTGACGCCGTTGCCTGGGGACTGACTCATCAATACGCCTCCCGCGACAGCCGCCACATCCGCCGTTTCCGGGCGTTGCAGCCCTTCCATCCATGAATCGTCAACGGGCGATTGAATTCAGCTGCGACGAAGGTTGACTCAGATCAATGCCTCGAACCGCGCGAAGCGAATTTTGTGAGGTTTATGAAAGCCATCCTCCTATCCATCGGACTCGCCGCCCTCATGGGCGGCCAACTCTTCGCCGCCAAACATTCGATGCTCTGGGGCGCAGCCGGTGAGAAGTGGTCGCCTCAAAGCCGTCTGCCGGATTTCTCCCACGCCGGTTATCATCGTGGCGAGAAGGCCCTGCCGAACGTACCGCCCGGCGTGAGCGTGAGGGACTTTGGCGCGAAGGGGGACGGCGTGATCGACGACACCAAGGCATTTCTGGCCGCGCTCGCGAAGGTGGAGCGCGGCGCCATCGAGGTGCCGCCGGGACGTTACCGCATTACAGACCTGCTGGAGATCACGCGCTCAGGCGTCGTGTTGCGCGGCGCGGGCCCGGACAAGACCGTGCTCGTCTTTCCGACCCCGCTCAATGACATCAAACCCAACTGGGGGGCGACCACCACCGGCCAGCGCACGTCGAACTATTCGTGGTCAGGCGGGTTTGTCGTGGTGCGTGGCGGGTTCGGGTCGCAGGTGCTGGCGGAAATCTCCGGCACAATCCCTCGCGGTGAAAAGGCAGTGACGGTCTCGTCCGCGGCAAAGCTTCGCGTCGGCCAGGAGGTCGAAGTTTATCAGTCCGACCTGCCGGACAACTCGCTGGCTGTTCACCTTTACTCGGGAGACGCCGGGCCGGTGGAAAACCTGAAGGGACGGGCGCGCACTTCGCTCGTCGCCCGCGTCAAGTCCATCGATGGCGACCGTGTGACGCTGGATCGTCCCTTGCGATCCGATCTGCGGCAGGAATGGAAGCCACGGCTGCGCGCGTTCGAGCCCACAGTGACGGAGAGCGGTGTGGAGCACATCGGTTTCGAGTTTCCGGTGACTCCCTACAAAGGCCACTTCACCGAACTCGGCTTCAATCCCGTCACGCTAAGTGGCGTGGCGCATTGCTGGGTGCGCAACATTCGGGTCCGCAACGCCGACAGCGGCCCCTATGTGAGCGGCGCGTTCAACACCGTGGACGGCGTCGTGCTCGAATCCGAACGGCCACTGGACAACCAGAAATGCAACGGCCACCACGGCATCTCCTTGAGCGGCACCGACAATCTGGTGATGAACGTCGACATCCGAACGCGGTTCATCCACGACATCACCGTGAGCGGGTATTGCTCGGGCAACGTCATCGCGCGAGGCCGTGGCGCGGATCTGAGCCTGGACCATCACCGCTACGCGCCGAACGAAAACCTGTTCACCGACCTCGACGCCGGTGCCGGCACACGATTGTGGAAATGCGGTGGTGGCGCGGCGCTCGGCAAACACTGCGGCGCGCGGGGAACGTTCTGGAACATTCGTTCCGCCAGTCCGCTGAGCTATCCGCCCGCCGCATTTGGTCCGCCGACAATGAATCTGGTGGGTCTCCAGACGAAACAGCCGACGGAAGTCGCCCTGGATGGAAAGTGGTTCGAAGCCATCCCACCGCCAGAGCTTCAGCCGCAGAACCTGTATGAGGCGCAACTCAGACGCCGCCTGGGAACCAAATGAACGAGCCGGCAAAAGTCACCTCCGGCCATGGCAGAACCGCTGTTCCCGGGCAGATGGCTGGGGCACTCTCGCTCCGTTCTGGCACGATACCACCAGATGTGACGCTCGATCCTTGCACGGGCGACGGCGCAACCATGACAGCCTTGCCAATCGCAGGCCGGCACTGGCTCTCTTTCGCGCTCCTTGCCTGCTTGTCGGGCAGCACCCTTCCCGCATTTGCCCAAAGTTCACCCGTGATGGGAAGACCGACAACTACGAAGGAGTATCGTCAGTTCGCCATGCAGCACGACGGGGATGCTGCCCAAGGCAAATTACTTTTTGGGGATGAACAGCGCGTCGCCTGTTCAAAGTGTTACTCCGTCGACGGCAAGGATCCCAGGGCCGGACCAGATCTGTCCGGGGTTGGAGATCAGTTTTCGCGCCGCGATCTCATCGATGCGGTGCTTATGCCCTCAGCCACCATTGCGATCGGCTACAGCACGACGCTGGTGGAGACCAAATCCGGCGAGGAATACCAGGGTGTGCTGAAACAGGTGACAGACTCCAGGGTTGAATTGATGGGCGCGGACGGACAAAGGATTCGCGTCGCCACCGATGACATTCAGGAACAGCGCGGCAGCAGCGTTTCCCTCATGCCCGAGGGATTGCAGGCGGGCCTGTCAAAGCAGGAACTCACGGATCTGATCGAGTATCTTGTGATCCTCAAACAACCCCTGAATGCGTTCTGGAGCCACCGGGGGATGCCAGATACCATTCCGCAACTGACGCGGCCCATCCCGCTGCGACCATTCCTCAACGAGGATCTTCGTGCGCCGTCCACTCCGAAGAACGCAGCGCGCGGCGCCCAGTCCGGTTTGGTTTGGTTCGGCCAAGTTCCGGGCTTCAAGCAGCGGTTCCTGGTGGCTCATCAGACCGGGATCATCTGGTTGTTGGAAAAGCAGTCGGACGGAGACGCGACGAGCGTGTTTGCGGACTTCACCCCGGAGACATTCAGCGCGCGAGGGCCGAATGGCCTCCTTGGGTTGGCCTTTCATCCACAGTTCAGCACGAATCGAAAGTATTATCTGAAACAGCAGGTGTTCGAGGACGGCAAGATCGCCACGGTGCTCGTCGAGAGACGGTTTGCGCCGAACTTCCAGAAGGATTCTGGCGAGCCAGCCCGGCGGTTGTTGAAGATCGTGGCCGTCGCTGAGCATCACAACGGAGGCTGCATTGAGTTTGGGCCGGATGGCTTTCTCTATCTGGGAATGGGCGACTCGGCTCCGAACTTCGACCCGCAAGGATATGCCCAGGACCTGCGGCTCCTTTTCGGCAAGATGCTTCGCATCGACGTGGACCGGTGCGACCCGGGCCTGGCCTACGGCATCCCGGACGACAATCCATTCGTGAGGCAACCGGACGCGCGCCCGGAGATTTGGGCGTATGGATTGCGCGAGCCGTGGCGATTCAGTTTTGACCGTGTCACGGGCGATCTCTGGGTGGCGGATCTGGGGCAGGAGCGAGGAGATGAAATAGGCATCGTCCGCCGTGGAGAAAATCACGGCTGGAATGTTTACGAGGGCTTCGAATTGTTCTCCAACAGGCATCGCAAGGAAGGCGCCGTTTACGTACCGCCGATTTTCGCCAGCCGACGCAAGCACGGTTCTGCGGTGACGGGCGGCTACGTCTATCGCGGCGACAAACACTCGGCATTTTACGGGGTCTATATCTTTGGCGATTATCAATCGAGGCGCATTTGGGGGCTGACCCAGGACCATCGATCGCTTCAAACCATTCGGCAGGTCGCTACTTCGCCCCAGGCCATCACGTCCTTCGGCACGGATGAAACCGGCGGCCTATACGTCGTGGGCTACCCTGGAATGATTTACCAACTCGATTTCACAGACGGGCTATTTGACGCACCGGTGGAGAGTTTCTCCGCGCGTTCCGCCGTCGCGCCTGATCCCGAACAATCCATAGCCAACCCAAATAGCCCGTGAGTTGAAACAACGGATCTGCGCGGCACGCCTTGCTTCAAGAGCGATGTGTCGTCACGGCCTTGGTCCACGCGCAGCCAGTGGCACCGGTTGAACATCGCGCCACCGGAAAAAAAGTCCAAGACCCCATGCTTGACTCTCCTTGATAACCAGCCGACCTGCCACTGTCCGTCCGTCATGAGTAATCTGAACTCGCGTTGGAGGTAGGGTTTCAATCCGGCCGGGATACGCACGAGGTCATTTCAGCCAGACGATTTTAAGCTCCTTCTCCAAAGCCTTGAACTCCGGGTCGCCGGTGACGAGTTCGGCTTTCTTCTCTTTCGCCAACGCCGCGGCAAAAGCGTCGGCCAGGCTCATTTTGAAACGGGTTTTGAAATCGGCGGCGAGGTTTGCCAAATGGCGATCCACGGGATGGAATTGAATTGGCGCCGCAACAAGCGCGCCGGCAATCGTCCGCCACGCGGCGTCTCCGTCTTTGCGCCGGATCGTGTACTGCACCTCGGCGTAGTTCGCTTCGGTCATGTGAAGCGGTTGGTCGCGCTGACCGGCCTTTTCGAGAAGGGTGGCGACCGCTTCCGCCCCTGGTTCGTCGCGCAACAGGGCAAGCAGCGCGTGACTATCGAGAACGGGTGCCGCGGGCATACTTCGCTTCCTCCAGTGCCTTTTCTTCCGCTTTGTGTTCCGCCCACTCCTGCGCCAGAGTTTTCTCTCCCGGCTTGCGCTTCAGAATGCCGCGGAGCCGTTGAATGGTCACGGAGGTCACCGGTTTGAGAAGAATGCCTTCGGGCGTGGCCTGAACCACGGCTTTGGTTCCGTCCTCGATGCGGAACTGTTTGCGAAGCCAGGCCGGGATGACCACTTGCCCTTTGGTGGTGAACCAGACGGAATCGATTTTTGATGTCGTGCTCACGGAGCACAATCTGACTTTCTATTAAATATCAGTCAATATAGAAAAAGTCAGATAGTTCAACCAATGAAGGAATCCTGTTCGTGATTCAATTCTCGGACTCAAAAGGACCTTGGGAACTGCAGTAATCCATCCGCCAGATTCCATTCCGCCGTCTGGTCCAGCCTTGCGGAAGAAATCGCTGGGCGAGGTTCCAGAGTAGCTGGGACGCCCGATTGGCGGGAGGCGGCTTGACCTCGATCAATGAAAAAGTTCCGGTCTTGGAGGCTATAACAATGCGATAACAATGAACCAATGCAGGTGCTGATCAACCTCCGGAAACCCCACATTTATGAAGACACCCTCGAGCAGAAAACAACTTCGCTCACCCTCGCCTCTTACTCGCCGCCCTACTTCCATCCCATGCACGCCGCCGACGCCGTGGATGCCGGCAAGCATGTCTTTTGCGCCAAACCGATTGCCGTGGACGTGCCCGGCTGCCTCTCCATGGAAGAGAGCGGACGCCGCGCCTCGGCCAAGAATCTCTGCTTCCTCGTCGATTTCCAGACCCGGGCGCATCCGTCCTATCAGGAAGCGATCCGCCATGTGAAGGAGGGGATGATCGGGCGACTCGTTTCCGGCGAGGCGACGTATCTGTGCGGGCCGACATGGGGCGGCATGTCCAAAGTATTGAACGCAAATCCCGGCAATCCGGAAACCCAACTGCGGGCTTGGGGCCTGAGCCGAGTCCTCTCCGGCGACGTCATCACCGAGCAGAATATCCATGCCTTGGACGTGGCCTGCAGGATCATCGGCGCTGACCCGGTCAAAGCAGTGGGCGCGGGCGGCGAGGGGCGCGGGCTGGGAGGGACCTGCTGGGACCATTTCTCGGTCACGTACTGGTTTCCCCATGGAATTCTGCTCAGTTTCTGCTCCAAGCAATACGGCTTCAGCTGGGACGACATCTGCTGCCGCATGTACGGGCACAAGGGAACCATCGACACCCATTACTTCGGCACCGTTACGGTCAAAGGGAACGAGGACGGCTACAACGGCGGGAGATTGCTGAATCTTTACACCGACGGCGCCGTCAACAACATCGCCACGTTTTGCAATCTGATTCGCAGCGGCGACAACACCAATGGAACCGTGCGGGAAAGCGTGCGGAGCAATCTCACCACAATTCTGGGACGCACGGCCGCCTACAAAGGCCGCGAAGTCACCTGGAAGGAAATGATGGATGCCAAAGAAAAGTTCGAATTCGATCTGACATCCCTCAACGCATTACCGTGACGGGTTTCCGATCGACGCCGGTTCGCCGGCAATCGTCCGCCACGCGGCATCGCCGTCTTTGCGCCGGATGATGTGCTGCACCTCGGCGTAGTTCGCTTCGGTCATGTGAACCGGTTGGTCGCGCAGACCGGCCTTTTCAAGAATGGCGGCCACCGCTTCCGCTCCCGATTCGTCGCCTAACAGGGCGAGCAGCGCGTGACTATCGAGAACTTGTGCAGCGGGCATGCTTCTCTTCCTCTAGTGCCCTTTTTCCCGCTTTGTGTTCATGCTCGGACGGCGTTCAGAGGTTGTGGATCGCCGCAAGTATGCCGCTATTTCGGACTTCGGCTTTGGCTTGGATCGATGAGAACGCTTCGCGCGAGTTCAAAGTTTCCAGCCGTCTTTGATTCTGCTCAGCACGTCATTGGCGGTCGCCAAATCAATGCCGGACTTCGTCTTGATCGAGACCGCCACTTCAAATTGCACGTCGCAACCGGCCAGCGACGTTGTCAGCGTCGCCACTTCATCGGAGAGATCTTGGAACTCTCCCGGCGACAACGTCATTCGGGGAGACAGTTTCCGTCCCGGCGTTTCCGGTGGCGCTGGCGGTGGTGGTGCAGATGCTTTGACCGCCAATTCCACAGCCTCATCGGTTGCCAGGGAAACGAGCGGACCGATGCCGGTGACTCGCGCTAGCAGTCCGCGTCCGATGGCATCGGCCAGTGTGTTGATGAACACTTTCGGCGGCCACGGATTTCCCTTCAGTGTTTTCAGTTCGGTGTAGACCTTTTGCACCGTGGTTCTCGGCTCGGCATCCTTGCTCCAGGCATCCGGCAGCGCGCCCGGCAACAGTTCGATGGAGTTGAGCG
>JAQBVM010000145.1 GCA_027623095.1 Verrucomicrobiota bacterium
ATTGGCAAGCACTTTCTCCAACCTCAACAACAGCAACCCTTCATAAATTTAAACAAAATTACCGTGCCCGCGGTCCGGTGCAAGCGAATGGAAACTTGACTCATTTACAACAACTTTTGAAGTTCAAGGAATCTAGAAGCGCCGATTCTGTTTTGCCTGACTTCACCAACCCAAATCCCGTCCTCGATTCTGCTCCTGCAGCCATGTCATCAACGGCTGGAAATAGCTGATCAATGCTGAGCCATCCATCCGGCGGCTGCCGGTGAACGCTTCGAGGGCTTCGGGCCAGGGCCTTGATGCGCCCATAGCCAGCATTTCGTTCAATCGGGCGCCGATCTCTTTGTTACCATAGAAAGAGCAGCGGTGCAGCGGGCCTTTCCATCCCGCTTGATCGGCGGCTGCCTTGAAAAACTGGAACTGTAGAATCCGCGCAAGAAAGTAGCGGGCGTAGGGTGTGTTTCCAGGGATGTGATATTTCGCGCCTGGATCGAAGGCTGTCGCCGGACGTTCCTGAGGCGGCACGATTCCCTGGTAGCGGAGGCGCAGGTCGTTCCATCCAGTTTCATAATCGCCGGGCTTGATCGATCCGTCGAATACGCCCCAGCGCCACTTGTCCATCAGCAGACCAAAAGGCAGGAACGCCACCTTATCCATCGCCTGCCGCAGCAGCAAACCGATATCCTTGTCCGCACTTGGCACTTTGGAGGAATCCAGAAGCCCGATTTGCACCAAATACTCGGGAGTGGTTGACAGCGCGATGAAGTCCCCGATCGCTTCGTGGAACCCATCATGGGCACCGTTTAAATAGAGAAACGGCTGATGATTGTACGCGCGCTGGTAATAGTTGTGGCCCAACTCGTGGTGGATCGTGATGAAGTCGTCTGCATTCACCTTGATGCACATCTTAATCCGGAGATCATCCTGGTTGTCGATGTCCCAAGCGGACGCATGGCACACTACCTCGCGATCGCGCGGTTTCACGAACTGTGACCGTTCCCAGAAAGTGGGAGGCAGCGGCGGCATTCCGAGTGACGTATAAAACCCTTCGCCGACCTTCACCATTTTTATGGGATCGTAATCCTTCGACACGAGCAATTCCGTGAGATCGTACCCCACATCGCCAACACCTTTGGGCGCAACGAGGTCGTAGATGTTGCCCCATTCCTGAGCCCACATATTGCCGAGCAAATCAGCGCGAATCGGGCCTGCGGCCGATTGCACGTTCGCGCCGTACTGTTCGTGCAATTTCGCGCGCACGTAGCAGTGCAACTGGTCGTAGAGCGGTTTCACTTGGATCCAGAGCCGGTCCATCTCTCGGGCGAAATCGTCAGCCGGCATGTCATAGCCCGACCGCCATAGCGCCCCAACATCGCGGTAACCCAATTCTACAGCCCCTTCATTGGCAATCGTGACTAGCCGGGCATAATCCTCGCGCATCGGCCCGCCGACATTGTCGTGCCAGCTCGTCCACATTTCTTTGAGCTTGCCCGGGTCACGCTCTGTGCCCATCGCTGACTCAACGTCGGAGCCGTTAATCGGCTTGCCGTTGAGAGTGCCTTTTCCTTTGCCGTAGGCGGATTGGAGGCGGGTTGCGATCAGACTGAGTTCGCCGGCTGCGCCCGGTTTGTCAGGTGCCGGCAACACAATCCCCTGTTTTAGGAAATCGAGTTTCCGGCGGGCATCGAACGAGAGCCCCTTCACGCCATCGAATTTCGCCGCGCCCTTGGCAAACCGAACTCTCATTTCCGTGCCGCGAGCACCGAACTCCGCCGCGATGGCGTCGGTATCATCGGTGAGATACGTGCTATTGATCCATTCAGCCCGGCCAGCGATCACAGAGTGGGCGGCGAGCTCTTGTTCCGCCTGAACAAGGAACGCCTCAGTGCGCGCCGCGGCGTCGGAGGTGGATTGTGCATTCGCCGGAAGTGTTGGGATCAGGAAGCACGCGAGTGCGGCTCCGAAAATCTGGATTCTTATCGGGACAAAAGGATTCACGGACAAATCCTGGCCGTACTGACCCAAATTATCAAGGACTCGATAGCTCTGAAAATCTTACGCTGCCGAAGAATTTGACGAGCCTCCGATGAACGCGGCAGCGTCTTGGACTGCGGTGACGAGCGGAGCGATTCACCGCTTTCGCTTCGACGAGTCCTAGGGCTCGGGACGTCCAAACAACTTGGTTCCAGGGCAAAAGCGGCAACTGCGCAGGCTCCATTGCCGCACTCCAAAACCTGGCGGAAGATTTGACGAAACCTTGAATCTCCTTGCGAATGGCCGGCGAATTGATCACCCACACCCTTCGCAGATGGCACGCGGCGGGTGGGGCCTCGGTACACGGATCACCGGACTGCCAGTGTTGACAGAGGTGCAAATTCAAACGGTCAGGTAGTTTCTTTCCCAGACGCAAAGCCTCACCGCAGGATAATAGTCGATCTGGCGGGAAAATCTCCCTACGTCGGAAGTTTCGATATTGATACCGGACCTTCAGGTCTAATTGAAGGCCGTGAATGGCTCGCTCGAATTTGCGCGTTCGCTGAAATGTCTTACAAAGTTCTCGGAGCATTGCTTTTCTTTCGACTTTTCTGCGCTTATGAAAATGGGCACGTCTTCGAATTGTACACAATCCGCCGGCTGAGATCGATTGGGTTTTGGATGATTGGCACTTGGGGAATTTTCCTCTTTTTTCAATTCTCGAAGTATCACTGGTCCGTAAACCCATCGGCCGAGCTTTCGCCGACAGGTAGTTTTCTTTCTGGAATCTTCATCTTTCTCATCGCCTGGATTACGGAGGAAGCGCATAGGATTGAGAAGGACGTTGAGCTTACGGTGTGATGTCGGGGAATCTATGGCGCTCATTGTAAATCTCGACGTCATGCTGGCGAAACGGAAAATGCGTCTCAATGACCTCGCGGCGGCTGTCGGCATAACACCCCAGAATCTCTCAGTGCTCAATTCCGGCAGAGCCCGAGCCATCCGATTCTCCACGCTGGAATCCATCTGTCGTGTTCTTGATTGCCAGCCGGGAGACATTCTCGAGTACCGAGAATCCATAACGATGGCAATGGGTCAGTTCCTAACTCTGCCAACAAGCGAATTAATCTGTTCTGTTCCACATCTCACCTGCGGACGCAGGAGTCCAGTTGGTAGATATTAAAACAAGGTTGATTCTGCTGAAGACCGTTTCGGACGGGTGCCCCTGAACCAATCCGAGTCAGAGCGAGCCTGGCTTGTTCGCGGACGTTGTAGGCGGGATCATTCGTCAAAACGCAGAGCGGCTCGATGGCAGATGCAGCCCGAATGCCGAATCTCCCGAGCGCCCAAGCTGCAGTCATGCGCGTCTCATGAAGGCTGTCATCCAGATGTTGAATTAGGGCAGGCACGGTGGATTCAGGCCTGGCCACCAGTGTGCCAAGAGCCACCGCCGCTCCGGCCCGGGCCGACAGACTCGGGCAGGCGAGTGATCGGACCAGAGGATCCACCGCGCCTTCGCCAATGGCGACCAGCGCCTTGACGCCGGCTGCCCGATGGTTGTGTCCCAGAAATGGAATGATATCTGATGTGAGCGGTTCGGCGACGGGGCCGAGTATCTGGCAGGCATACAGAGAGATATCGTAACGGGCCTCCGCGGAAACCAGCGGGAGGATCGGACAAGTTCCAACGCTTTCGATCAGTTTCCGTTTGAGAAATGAGTCCTTCGCCCTGAGCCGCTGCCTGAGCAACGGCAAGGAGTCGGTGCCGATGGAACGAACCGCTTCCGCAGCCTGTTCCCATTGTTCGCGATCAAGAGTATCGAGGTCATCCAGCCAGGCCGCCAGGTTTCGGCCACGATATTGCGGCTCGGCGGGATTCGTCATCCAGGAGGCAAGGGAAACGATTGTCAAAGCGAAGCAGAGGACGAGAGTTAGGAGCTTTTTCATGTGTTTGTTTCACCTCCTACAGAAGCGAAAGGAAGATTCTGTTTCGAAAAATCGGAGGGAGACGACGAAACGATCGAGTTACCGGCTGCAGGGTGCAGCACCTGCGACATTCCAGCCGGTTACCGTGAAACCCTCGATAACATCCCAAACCCGGGCTGTTTCATCATCCCCACCCGACACGAGGAGGCCGCCGTTGGGGGAAAAAGTGACGGAGCGAATCACACCGGTATGTCCGCGCAGAGTTCGATATTCCATTTCCCGATCGATCTCCCAGATGCGGGCCGTGCGATCATTGCTTGCGCTGCTGACATGTCTGCCATCCGGCGCCATGGCCACGTCCCACACCCGTCCCGCATGGCCTCGAAAGCACTGCAATTCCTCCCCCGTGGCCAGATCCCAGAGCCTCAGGGTGGCGTCGCCACTGCTGGACACCATCCGCGTGCCATCGGGCGAGAACTCCGCGCGAAAGACCATGTCGAGGTGGCCGCGCAACGTCATCAACTCCCGCCCGGTCACGGCGTCCCAGATTTTCACCGGGCCATCGCCACTCGCGGTGGCGGCACTCCGGTCATCTGGCGAGAACCGCACTCCCCCGATCCAGCTCGTGTGCCCTTTGAGAACCAACAGTTCTTGGCCGGTTTCAGCATCCCAAATTTTGGCGAGACAATCCCTTTTGTCTCCGGTGGTGGCGATGCGTGCGCCCGAGTGTGAGTAAGTGACAGATAACGTATACTCATGGCCCTTCAGTGTGAGCAACTCCTCTCCGGTCTGTGCATCCCAAACCTTGGCGATGGGCCCGCAGTCGGCCACAATTTTCCACCCATCCGGCGAGAACACAGCACGGCTGCTCCCCCACGACACGTAGGCTTCACCCCGCGAGACGCTGAGGAGTTCGCGGCCGGTGAGAGCATCCCAAACGCGACAGGTCTTGTCATAGCTTCCGGTCAGGATACGCCTCGAATCGGGTGAAAACTCGACGGAATGCACGCCGCTCTGATGCCCGGTCAAAGTGAGGAACACCAATCTGGTGGCCGCGTCCCATATCTTGACCGTCTTGTCCTCGCTCGCGGTGGCAATCCACTTGCCGTCGGGCGAGTAGTCCACAGCCCGGACGAGGTCTTCATGCCCCCGCAGCAGATTGAACGGTTGGTCGAGCAACTGCTTCCAGAAGTGCCACTCAAACCCCTTGTCCGGGAATCCTTCCGTTTCTTTGAGCAGTTCGCGGAGTCGCGCGATGTTGTTCTCCTTCCAGCAGCTCTGCGCCAGGCCCATGTTGGCATTGTAAAGGAGCCGGATGGACCGCTGGTGGGCCCGGGTTTCCGCGAGAGCTTTTTCTGTGGCGTCGCGCCGGGCCACCACGGCTTCCCGCCATTGCCAAAGCACCAGCGGAACACCTGCGCTGACGAGCAGCGCCACCACGGCACTCAAGAAGGCTCTGGCCGGGTTGCGCCGGCTCCATTTCCCGCTCCGCTCCCAGGAATTGCTCGAACGCGCCACGATCGGTTCGTGTCTCAACCAGCGCTCCAAATCGTCCGCCAACACGTCCGCAGACGGATAACGACGAGCGGCTTCCTTTTCCAGACACTTCAGACAGATCGTCTCGAGATCACGATCCACCGCCCGGTTGATCGCTCCGGGTCTTTCGGGCTCCTCCTCGACCAGTTTCCGCATCGTTTCCAATGGAGTATCGGCCTGGAAGGGTGGGCAGCCGGTCAGCATTTCGTAAAGGATAGCGCCCAGGCTGTAGATGTCCGCCGCCGTGGTGAGCGGCCTGCCCCGGGCCTGCTCCGGCGCCATGTAACTGGGAGTGCCAAGAACGGTGCCGCTCAAAGTCACGTGAACCTCTTCCTGCGCCCGCTTGGCGAGGCCAAAGTCCGAAACAAAAGGTTCTCCCTTGGCATCGATCAGGATGTTGGCCGGCTTGAGGTCTCGATGAAGAACCCCGTTTTGGTGGGCGTAATGCACCGCCCGCGCCACCTTGACCAGGAGTTGAAGGCCGTTCCGCAAGGCTTGCCCCGGTGGTTTAAGCCGATGGGACAAATTGCCGCCATCGATCAATCGCATGCTGAAATAGGGATGGCCGTCGTGCTCCCCCACTTCGTAAATGGGAACGATGTTCGGATGGTCCAGATGCGCGACGGACTCGGCCTCAATACGGAACCGTTGCAATTCCGGCTCGGAAGCAAACTGGCCCGCCAGGTTCGTCTTGAGGGCTACGGTTCGGCTGAGCGTGATCTGGCGCGCTCTGAAGACGACCCCCATTCCTCCCCTGCCAATCTCCTCTATCAGTTCGTAATCCCCGATGGTGCGCGTCTGCGAAAGTGCGGCAGTCGCCCCATCGAACACCTCCTCCGAACGGCCTTCTGGGGAATGGAGCGGCCAGCCGTCAACCATCCGCTGAAAAAGGCAGCGAGTGCAGAGCCCCTCCGGTGCTTCAGACGGCAGCGACGCCCCGCAGCCAGCGCAGACTCCAAACGTGTTCATAACTGTTGCTTTCGATCCCTACAGAAACAAGAATCAGGAATTGTTTCATTGTTCTGCGGCACAAACCGCTTTTCTGCCTGCGCCGGAGCAAATAAATCAGGAATTGAGGGCGCGCAGGAGATACCTGATCTCCTCGTCGATTTCCTCCACCGTGGTCACGGTCGGTCTTGTATCAGGGTAACACCAGTTCCGCCAGTGATTCATGACGCCATCACAGCGCTCCCGACGTAGCGACCGCCCCTGGATGCCCAAGATCCACTACCCGCTTCTCGTTTCGGTCGGTTCCTCTCGGCGAGGCTATTTCTCATTAAGCAATCCATCGTGGCGCAAATCCCAAATCCGCTGAGCCCGGCACAGATGAAAGACCGGTTTGTCGCGATTCTTTGGGCGGAATTCAATTCCCTTCGCTGCGCCCATCGAGCCGGAACAGATAGCCTAAGAGATCCACGATTTCATCCTGTGCCAGTGCCTGCGCGGTCCGCGGCATCAGGCTTCCGAACACTTGCTCGTTCCATCCACCGTAGGCTTCCCGGCGCCAGCACTCGGCGCGCCTCGTCGCCTAAAATCCAACGGACCGTGTCGTAGGCATGCGAACCCACGTCCGCAATACTCCCGCCTGCTGAAAGCCTCGGATCGTCCCGCCAGTTTAACGACTGGAAAAAGAACGGCACGCAAGGAATGAACCGTAGTTCTGTTGGGTTTTACGCAGGGAACGATCAAACCTAATTTTGACAGGAACTCACGCGCATTCCAGACACGCAAGCCAAGGGTAATGGAGCTGATACGAGTGCTGGACAGCGCAAATCGATGGGAGCAAGGTCTCATCGTGAACCCAGACGAGATGCAATTGTTACGGAAAGCCACTGCGTCAAAAAGAACGATTCCCATCAACAGTTCCGTGTGCCGACCCGTTCGTATGAAAACAGCCCGAATCCAGTCTGGCAACGGCTTTGGATTCACTTTGATCGAATTGCTTGTAGTGATTGCGATCATCGCCATTCTGGCGGGCATGATGTTGCCGGCCTTGGCCAAGGCAAAATCGCGGGCGCGCCAGATCCAATGCCTGAACAACATGCGGCAAGTGGGCCTCGCTTTTGTTCTTTATGAAAACGACTTTCAACGCATGCCCCCGAAAGCCTCACAGATTGGGGATTTCATGAATCCTAAATCCTCCGGGTGGCGGCCTAACTGTCTCTATGTGATCGCGCCTTACCTCCAGAGCGTGGGCTCCAACACGCCGAGTTCGAAAATCTACTCCTGTCCCGCGGCCAAGAAACCTGGGGATGGAAGTGACGCGACGGAATTAAGTGCCACCAGTTACCTGCCCAACGCTGTGGTCATGGAAAAGACCTTGTCGGCAATTCTTCAACCGAGTGAGGTCGCGATTAATCAGGAAACCATTCGCTTGGTGAGTTACACCGCGCTTCGACCCGCATGGGGAGCCGATTTTGGCGCTTGTGCGGGACAATACACGTATTGGCATGTCAAACTAAAGCCAGGCGTCGATTGGTATTCCGACATTCATGACCGAGGCGGCAATCTCACTTTCGCTGACGGTCATGCCGAATATCGAAAAGCCGCGCGCCTGCGGGCGAAGCATTTTGGTCTCGCAGATGGTTCAACCGGCAAGGCGGAGGATGACAATAGCGCCAGCGACACCGCCTGTTACAAGGGCGTTGCCGATTAGAGTGCGTCTGAATAATTGTCGGGGCCGACGAATGAAGGCTCATTGCTACAAGATTCCCGAATGAAACGTGAGCCTTCCCGACCCCGGCTCCTACGATTAAAACGACCTTTCAGACGCGCTCCAATCGATCATTTGGCGAGAGAGCCGGGCGGAGCGCCAAATCAGACGGCTTGATGCCCCTCCGCCCGGGTCCCTCGCCGCCCGGGTAAACGACCCACGGATCTTGGGCCCGCGCCGTCCGCACGATCCCGATCGCGACAGTGGACAGAATCCTCCAAACCCTCTGGTGGAAGGGAAACAGTCTCGCGAACCCGTTCATTGCTTCTGGGCCTCCCAGTCCCGAACTCGAGGCTCTGCGCTGGTGGTGGCGGGTTTTCATAAGGTGAGTGAGGCTGAAGTTGCAGTCGGATTTGCCGGATCCTGTTAAACGGGTCACCGGAAGAGTATCGTGTTGAGTCATTGGGTCAAGCAGGGCGGCGAGTTTCGCTTTTTGAACATCGTCTGTCCATTGGCTTGACTGGCAATGGGAGAAGAATCAATGATGGCCCATCACTTGAACAAAATCTTGTCGCCACCACTTTCACATGAGTGCCGGGACATTGCCGGTTTCGAATGAGGCTGCCATGATTTCCTCACACTCATCGTACCGGTTCTTGTTCCTGGCCGTGATCTTGGCCGGGACGGAGCCAACTCCCGTTCGGGCTGAGGTGACGCAGCATAATGTGGTGCCCGCTTTGCTGCTGCGCTGCGCGGTTTGCCACGGTGCGCGCAAGCAGGAGGGGAAACTCGATTTGCGCAGTCGCGTCTCGATGTTGCGAGGAGGCGAGTCCGGGCCGGCTTTTGTGCCGGGCAAGCCGGAGGAAAGTTTGATGCTCAAGCGCATTCAGGCCGAAGAATGTCCACCCCGGCCGCGCCTGATCGAAGCCACGGTGAAGCCGATGGAAACCGACGAAGTCGCCAAGCTCATCCGCTGGATTGCGCTCGGTGCGCCGGAGATTCCTGATGAACCCGATGTGGCGGGCACACCCGCCGATCCACTCGTCGGAAAGGGAGATCGAGAGTTCTGGTCGTTCCGTCCGCCGCAACCGGCGATGATTCCCCGCGCCGTGCACTCCGATCGAGTCCGCAATCCCATCGATGCTTTCGTGCTTCAGAAGTTGGAGGAAAAGAATCTCTCGCTGTCGCCCGAGGCAAAACGGCTCACCCTCCTGCGCCGGGCTGCGTTTGACTTGACTGGCCTTCCGCCGGAGTCAGCGGAAGCCGAAGCCTTCCTCACGGACCAATGCCCGGACGCCTACGACAAGCTGATTGATCGCCTCCTCGCCTCGCCGCGTTATGGTGAACGCTGGGGAAGACACTGGCTGGACGTCGCTGGCTACGCCGATTGCGAGGGGCGGCGCGAGCAACACCTTCCCCGGCCATTCGCCTGGCGTTACCGCGATTACGTGATTCGCGCGTTCAACGCGGACAAACCCTATGATCGATTTCTCCAGGAACAACTGGCGGGAGACGAGTTGGCGGACTATGAGCAGGCGCCGGAAATCACGCAGGAAATCGAGGACAACCTCGTCGCCACGGCCTTCCTCCGCATGTCCCCCGACCCGACGTGGGCGAACTTGACCGGATTCGTCCCCGACCGGATCGAAGTCATGGCCGACGCGATGGACGTGCTTGGTTCCGGCGTGATGGGCCTGACCTTCAAATGCGCCCGTTGCCACGACCACAAATTTGACCCGATTCCGCAGCGCGATTACTACCGCCTGCTGGCCATTTTCAAGGGCGCATACGACGAACACGACTGGCTCAAACCGGAGATCAACGCTTACGGCGGCGCCGCGAGCGCCGGCGCCGGCGAACGCTATTTGCCATACGTCAACACGGCCGAACGGCAGCGCTGGCAAAAACACAACGCCGCGATTCAACAGGAAGTGGACGCGCTCAAGGCGCTTTCCCAAACGACCGAGACCGAGAAACAGATCAAAGCCCTCGAAGCCCGCCGACAAGCCGAGCCGCGCATCATGGCTCTCTGGGATCGGGGCGAATCTTCTGAAACCTATCTATATCGGCGGGGCAACTACCTGACCGCCGGCCTGCCGGTCCACCCCGGACCTCCCTCCATATTGACCGATGGCCAGACTCCGTTCGAGATCAAGCCACCCTGGCCGGGTGCGAAATCCACCGGCCGGCGTCTGGCCTTCGCGCGCTGGCTCACCCAGCCCGATCATCCGCTCACGGCGCGCGTCGTGGTCAATCGAATCTGGAATCACCACTTCGGTCAGGGACTCGTTCGCAGTCCGGGCAATTTCGGAAAGATGGGCGACGAGCCGACTCATCCTGAACTTCTCGACTGGCTGGCCCTCGAATTTGTTCGCGAGGGTTGGAGCATGAAATCGATGCACCGGTTGATGATGACTTCCAGCACCTATCGGCAGGCCTCAGCAGTCACTTCGGAACACGAACAACTCGATCCGGGCAACCGCCTGCTCTCGAGGATGCCGCTGCGACGGATGGAAGCGGAGGAATTGCGCGATTCGTTGCGGTGGATCGCCGGCCAGCTCGATCAGAGGAGTTTCGGTCCGGCCGAGCCGATCCAAGCGCGGGCGGACGGATTGGTCTTGTCGGGCAAGCGCCGCAGCATATATGTCCAGCAATTGCGAAAACAAGTGCCGTCCTTGCTCGAGAGTTTTGATTTGCCCGCGATGAATCCGAATTGCCTGAAGCGAAGTGAGTCACTGGTGGCGCCACAAGCGCTGCACCTGCTCAATGACACGGCGGTGAGAGAGATGGCCGCGCAGTTCGCGGATCGAGTCCAGCAGGCCGTCGGAGATGCACCGACGCGACAGGTGCAACGAATCTATTGGTCAGCGCTGAGCCGGCTTCCCAGCGCCGAAGAACAGAAAGTCAGTCTGGAAATATTGACGAGACTGACCGAGCAATGGGGGAAGAACGTGGACATTTCTGGCAAGCCATCCGAGAAAGAAGCGAGGCGAAAGGCGTTGACGACGCTCTGCCACACGATCATGAATTCCGCCGGATTCCTGTATATCGATTGAGGCAATCATGCGAATTCAATCCTTGGTTCCATCGCCGCTGGCGCTCTCCCGCCGAAGTTTTTTCAAGCGTGTGGGAGCTGGCATTCAAGGCGCCGCGCTTCTGCATCTCTACGGTCGGGAACTTTTAGCGGACGAAACACAATCCGCTCCGAATTTGCGTCCGCGGCCCCCTCACTTTCCCGGCAAGGCAAAGTCCGCCATCCACCTGTTTATGAATGGCGGGCCGAGTCAGATGGATTTGTTCGATCCCAAACCCGCGCTCGATGCGCACCATGGCGAAGCCTATTCCAACAAGATTGCCGGTGAGATCGAGAACATCAAGGATGCCGGCGCGCTCATGCGCAGCCCCTTCAAGTTTGCGCGTCACGGACAATGCGGGATGTGGGTGTCCGACGCGTTGCCCCACCTGACGCGGCACGTCGATGACATCGCGCTTGTTCGCTCTCTTTACACCACGAACATTACTCACGAACCGGCGGTGTATTTGATTCAAACCGGGAAAATGATCACTGGTCATCCGACGTTTGGTTCTTGGGTGGTGTACGGACTGGGAAGCGACTGCCAGAA
This sequence comes from Verrucomicrobiota bacterium, assembly GCA_027623095.1. GTDB lineage: Bacteria > Verrucomicrobiota > Verrucomicrobiia > Limisphaerales > SIBE01 > JAIPJX01. The sequence goes on from JAQBVM010000145.1 coordinate 11,709, forward strand.
CCTCCCGGCCTACGTCGTTCTCGACGATCCACTGGGATTGCCGGTGAACGGGGTGGAGAACTGGCAGGCGGGTTTTCTTCCACCGCTCTATCAGGGCACGCGTTTCCGCTCCACCGGTTCGCCGGTTCTCAACCTGCGGCCCGAAGTCGCCGATCCTCCGGAAATTGTCAAGATGCAACGCGACTTGCTGAGCCGGCTCGATCACTTGCACAAACGGGAGCGTCCCAGTCAGCCGAGGCTCGACGCGCGCATTGCCAGTTACGAACTGGCGGCGCGCATGCAGGTGTCGGCGACCGATGCGCTGGACCTCTCGCAGGAAAACCAGCAGACCTTGGAGATGTATGGGATTGGCCGGGAACCGACCGACTCTTATGGCCGGCGGTGCTTGTTCGCCCGACGGCTGATCGAACGTGGAGTTCGCTTTGTGCAGCTCTACATCAACGGCCAAATCTGGGACAACCATACCGGCCTGGCGAAAGATATGCAGGCCGCTTGCGACCGCACCGACCTGCCGATTGCCGGACTGCTGAAAGATCTGAAACAACGCGGACTCCTGCAAGAGACGCTCGTGATTTGGGGCGGCGAATTCGGCCGGCTGCCCATCGCCCAACTGCCGCCCGACAAAGACGAGAAAAAGGCCGGACGCGATCACAACAAGAACGCCTTTAGTTGCTGGCTGGCCGGCGGCGGTGTGAAAGGCGGCACGACGTATGGCGCCACGGATGAACTCGGCCTGGCCGCGGTCGAAAACCGCGTCAGTGTTCCGGACTGGCACGCCACCCTGCTCCACTTGCTCGGCCTGCGCCACGACGAATTGTTTGTCGATGAGCATGGGCTGAAGGAAAAACTAACCGGCGTGAACGAAGCCCGCATCGTGAAGGAGATATTAGCATGAGGAAATCCAGCCGAAACACACCGGCTTTGGGCAGTGTCCTGATCTGAAAGCAGGATTGCGCGCGCGAAAGGCAACCCCCGCTCACTTTTTTGTTTCCCCTGTAAACTATGTGTGCTTCGCGTGTTGGGTTTAGCTCAGGCGCAAAGCAACTTTTTCAATTCATCTTTCCAACTGTCGTAAAGTCCTTCGTCCAAAATCTGAAATCGAAACTCATGCTTGTCGAAACCCTCGCCAAGTTTTTGCCATGAAACCTTTTTCCCAATCTTCTCGAAATGACCGGCAATCTTTCGTTTGTATTCCGTGTCGGGATTGCCGGAGAGATGCCTGCCCTTGCTTTCCACAACCACGACTCTGGCAACCGGCTTCTCGTCTTTCGCGTTCTGCACGACGAAATCCGGATGTATCCGATTTTTCCGATACCCTTGGATTGCGAAGCTATCTTTGCCGACCTTGTTTTGATACCACCAGAGCACTTCCGGGTGTTTGTCCAGCACGAGCGCCACGTCCGCTTCATACTGGTTGAAGCCCGCGCGTTCCGCGTAATCAAACAATGACTTGGCGATGTCCGTGTCATTGGCATGGCGCAATTTCCCCACGGATCGAATCTCGATGCTTGAAGGAATCTGGAAACGACATTCTACGCATTCGAGATAGAAACACAACTGGTTCTTTTCCAACAAACGATCAAAGGCCGCTTCCGCCAGCCGATCCGTTTCCGTTTCGATAAACTCCCGGCATTTGTTTCTTAACGTGAACTTCACCAAACCCAACTGCCCTTTGAGCATTGGATTCGTTTGGCACAGCCGTTCGGTGAACCGCTCCACCACCGTCCGCAGTTGTTTGAAGCTGTAATACTCGTAAGGCAGGCTCGCCACCAGCCACGCGAGCACCGTGTCATCCGGTTCGTGATAGCCGGACTCCTGCACGCCGACGGCGTCCATTCTCGTCTGCCCGAGCGTCGCGCGATAAAAGAAATCCTTCGCCTTCTCCATTTCATCGCTCAAGTCCCACGTCAATTCGTCATAGTGGAACTTTTTCACGTCCACCTGGCTGATCAGATGCCGGAAATAATCCAGCCCCTCATACTCGTCCCCGCGCTTCACGCAGAAACGCGGCAGATAAATTTTGCCGTCGAACGGACGGTAAAGGCTTTTGAATTCACTGCGGAAGAAGGAGAACTGTTTTTCCACGGCCTGCCGTTCACCGCTTTTATCCACCACACTGCCATCGCCATCCTCGTAACCTTCCTGCTCCAGCGCTTTCTTCACGTCTTTGGCGATGGTGTCGGCGCGCTGGCGTAGGCAATAGACGTAACTCTCGTTGAGTTCCTTGTGCTCGGTCCTTTCCGCGAACGGCTGGCGCAGCACCCGCCCGATCAACTGCGTCATGCTCTGGGCGCTGCCGGTGTTGTTCAGCGAAACGAGCACGTAAGCAAACGGACAATCCCAGCCTTCCTGCAACGCCGCCTTCGTGATGATCCAGTTGATGCGGCAACCTTCCGCCAGCAGATTGATCCCCTCGATGTCGTCCTTTTCCGAACTTTTTATCGCGATCTCCGTCTCGTTCACACCCAGCCGCTGCATCAAATACTCTTTGACCTGCTCGCTGTGAATCACATCGGCTTTGCGCTGGTCTTTGCCCGTGCGCTCGACCTGAATCAAAACAATCGGGCGAATCTCCCGGTGCGACTTGTCGTAAAACTTTTCGGCAATCTTCCCCAGTTCTTCGCGTTTCAGCTTGGCTTTGCTCAGGCAATCTTCCCAGCGGCCCTCGTTGGAATTGCAGATGTTGATGGGCAGCTTGATCATGCCCTCTTTCAACAATTCCTCTCCGCTTACGCGGCAAAGAATGTTCGATTCCTTGCTCGGCGTCGCCGAAAGCTCGACGACCACGCTCGCGTTGAAACCTTCAATCGTCTTTTGCGCCAGTTCGCTGTAAGCCTTGTGGCCTTCATCGAGAATCACCGGCGGCTCGTTGATGCGGATCAAATTCGCTAGCGACGTTTTGACGAGGAATTCTCCTTTGTCCTCGTCCGCCGCGAGCATTTCCATGTTTGGAAACTTTTCCTTGAGCGCCTTGTGCGCCGGTGAATCATCTTCCGCCGGAAAGTGCATCACGATGTTTCCGCCGCTGTCCTGAAACATCTTGAGTTGATCCTTCGTTTCCCGGTTCGCGCTCGCCAGCTTGAACAGCAGCACGTTCAGCGAGCCGTTCAATTGCGTGGGCGTCAGCCGGGCGATTTCATGTTTTTCCCAAACGTCAACGCGGCGGCTCACCGCGTGTTCCAGCGAGAAACGGTAAAAATGATTCCGGTCGCGCAAGTCCTTCAACGTGTCCTTGTAAATCTGATCGCTCGGCACCACCCACAAGACGAGGCCCGTGCCGTTCCGTTTCTCCAGAATCGAACTGTAAATCAAACCGAGGATTTGCGTGGCCAGCAGCGTCTTGCCGCCGCCGGTCGGGACTTTCAGACAGAAATTCGGCATGTCCCTGCCGATTCCGTTTCGGCGTTCCGCGTAACGACGGCCGGGAACGCGGACATTGTCCCACGCATCCAGCGCGGCGTGCTTGTTGCTCGCCGCCTGCTGCTTCGCCAGTTCCGCGAGGTAAGTCTTTACCTCATCGCGGACGCGCAGTTGGTATTTCTTCAGTTCCACAAAAACATTATTGCCGCAAAAGAACGCAGAGAACGCAAAGGCACGCGGCGTTCACACCTTGTCGTTACCGCCATCGCGGCGGAAGTCTTCAAGCAATCCCAAAGGGATTGTGTCCTCCAGCCCAGGGTTGCGAGGCACGAGCTACCCTGGGTTTGCCGAAGTAAGCGCGGGCAACCCCAACGGGGTTGTGGCTCGGTGCGATGCGAAATGAAAAAGCTCGTTGCCGCAACCCCGTTGGGGTTGATGCCATTCGTCCATCGTTTCCCAGGGTAGCTCGTGCCTCGCAACCCCGGGCTTTGGGACGGAATCCCGTCAGGATTCTTTGGCAGAAAATGTTTGAACTCCAGCGCCGAGTTCCAGTCGGCAGAGTGTTGGCACGATTCTGAAGCGCTTCGGATGAAAACGCCGATTGACCCAACTTTTCTTGTTTCCCGCGGGAGGGTGAGACTCCCGTCGAACCCATTTTTCGGTGGATTTCAGGGTTCGGCAGGAGCCTCACCCTCCCGTTTTCGGGGTAACCCTTTTCTTTCCGGGTGTTTCGTGCCGTTCGTGGTCTCAACTGCTTTGTACTGGCTACTCGGCTTGGTTCTTGCAGCGCTGCTTTTCAGCCACGCACTCACCGCCGCCGAGCCTGGCAGCCCAATCCAACTACGCGATGTCACCCGGCAAACCGGCATCGGTTTTGTTCATACCGACGGCAGTTCCGGGCAACGGTACATCGTTGAAACGGTTGCCTCAGGTCTTGCAACGTTCGATTACAACGGTGATGGGAGAATCGACATACTCTTCCTGAATGGAGCGCCTTTGCCGGGTTCGCCCGCCACAGCACCCGCTCCGCGCAATGCTCTGTACAGGAACGACGGAGACTGGAGGTTCACGGATGTAACGCAAGCGGCCGGGTTGGCCGATCCCGCGTACCATCTGGGAGTGTGCATTGGCGACTACAACAACGATGGCCAACCGGATATCTACCTGAACAATTTTGGGCCGAATATTCTCTATCGAAACAACGGAGACGGGACCTTCACAGACGTGACCGCAAAGGCCGGTGTGGCCGTGGGAGATCACGTCGGCGCCGGTGCATGCTTCCTGGATTTCGACGGGGACGGGCACCTGGATTTGTTCGCGGCCAACTACGTGGACTTTACATTCCCGAAACACGAGATCTCGCACATGAACGGTTTTCCCGCCTACGTCGGTCCGCTGCATTACCCAGCGTCGGCGAATGTATTATTTCACAACAACGGCGATGGGACTTTCTCCGATGTCAGCTCCGAATCCGGCATTGCATCCCTGCGCGGGGCCGGAATGGGAGTGATCGCTGCCGACCTCGACAATGACGGCGATACGGACATCATCGTGGGAAACGACCTGCGCCCGGATTTTGTCCTGCAAAACGACGGGTCGGGCAAGTTCAGTGAGGTCGGGGCGCTCCTGGGTTTGGCGTACGATTCGTTTGGAAATGTCCAAGGCTCGATGGGTGTGGAATGCGCCGACTGGAACAATGACGGATGGTTGGATGTCTATATCACACCGTATCAACGCCAACTGGCGACCCTTTTCCAAAACCGCATGGGGGCGTATTTCGACGACGTTGCCCGGCAGACTGGCGCGGCCACCGGCACCTATCCGCACGTTAAATGGGGCGTCGGCATCGTCGATTTCGACAATGACAGCAACCGCGATCTCTTCATCGCCTGCGGCCACTTGATTGACAATGTGGACCAGTTTGACAGCACCACCAGTTACGGCGCCCAAAACATCGTTTTGCGGAACACCGGCCTAGGAAAGTTCATCAATGTATCGGACCAGTGCGGTGATGGTTTGAAGCCCAAACTGAGCAGTCGCGGGACTGCGTTTGACGACCTTGATAACGACGGCGATCTAGACGGGGTCGTCCTGAATTCGCGACGCGAGCCAACGATTCTACGAAACGACTCGATCAGGACAAACCATTGGATACAGATTCAACTCCGCGGAACGAAATCCAACCGCGACGGAATCGGCGCCCGGGTGGCCGTTAGCGCCGGCGAGCTAACCCAGATCGACGAGGTACACAGCGGGCGAAGTTACCAGAGCGATTTTGGGAAACGACTTCAGTTTGGCCTGGGACAGCACGGCGCAGTGGAACAGATCCGCGTGAACTGGATCGGCGGCGGTGTTGATGTTGTCCGCAATGTTGGCGTTGACCGCCTGATTACAATTGAGGAAGGATCGGGCCTTCAGTCCCCACCTGTAAAGACGAAGCAGTAGTTCTTCATTTCGATGAAAGACTCGCCCTCAACCAGTCCAGTCGAAGCCGCCACCTCCGGCGGTTCGACGCGCATTGGGTCCATGAATCCCCCGTCCAAAAAGGACACCGCTTCGGATGAAAACATCGATTCAACCGTGTTCCTCGTTTTGTGCGGGAGGGTGAGACTCCTGTCGAACCCCATCTTGGCAGAATTCCAGGGTTC
>JAQBVM010000545.1 GCA_027623095.1 Verrucomicrobiota bacterium
TTGGTATTGTGCGGACGTGCTGCGGCTGGTCGGGACGACACAGTCCGCGCTCCTGGTCAAAATGAGAACTGGTGCGCTTGCGTCCCGCTAATGGTTGCCAGGGTGCTACTTCAGGAGTAGGTCCTCCATCACCCATACATCTTGGCCGTTCCCATCAGATGAACCGGCCTGGAGCACGACTCGGCGTCCGTCCGGATGCACGCTGACCTCTCGCATTCGCGGAAGATGAAGCCCAATTTGAACTGTCTTTCCCGACTCGATATCGAGACTCCAGAGCTCGGATTTGTCGTCTGTGCGTTTCTCGTCGCTCTCAAACTGTTTCGTAAACACGAGCCGTTTTCCATCGGGTGTCCAGGATAGTGAGTTGATGTTTTCACGCGGAGCGGTGCGAAACAATTCTTTTGCCGCGCCGCCTGCCAGTGGGAGAATTCGGAGTGCGACGGTAAAATCGTCGTTCTTGAATTGGTCGGACATAACCAAGGCAAGGCGCGTTCCATCCGGCGACAGTTCGAACGGCCACCAGATGTTAATCTTCTCAGCGAGTTCGGCGACGATTTCCTCTTGGCCTGAAGGCAAGTCATGACGGACGATGTGGTCTTTCCATTCATTACCTTCCTTGAAGATTCGGCGCGTGTAATAGAGCGATTTTCCGTTCGGCGAAAGGCGTGGATGGCAGTTCCAACCTTTTCCGTCCTTGTGTTGTTTCACAAACGTCTCCGTTGCCCCAGAGGCGATTTCGTAGCGATGAATGCCGTGGCTCTGCCCGGCGAGGTAGGATTGGATATACATCACCGAATTGTCCGCGGACCAAGCATACTTCTGCAGCGGCGAAGTGAATATTTTCGCGACCGGGAATTCTTGGTACTCGCCAGAATCGAGGGACAAGGCGGCAAAACGTTTTTCTCCGTGCGCAACGACAAACATTAGCTTTTTTCCGTCCTTGGACCAAACCGGAACACCCTTCATGCCAGTGAATCGCTCTGTCGCAGGGCGAGGCTGGTTCAAGACTTCACCGGTCTGAAAATCCGCCGCCAAAACGTAGGCATCCATCGAGGACTTCTGTTCGCTAAAATAAATGCTCCCATCCCGACACACTCGATGCATCGATGCGTCACCCAAGTTTGCTTTCAGCAACTCAGGGTTGCCAACCGGTTCGTTAGGTTGAGCATTAATCCTCCATAATCCTGTGATCCCAGCGCGGTCGCTCAGAAAGAGAATTCCCGAGTCACCCGGTTCCCATCCAACCAGAGTTCCCACATTCCCTTCAATGACGGTGGATTGGACATTCGACTCAATTTCGATAACGGAGATGTTTGTGCGCTGCTTTCCGTCACCTCCGACCCGAATCGCCAGGTACCGCCCGTTGGAAGAGAGGCGTGCCGCGTTCACGTTCACGCCTTTCTCCAGACGTTTGATCTCCGTGAATTCGCCCCCATCGATCGCAATGGTCCCGATTTGATCCGTGTCGGCAGATAGAACGGCGATAAGTTTTCGCGAGTCGAGCAACCAATCGACCAGCCATACATACGAATCCTTCTCGCCTTTGTAGATTTCCTTTGCTCCGGTTCCGTCGAGCTTGGCGGTGTAAATCGACTCGTTCAGAGTGTATGCTATTTGACTGCTGTCCGCGGAAAAAACTACGCCAGCCCAGGCCGATTTCTTCGCCGTCCCTTTTACTGCTGTCCAGGTCTTGCCCGTGTTTGTCTCGTAAACATCAACGTTGTAATTCTCCCTCGGCATAAAGCCGACGTAGCGGCCGTCAGGTGAAACGGACAAAATCCTTCCGGGCGGCACGCCGAGCTTGCGAATGGCTGCGGTCTCGGAGACGACTTTTGTATCCGGCTTGCGACTTGGCGCCAGGCGACGCTTTCCTGCCAAAGCCTCAGCCCCTTTTTGTGTCTGCGCGTCGGTCAATGAACCCAAGCCGAGGCCCATCAATACAACCGTGGCCAAGACTGGCCACGCCGAGTTCTTCTTGAATTGTGCGATCATATGAATTCTCCGTTTGATTTGGGTTTTGTCTTCCAGGATTCCAACTAAACCGGGGATGGCCGTGGGGCCGGTGAAACCTTCCAGCACTTTTAGCACGGTTTGGCCGTACGGCTTGCTTTCGGCTTCGTTCGCGCGCGCCAGGGCGAGTTCGTCGCACGCCACTTCGCGGTCCGCGCGCATGCGGTGGAACGCGAACCAGAGCGCGGGATTGAACCAGTGCAACGTCTGGAGAATCGTCGTCAGCCAATTCACAGCGGCGTCCCAGCGGCGAATGTGAGCTAGTTCGTGCAGGAACACGTGGCGCAATTCAGCCGGTGAAAAGGCCTCGATCATTTTCTCCGGCAGCAGGAGCTTCAGCCGAAAGCAGCCGAACAACGCCGGGCCGTCCAGTTCCGGCGCTTCCAGCAACGTCAGCGGGCGGCGAATGTCCATCGTTTGGCGGCATTCTTCAAACAGCGCGAGCACCGCCGGCTCGGCGATGGGCCGCCGCCGCCGCAGTTGCAGCTCGAACAAATAGTTCCCCCAGGCCAAACGCGTGCTCAGCACCAGGACGCCCAGGAACCAGATCGAGCCGAGATTCCGCCGCAGGAAAATGACGGTCGCTCGAATGATGGATTCCGAGGCTGGCTTCGGTTTTTGGTCGGGCCGGTCGCCGCTAATCGGCGCGAAGGCGTTGCTTCGGTCGGCACTCGGCGGCCGAGCCACAGCGGGAGCTTCCGGCGAATCCGCAAGCGCCCGCTCTCCGGTTTCAGCGCCCATC
>JAQBVM010000546.1 GCA_027623095.1 Verrucomicrobiota bacterium
GTCGGGAACCCGGTTGGGTTGGATCCCAAACAAAGTAACGATTCCGTTCCGCGCCCGTGACGGCGGCCCAGTCCTGTTTCTCGTAGATCATCTCATCCGTCGTCTCCGACATGTAGAGGACGTGCAGGAAGGCGGCGCGATCTTCGCCGGGCTTTTTGCGAAGGATGCGGCCGAGCGTTTGAATGCGTTGGCGGACGGAGCTCGACGAGGCGACTACGATGCCGACGTCCGCAGCCGGGACATCGAAGCCTTCGATCAAGGAGCGAGCTGAAACAAGCACGCGTGCTGCGCCCGTGCGAAACAGGTGCAGGCTCTCGGCGCGCAACGCGTCCGGCAGTTGCGAATGTTCGGCCACCACCGGGACACCTTTCTGGCGGAGCAGAGCGAAGATCCGCATGACCTCCGCGACGGATTCGTGGAAGAGCAGGATGCGGGTATCTTCGGCGTCCGCGAGCGCTTGCTCCACGAGCCGTTCCACGGCCAATGCCCGTGCCTTGGCATGATAGACGAGTTGTTTTCTTTGCCCCGTGAGAGCGACATAATTGGCGGCCTGGGTCGAGAGCGCCGAACCTCCACGCGACGCCACTTTGCGCGCCCAGCCCACCAAGGCACCGCCATCCATGCCGCGGCCTTTGACCTGGCTTTGCAGGCTGCGTCGGAGGTCTGTGATTTCCCGCGACATCCGTTCATAGCGGACGCGCTCCTGCGGTTCCAAGGGTAGGCCGTAATGTTGAAGTTGGAATCTCGCGAGTATGCCTTCCTTGAGTGCTTCGAGATATCCCAGCTCAAAAATGATCGGACCCAATTCCTGGCCGAGCAGGCTGTCGTCAAAGTTCTCCGGTTCGTCTGGCTCCGTGTCCACCAGCACGGCTTCCTCGTCTTCCGCCGCGTCCACCTCACGCTCGGGCGTGGCCGACAGGCCGAGGTTGTAGGTCCGCCGCGTTTGGAATACTTCGGACATCTGAGTGGCTCCGGCGCGGTGACATTCATCCACGATGAGCAGCAATGGCGCAGTCAGACTGGCAACGAGTTTGGATAGCTTGGAGGCAGCGGAGTTCAACACACATACCAGGATCCGCACCGCCCCATCAAATTTGTCCTGATAGCCACCGCCGAGCCGGCCCACTGCCCCTGGGGGAAGATTGCTGTGCTCGGTCAGCAGTTCATACCACTGGGCCAACAACACAACCGTGGGCACGACGATCGCCACCCTGAGTTGAGGAGCCTCGCTGTTTTGCAGTTGCTCGATGATGCCGCAGGCCAGGACGGTTTTACCCGCGCCGGTGACGACCTTAATCACGCCACGCTTGCCGGACTTGAACCACTTGTCACGGCAAGCCTTCTGCCACGCTCGCAGTTCGACGCCGCGCGAGAGGGACCAGCGATCCGGCAGGCTCGAAGGCATAACAGCCAGGTCGATTGGAACATGCGTTCCAGTCTCGCGGGCCTTCTCTCTGGCTTGCTCGGACCAATAATCCAAGATGTTCAACTGCTGCCGCAGAACCTGGTCGGCTGGGCTCATAGCGAAAGGCTCTAGGGCATTCTTTGGCTGCTTGTCGTCGTTCATCGCAATTTTCTCTGGATCACCTAATCGGCAAGTGTGGCATACGATTTCTTGGTCGTGATCAGGGTTTCAGTTCCAGGTTGCGGCCAGCTCCTTCGCCTTCTCCAACGCCCTCAATTTGGTGTCGGCTCCGCCGCCGAACCAGGTCCGCTCCAGGCGCTGCTCTGGTTGCTCCTCCTGTTTCGGTTGCTTGTAATCCTCGAACCGGGTGATGGCGTTGAATGCACCCCACAGCGTGCCCCGCACACCGGGTAGTTGCAGGTCCGGCTGCGATTCAAACATCTTGCGCAGAAAACCCCAACGTTCCGGCTTTTCATCCTTTTTCTTTTGCGCTTCGGTTCGCGAGAACACCGCTTCAAAATAATGCTCCAGCCGGTCATGGATCATCTGAATTCGGGCCAGCCGTCGGAAACTTTCCTCCGCCTTCTGGAAGACGTCTTGCGTAATCGCCAGGAACTTCCGGAGTTCCTCCAGTTTGAATTGCATTTGCTTGCTGTGACGCACCCGATACGCTTTCTGCCCGTCCTCCATCGCCATCATCAGCGTGTTCTGGCAGACTACGCGCACCGCCGTGAACTTCACGATTACCGACCCGTCGCCCGAATGGGTGTTCGAAAGCAGTAGATATTTGAAACATTCATCCCCCCGCACGATTTCCATCGCTTCCGGCATCTTGGCCATCACCCAGATGCGCTCGCCTTCGCCTAACGCACCGGCGGTTTCAAAATATGCCTTCTTGTCGCCCACGATCGGATTGAAGAACTCGAACGCTTCCACGTTTTGCAGTGGCATGTATCGCCGACTCACTACGCCCAGCAACACTTCCGTTTCCTTTGTCTTGAGTCTGGGCAAGCGCACGACTTCGTAACGCGAGAACTCTCCCTTGCGGTTGATTTCCCGTGCGCCTCGCGCCGGTCGCAAGGCCACTTCCCAATCCAGGCCGGCAGCTCGAATCATCTGCTCTGCTGTCACGCCTTTCGGCACTTTCGTTCCCAGTCCGTGCCACGGCACGTCTCCGTAGTAAGCTATTGTCTGAACATTCGCTGGCATCGCTTGCCTCCGTTGGATTCATTACTTGATTTTCTCAGCCATAAACATCACCGAACATGAATTACCTCTGCTGGCGGCGCCACCGATCAACAATGTCTTCGACGTTGATGTCGTCAGGACCGGCTTTCCATCTG
>JAQBVM010000146.1 GCA_027623095.1 Verrucomicrobiota bacterium
CCTCAAAAGACCCCCTTTATTTTGAGGTCTGGGCGTTGACCGGCTGCGCGCAATGGGCGTGGATTATGCTGAGTATTGGCCAGGATATGGATTCTCTCCTGCCATGTTTAAATGTAAGGCAGAAGCGGCCCCGGTTTACGATGTTCTATTCATTGGCAATCCGAACTACGATATTCATCGAACGCGGGCACGAATATTGGCATCTATGGCGCGCCTTTCGGACAAGTACCGGGTGGGTATTTTCTACGACATCTGGCACGGGGAATATGCTCGCCTTTTATCGAGCACTCGAATTGTTCTAAATCACTCTGTCCGGCGAGAAATGAATCTTCGCGCTTACGAAGCGGCGGCATCTGGTGCTCTGCTTTTCATGGAAGAGAGCAACTTAGAGATTCGTGATTTTCTGCGAGATCGGCAGGAGTGCGTGCTTTACCGAGAGGATAATGTTCAGGAACTATTAAGCTTTTACTTGGAGAATGAAACGCTTAGGGCTGAAATTGCTGAAGCGGGTTTGGCACGAATTCAACCGGAGTCCTTCCATGGTCATATGAAGAGCCTGGTGAAACGCCTGGAATCGCTGGATTTCACCCGGCTTCAAGCTAGGCCTCGAGCGTTGAAGGGCTTGACCGTATCGGAACGTTGCTATCGATACGGGCACTGGATGACTTACACCGGTTCTGGGATCACTTTGGCTCACGCGGAGTTTATCAAAGCGATTCAATCGAAGATGGATCAACCCGAGTATTGGAACGCTGCGGCTGTGGTTGAGGCTTTGGCGGCATTGAAAGTTGGAGAGCTTGAACATCAACAAAGGGTTTTTAAAGAGGCGGCAGAAAATCACTGGTTGAATACTCTGAAAATATGGCCTGCTCATCTTCTAAGCTGGGCAAACCTCGGGTTTGCGCGCTTGGAATTCGGATTCATCCAGGAGGGAATTGACGCGCTGTACCGTGCGTTTGAGCTATTAACGTCAAAAACGGAGGAGATGATCTTTGACGAGGGTTGTTGTTTTTTCGTTGATTCAACGTTCGGAAATCCGACTGATTTTAACGTGTTCCGCGTTGAATGGGAACGGACGGTTGCGACGCATGTTGGAGATTCAGTGCGCCTGAGTTTTGAGCTGGCTGGATTGCTTCGTTGGCAATGCGCCCGACGGTTGGGCGAGGCTCTGCTGGCCCAGGACCGTGCGGGAGATGCGAAAGAGATGTTTGCGCGCGCGATTGTGTCCCGTCCAGAGATGGAGTATGCCTATTTTGGCCTGGCAAGGAGTTTGGAAAAATTGGGAGAGAAAACCCTCGCGTGTGTGGCCTACAAAGAGGGGCTTAGTCGGCAGCCTTGGAACTTTCCGGCACGCGGGCGACTTACTGAACTGTTGATCGAACTTGGTGACCAATTTGGAGCCGCCTGCATTGAGTGGGACACTTCCCTCCTTAAGAAAGCTGTTACTCCGATTGAAATGAGATCGTAGAATGATTTTTTCACTGGATCTGTCAAAAGAGAAATGTCTGTTCCGTTGTTTTCAAATGCTACCTAGCGAATGGGAGGGTGAGGCTTCCGCCGAACCCTAATAAAGTTTGCCGTGAGACCCGGTTTATGGAAAGCAAGGACCATCTCCAAAGACTTGATGCAAATCGGGGCTACGAACATTTTTCATGGTGGGGCGACACTCTGTGGAGCTCTGATCTTCTCTCGCGCTTGAATCCAGTCAGGGCTCGACAGAGTCTCGCCCCACCGATGTTCGCGGGGAGTGAAAACGTCGAGCGAAGTGACCCGAATCAGGGCAATGATCGGAGGCGGTGTGTATTCAGCCCCGCCTCTCCGCCTTCGCGGCGCTCCAAAGCGCTGCTTCGGGCCGCGACGGCGGCAGGCGGTTCCGACCGGCTAAAGCCGGAACTACATACGGGTTATGGAGAGCTTTGACTCTATTCTTTGTGCGCTATGTGACCATGAACTCCATTCGTCCTAAGGTGGGGCGAAGCTCTGTGAGATCCGAAATTCGGCGACTACGGAAACAGAAACGACGGAAGGACACGGGTTGACATTGAAAGTTGTGAAAAACTGCGCTCACGCAGACGGTGGATTTGCCTTTGTTGATCACCTGGTGGGTTCCGTGTTTTTCGGTGTCCTTCCGTGGTTGAACGGTTCTGAATTGTTTTCGCGATTCAAGTGGATTGGATTTGTCTGCGCGGTACTATGGTTTTCTTGCGGGGAAGCGATTGGCGCCGGAGCAGTCCCTGTCATCGTCATACAGCCATCGAGCCAAACAGCAGTCGTCGGATACAGTGCAAATTTGACTGTCGAGGTGAGCGGGACGGAGCCATTCGTATTTCAGTGGTTCAAGAATGGGTTAGAGATTGATGGAGCCACAAATAGAGCCCTATCGGTGCCAAACGTTCAATTTAGTGACGCGGCGGCGTATTCGATTAAGGTAACCAACGCGTTTGGTTTCGCTGCGAGCTCTGTTGCGAATCTGAATGTCGTGGCTGTCGAAATTACCCGTCAACCAAGAAGTCAGGTTCGATCGCTTGGAGAGAATGCCAAATTTGAGGTCGAGGCACGAGGTATTGGCAGCCTCGGTTATCAATGGTTCAAAAACCTTGTGGAGATTCAAGGTGCTATCTCGCCAGTATTGGTTTTGACCGATGTAACGATTTCTGAAGTTGGCCGATATCACATTGTCGTTTCGAATTCGCTTGGTTCGGTTGTCAGCGAGTCGGTTGGCTTGATTGTTACCTATCTTGTTTCTCCGCCACTCAAGCTGATCACAGATCAGCCGCACTCACAGACAGTCAAGTTGGGCACAGCGGTAACGTTTCGAATTTCAGTTTCGAGTTCTCTCCCTGTTTCGTATCAATGGTTCAAAGACGGTGAACGGATTTTGTCCGGGACAAACCAGAATCTTGTTTTTCCAACAATTCGTGCATCCGATTCTGGCGACTATAAAGTCGCTGTTTTTACTTCCAAAAACGGTGACATCAGCAAGACTGCGACACTGATCGTTGATGAGGCAGTCCCTCCGAAAGTCATTGTTCAGCCTACTGGTCAAACGAACGAAATTGGGAGAGAAGTCACATTTGCTGTGCAGGCGATTGGGCTGGCTCCTTTGGCATATCAGTGGTTGAGAGGCGGGTTTAACATTACGGGCGCAACCGCTTCCAATTTGACTATCGGTCCTTTGGAGACCAGCGATGCGGGTTTTTACTCAGTTCTTGTCACGAACCGTCTTGGACGGGTTGCTAGTTCTGCGGCTCGATTGGTTGTGCTTCTCCCGCCAAGCATTAGATCCCACCCAACAGATCGGTCTGTGCTTGCCGGTTCGTCGGTAAGTTTCCTTGTAGATCCAGCGGGGACACTGCCGTTTCAGTTTAGATGGTTAAAAGACGGTGAAATAATCCCAAACGCAACAAATCGAAGTTTGAGTCTGAACAATGTTCAGAAAACCAATGCAGGCAAATACCGAGTTGAGGTTGTAAACTTGTACGGAGCAGCGATTAGCTCGAATGCCGTCTTAACTGTCAATTTCCCTGCCGCTATCGTGAACCAGCCTGTCAGTCAATCCGTTTTTGAGGGCACTCAGACAAAGTTCGAAGTGGAGGCTAGTGGAACGCCTCCCTTGACCTATCAGTGGACTCGGAACAGTTCTGCGCTCCGAGACGCCACAAACTCGATCCTGCATCTGGTTGGCGTAAGCACAAACGACGCCGGGAAATACCAGGTCGCTGTGCGGAACTCCTTTAGGATTGTTACAAGTTCCGTGGCTGCGTTAACCGTAAATCCCGCTCTCCTCATTACGAGGCAGCCGAAAAGCACAAACATTGTCGAGGGTTCGAACATAACCCTGTTTGTTGAGGTGAGCGGCGCGAGACCGATTGGATTCCAATGGATCAAGGACAAGGAATTGATACCGGGCGCTACGAATGCCAGTCTTCGTTTCAGTCCTTCGAGCGTGTCCGATTCCGGAGTTTACTCGATCTTTCTCAGCAATTCCCTGGCAAATGCTTTCAGTTCAAACGTGATTCTTAGAGTCCGCGTGCCGGCAGCCATCGTCGATCAACCGGTGGGCCGGATGGCCTTGGCAGGTGAGGATGTCGCATTCCGCGTCGGCGCAAGAGGGGATCCACCGATATTCTATCATTGGTTCAGAATGGGAACGAATCTTCCGTATGCGACGAACGCGGCTTTGAATGTGACGAATGTTCAATACCAGGATTCCGCGGACTATTTTGTTGTGGTTAGCAACGCACTGAACACGGTTACGAGTTCGAACGTGTTTCTGACCGTGGATTCACGACCCGTCTTTCTCAAACAGCCGCTCAATCAACGAGTGCTGCTTGGCAATGATCTTGTGTTTACTTCCGAAGCGGGAGGACGTCCACCATTCCGTTACGAGTGGTTCAAGGACGGTATTGCAATCTTCGGCGCCACGAACTCCTTTCTTCCTGTTACGGGCGTTCGCCTCCTGGATCAGGGAGGCTATCGCGTGGCCGTTACCGCGCCGGAGGGGAGTGCCGTCAGCGCGGAGGCCGTGCTCATTGTGGTCTTGCCAATCGTCATCACCTCCCAGCCGCTCAGTCAAACCGTTCTTGCAGGAGCAGATCTGACGTTGACCGTCGAAGCGGATGCGCTCGCCCCAGTAAGTTATCGATGGATGAAGGACGGTGAGTCGATCGCGGGAGAGGAAAGCCGCAACTTGATCCTGCGACAGGTGAGTGAACTTTCGGCGGGCCGGTATTCCGTGAACCTCCAAAGTGAATTTGGCAGCGTGATAAGTTCGGAGGCTATCGTGCGAGTCGTCTTTCCGGCGGTTTCGCGCGGCGACATCGATGGAGATGGACTCCCGGATATTGTGTTTCAGAATCCGGACGGGTACATCGCGGCGTGGTTTATGAACGGAACGGACCTTCGGTTTTCCGGCTTCTTCGAACCCGACAATTCCGGAAATCCAGACTGGAGGATCGCCGGGAGCGGCGATTTCAACTTGGACGGAAGTGAAGACTTACTCTTTCAGAGGAGCGATGCATCTCTCGCGGTTTGGCTTCTCGACGGTCTAAAGCTCACGTCAGCCGTTCCATTTCTAATGAGTCCCGTCCAAGAGCCTGAATGGAGTGCGGCCGCCTCTGCGGATTTCAATCAAGACGGGAAAGTGGACCTCCTTTTCCAGCATCAGAACGGGACCATGATGGTGTGGTATCTGGATCGTCTCGAATTTGAATTGGGAAGCTTAATAGGCCCTCCTGGGCCCTCCGATCCGGGCTGGAGAGTTGTCGGAGCTGGCGATGTTGACCGCGATGGGAAAGTGGATCTGGTGTTTCAGCATACAGACGGCAGCCTTGCGGCTTGGTATTTGAATGAGACCCGTTTGATATCGGGCTCTTTGCTAACGCCTTCCCACCCGGGAGATCCAAACTGGCGGGTGGTTGGAGTGGCCGATCGTAACAATGACGGAAAACCGGACCTGCTTTTCCAACATGCGGAGACTGGCGATCTCGCCGTGTGGTTTATGGACCGTAATACCCTCATTGAGGCGCGCCTTATAAATCCATATCAAACAGGCAAAGGATGGAAAGTAGTGGCTCCTTAGAAAAACATTGAAGATATTGTGGATCTTAAACTGGTGGGCCCAGAGGGATTTGAACCCCCGACCAAGCGATTATGAGTCGCCTGCTCTAACCGCTGAGCTATGGGCCCTTTGAGGCTCTATTTTGCCCGCCTTTGCGTGTCGGGCAAGCTCTTTCAGGCGCCGGCTTTCGACGCTTAGTTGTAAGTCGGAAGAAACGAATGAGTCTCCGAATACTCGATGTGTTGTTGTGTGAAGTCCATCGGATACTCGATTTTTACATCCTCGATCTCGCCGTTTGCAGCTCGAATCGGAATGAGTTTCGGATTAATGAATCCTGAATAAGGCGCGATGTTCAGGGACTTTACTCTTTCCAGGACTTCACGGTGCAGCTCCGAATCGACCTTCACTCCGTAGTTTTCGATCAGTGATTTGCCCGCTTCGTAGTCGCCTTCGGATTTGACGCGTTGAATTTCGCGCAGCAGCTCGCCGAAAAGCTGGCGCAGTTTTTGATAGTTATGAATCACGACGTAGGTTTTTCCGTCTCGTTTCCTAAGCTCGGCGACGTTCGCCCCCTTGCCCTTTTCCATTACCCATTTGCTGATCAATTGCCGGTTCCGCATGTGTGCTTCCTCGATGTTATCGCCCGGGTCTATTCGCTGCAACTGCACTAAGAGACCGTTTTTCAGGAACGCGATATAGGCAACCTTTCCCACATCGAGAGTGGGCATCAACCCCAATTCAATCAGTTTGGGATCCATCATATAGTAGAGAGCCACCAAATCCGCGCGCGCCTCCTCCAGAGCGGAGCCGTACGATTTGAGCGTTTCCTTCGGAGTGCCTACCCCCGGATTGATCTGTCCGGATGCGTGGCCGATTACTTCGTGCATATCGACCTCCAAATCGAGAGCCAATGAAGCCCATTTCTTCGACAACGCCACTTCTTCCTCCGTGAATGCGAATTCCTCGAGAAGCCCGCTTGTCTTGGAAACTTCGTTGTACGCGCGGACAATATTCGCCAAGCTCACGGACTTGGACCCCTTTTGGGCACGAATCCAATTGGCGTTGGGTAGATTGATCCCGATCGGTGTTGATGGCGAGGAATCGCCCGATTCCATGACCACATTGATGACTTTCGCGGAAATCCCCGTGACCTCTTTTTTCTTGTGCGAGTCCAAAATCGGCGAGTGGTCTTCGAACCACTGGGCGTTCCTGCCAATCGCCGCAATCCGTTTCGTCGCGATCGGATCGCGGATGGAAACCACAGACTCAAAAGCGCCGCGGTACCCCATTGCATCGCCATATACCTCGATGAACCCGTTGATGACATCGATATCGGATTCGGTGTCCTGAACCCACGCGATATTGTAGTTATCAAACACCCGCAAGTGGCCCGTCTGATAGAAGCCAATCAACAGCTTCAGCGCTTTTCGTTGTTTTTCATTTTCCGCAACGAATGCGGCTTTTTGAAGCCAATCGACGACCCGTTCTATCGCCGGAGAATACATGCCGCCGACTTTCCACGTCTTCTCGTAGATGTGTCCGTTCTTCTTGATCAGTTTGGAATTGAGCCCATAGGAAATAGGCGTGGTGTCGTCGGGATCGATAACTCCGGCGTAAAAGGTTTCCACCTCGTTTTGCGTGAGTCCTTCGTAATAGTTGTTTGCGGAATCAGCCACCAGATCACCGCCCGCCTCTTGGTTGACTCGTTTGAAATCCAGATTGGAGTTAAACAAGATTCGTTGAAGTGTGGTGGTGAGCCCTTCGACCGTTTGACCGTCCAATAAGGGAAGCGATGTCGTGTCAGAGTTCTTGATCAATAGCGAGAGATAGTCTTTCGGAAAACCGGGATCGATTTTCTTTGATGAATAGTGATGGTGAATTCCGTTG
Source organism: Verrucomicrobiota bacterium (assembly GCA_027623095.1). Taxonomy (GTDB): domain Bacteria; phylum Verrucomicrobiota; class Verrucomicrobiia; order Limisphaerales; family SIBE01; genus JAIPJX01. Next base: position 7,448 of record JAQBVM010000146.1, read on the forward strand.
GAGAACCAAACACGCTTGGTAAAGATCAGAAACGCGTCCCAATTCTCTCCCGATCGGTCTCCTTGATAGGTCTTAACAATCGCTTCGAGCGTGCGCCGAACGTAAAGATTGTGTTTGTAGTTCTGGTCGTAAATCATGTCGCGGCCGGAGAGCGCCGCTTCGGAGAGATAATAGAGCAGTTTCTTTTTCTGGAGGGGCAGTTCATCGAATCCGGGAACCTGATAACGCAAGATCCTTAGGTCGGCAAACTGCTCGGTCTGCCAAACAAACGAACCGGTTTCCGTTTCTGGAGACTGGGCTAAGGACTTGAGTTGCGCGCTACCGAGGATCCCCCCGATCAAAACAAAAACAGAAATAAGCTGAGCCATTCCAGAAATTGGTCAAAATCACCCTAACATTGCAAATACAATTCGATGCCGGCGGACGAAAGAGTGTTTCGCGTAATTCGTTTCCGGACTCGGAGGTATTAGCTTCCCAGGAACCTCAGGGTTCGGCCGGAGCCTCACCCTCCCGTTCTCGGAGTATTGCAAAAAAGCGAGCCGAAGATTTCTCTCCGGCTCACTCTGTTCCCAGGCGCCTCCTTTAAGAACACCCTAAGCTTTCGCCGCAGTTCAGGCATTTGTAGCAGGCTCCATTTCGGACAGCCACATGCCCGCAATTGGGACAAGTGGGAGCATCCTGCTGAAAGTGGGCGATCGAATCGTTCAAGGTATGGATTTCTCGATGGCCGTTCGATGTTCCGTTGCTGTGGAGAGAGCCGACATTGTCGCTACGCGGTTTCTGAATAGAGAATTCGCTGATTGCCGTTTCTTCTTCGTCGGACAAGGGAAGTTCAGGCACCGGTCGGTTTATTTTTTTTTTGACCTCTTCCATCAGGCCCGGAATGCCAAGTTCCGGCTGATTCCGATTCGGGTTGTTCGATTCTCGATAGCCGGGGATGAACTGGAGCGCCATCCAGCGGAACACGTAATCGGTAATCGAGGCCGCGTTTCGGATTTCCGGATTCTTCGTGAAGCCCGAGGGTTCGAAGCGTTGATGAGCGAATTTTTTGGCCAAGGCTTCCAGCGGCACTCCATATTGCAGAGCCATGCTCGTGAGCGTGCCGATACTGTCCATGAGTCCGCCAATGGTCGAGCCCTCCTTTGCCATCGTAATGAACAACTCTCCGGGACGCCCGTCTTCGAACAGGCCAACGGTGAGATAACCCTCGTGTCCCGCGATGTCGAATTTGTGCGTGGTGGCGTTGCGAGTCTCCGGCAATCGCCGTCGCAAAGGCTGCCCTGATTGCTGCTGCCACTTGAGCACTTCCTTTTGGAGCTCCTCAATACGGGCAAAGTCAGCGGTCACAGCGCCATTACTACCGGAACCCTCATTCGTCTTTTTCGTATTCAACGGCTGCGACCGCTTGGAACCGTCACGATAGATCGCCACACACTTGAGCCCCATCTTCCAGGCTTGCATATAGGCGTTCGAGATATCGGACACCGTGCATTCATTAGGCAGATTAACGGTCTTGGATATGGCGCCACTGATGAATGGTTGTGCCGCCGCCATCATCTTGAGATGGGCCATGTAGTGAATGCTCCGCTTCCCTCGAAATGGTTTGAATGCGCAATCAAACACCAAAAGATGCTCCGGTTTTACCGGGCTTCGAATTATTTTTTGGTTTTCTTCCACATCTTCGATCGTGTCGTGTTTTTCCACATGATCGATGGCTGCCTGTCGTCTCTCGGTGTCGTATCCCAAACGTTCCAATGCCTCTGGGACCGTTCGGTTGACAATCTTCAACATGCCGCCGCCGGCGAGAAGTTTGTATTTGACCAGGGCGATATCCGGCTCGATTCCAGTCGTATCGCAGTCCATCAGGAACGCAATGGTTCCAGTGGGCGCCAAGACTGTGACTTGCGCGTTTCGATATCCGGTCTTCCGTCCTTGGTTCAGAGCTCGATCCCAACATTGGCGGGCCTCTTCCTTCAGGTAGTGAAACTCGTCACTCGGCTGGATGGAATCGACCGCGTTCCGGTGGAGTTGGATCACTCCAAGCATCGATTCCGCGTTTTCTTTTGCAACTGGAGTTGGTACTCCGGAGCAGCGGGCGTCATGGTATCCTTTAAATGGACCAACCACGGACGAAATGGCTGCTGACTGTTCGTAGGCATGGCCTGTGAGGATTGCTGTTACCGCTCCCGCAAGAGCCCGGCCGTCCTCTGAGTCGTAGGCCAGGCCGTAGCTCATAATCAATGAACCGAGATTGGCATAACCGAGCCCTAAAGTGCGGAAAATATGCGAGTTCTCGGCGATGTCCTTCGTTGGGTAGCTGGCATTATCAACGAGGATTTCTTGCGCGGTAATGAATGTTCGAACGGCGGCCTCGAATCGTTTCACATCGAAAACTCCGTCAGCGCGCTTGAATTTCAGAAGGTTCAAAGATGCCAAATTGCACGCCGTATTATTGAGGAAAACATACTCGGAACATGGATTTGTCGAATGAATCGGTTCGGTTCCCTTGCAAGTGTGCCACTTTTGGATGGCGCCGTCGTATTGCAGCCCCGGATCACCGCAGATCCAGGTGCCTTCCGCGATCTTGTTGAAAAGGCTGCGAGCGTCTTTCTTATCGAGCGGTTTTCCCGTAGTAACAGTTCGTGTCCACCATTCTTTTCCGTCGATCACAGCGGACATGAACTCATCGCTCGCCCGGACCGAGAGATTCTCGTTCTGGTACATCACGCTGCCATACGCATCGCCGTTGTAGGAGCCGTTGTAGCCCTGTTCAATGAGAGCCCACGCCTTTTTTTCTTCTTTTTGTTTAGCTTCGATAAACTCCTCGATGTCGCCGTGATAATCCTTGAGCGTGTTCATTTTTGCCGCCCGGCGCGTCTTGCCTCCGGACTTCACCACGTTCGCGACCTGGTCATACACTTTAAGGAAGGAGAGCGGCCCACTTGGCCGCCCACCCCCGCTCAGCTTCTCCCGGCTTGATCGAATTGGAGTCAAATCCGTTCCCGTGCCGGAACCGTACTTGAAGAGCATTGCCTCGCTGTAGGCCAAGTGCATGATTGACTCCATGTTGTCATCGACCGATTGAATAAAGCAGGCGCTGCCCTGAGGGTATTCATATTGAGTCGGCGCGCGTTCACCTTCTCCGGATTGCCGATTAAAATACCAGTTCCCCCGGGCAGAATTCCGTCCCACGCCGTACTGATGATAAAGTCCGACGTTGAACCACACCGGTGAGTTAAAGGCACCGTATTGGTTAACGCAGAGCCAGGTGAGTTCGTCGAAAAACACTTCGCCGTCTGCTTCCGAGAAATAACCATCTCGAACTCCCCAATCAGCGATTGTCCGGCAAACGCGGTGAATGAGCTGCCGCACTGACGTTTCACGTTCGGAGGTTCCTTGTTCGCCATAAAAGTATTTCGATACCACAACCTTTGTCGCAAGGACGGACCAAAATTTGGGAACTTCAACATTCTCCTGCTTGAAAATGACCTTTCCACTATCATCCGTGATTTCCGCATTGCGTTTTTCCCACTCGATTTGGTCAAATGGTTTCACATTCGAGTCGCTGAAGACTCGGTCGATCGAGAGCGGCTTTAAGGTGCTCCGGCCTCTGCTCGCGCCAGAGTTTCGGCGAGTAGTGACGGACACACGATGGCGGCTTTTTTGAGATGGAGCCGCTGAAACGACTTGATCACGGGCGTCAATCATGGGCAGGTAGAAATCTCTAAATGTTAATCTTGGTGCTTTACGGCGGTTAACTTGGCAGCTAATCCGGCATTGAAACGAAATGGTTTGTTCCGCAAGGTTCGATTTGAATAGCGACTCGATAATCAGCCAACCATCTATTAGTTGAGGACCTCGGGAACGATAGGCACTACCTGTTGTGGTTGCAAGTATATTTTTCCTAAAATTGCAACCGCCTCAAAGCCAACATTTTCGATTCTTACCGGAATCGGTTCATTATCTGAGGAGAACGGATCTCTGGAAAACTAGCGGCTTCCTATGCGATATAAGTGTTTCTAAAAGAGAGACTTAAATTTCTAGTGAATTCTTGAAAACTCCTCGAATTATTTCTTCTTCGGTCTGGGTCGGGCAATCAGGATAATTGGGCACCCCTCGTAACCGAATGCCTTGCGGAGGTCCCGAGAAAGGTGCTTGGAATATGATTCGGAAAACAGCTCATCTCGATTGACAAAAAGAACAAATGTCGGAGGACACCGCCGAATTTGAGTGGCATAGAAAAACTTTAACCGATGTCCGGCGGAACTAATCGGCTGGCGGCGCTGGATTGAATCATTCAACGTGCGGTTTAAAATCGCGGTCGGTATTTTCTGGCGCAATTGGGAGGCGACAAAACGGACTGCTTCCATGAGGCGCTCTAGGTGGAATCCCGACTTTGCAGAAGTGAATAATACAGGAGCATAGTCCAGGAAAAAAAGTTGCTTCTGCACCCATTCTCCAAATTCGCTCAGCGTGGTCATCTTAGAATTTCGCGTCCTTCTCGCAGTTTTCGCGTTTCGAAGCGCAATTTCTTCCTTGCGAGCGTCCAGTACTTCTTCGCTCACGAGATCCCATTTGTTAATTACAACGATGCACGCTTTTCGTTCCTCAACAATCTTTCCGGCAATCTTCTTGTCTTGTGTGGAAATGCCTTCTTCCGCATCAATCACAAGAATCGCAATATCGCAGCGAGCAACTGATTCTTCCGCGCGCTGGACACTGAAAAACTCCACCGAGTTGTCGATCCGTCGCTTCTGGCGGAATCCGGCAGTGTCGATCAATACATAACGTTCGATGCCGCCGTCGGTCTTGATTTCGAAAGGGACATCAATGGAATCACGCGTTGTTCCTGGGATTGGACTCACAATCACGCGGTCGGATTGGGTCAGTGTGTTAACAAGGGACGACTTGCCGACATTCGGTCTTCCGACGATTGTCAGTTTGAGAACCTCGTTTTCCGCTTCATTCGTTTCGACTTGCTCCCGTCCTGTTGCAATCTTTGCCGTCGGCAATCCGATAACTGCCTTGTTCAATAGGTCTTCGATTCCGCGATTGTGTATGGCACTGATTGGAAAAACGTGTTCGAAGCCGAGTTCTGTGAATTCGGCTGTGGCGCTGACAGCGACGTCTGAATCCACCTTGTTCGCCGCAACGAGAATTTGCTTTTGCGACTTTCGGAGGCGATCCGCTACCTCTCGATCCAGTGGCATGAGCCCCTCCCGAGCATTGACGACGAATAGGATGACTTCGGCCGATTCGATCGCGATCTGCACCTGGTCGAGGGCCGCTTGCTTGATCACGTCGTCGGTCTTTTCCCTCATTGCCAATCCGATTCCACCTGTGTCCGCAAGCGTGAAACGGCGTCCCTTCCATTCCGCTTCCGCTGTGATTCGGTCGCGCGTAACGCCCGGCTCGTCATGGACGATGGCAATGCGCTTACCAACGATCCGGTTAAAAAGGGCTGATTTTCCGACATTCGGGCGTCCGACAATCGCAATCACATTCGACATACCTGCAAGATTAGGAAGACCGTAGGACTACGAAAGGTAAATCAACACGAATCCGAGATTCGCTCCGCACTTGGATCGATACTTTTGTGGCCGCGAGTCCTAACGGGAAATAAGCCAGCCGAGAAGCTTTTTCATAGACGGTGTCTGTCCTTGGGACAGGATTCCGATTCGAAAGATCTTTGCGCTTGCCCAAACGCAGGCCAGCATGAATCCGGTCGTCAAGATGACGGCAAGCGCAATTTCCCACCAGGGTGGGCCGGGCGGTATGGCGATTCGAAGCATCATTAACATCGGAGTGGCGGGAGGGAAGAGTGAAACGATCCTCGAAAAGGTGCTAGACGGGGATTGCAGCACCGGCATCCAGGTAAACATCGGAACCATTACAAGCATCATTGCCGGAAACATCATATTTTGAGCGTCTCGCAGTTCGCTGCAGGCGGCGCCAATCGCGGAGAAAATCGAGCCGTAGATCATTAACGCCAATAACTGGAACAGCAGGAACCAAACGAACAGCGTTCCGGGAACCATCGACAGTGTTCCAGTCTTCGCCAGAAAGAAGATGCCGCATCCGAGATACAACACCGAGAGTGTCAGGGATACGAACACGGCGCCGATCAGTTTTCCGAGCATCAACTGAAACGGAGTGACGGCCGAAATCAGAACCTCGGATATCTTTTGGAGTTTCTCTTCCAAGACTGTGTTCAAGAGCATGGGAGCGCTCGACATGACAAGCATGAACAGGAGAAACATCGAAATTGCGGGCAGGGCGAACGTAAGAACTTTGTTCTCCTCCTTCGCCTTTATCACCTCTCCGGTTGCGGAGACTCCTGTGAGTCCGAGGCGTTTCACCTGGGTGTGCCGGGTTAGTTTCTGAACAAGCGCCTGATCCACATTCGCCTCAAGAAATCTGTGCCGGCGTATCTCATCGTTGATCACCTGTTCGATCCAGTTTGGAAGATCGGTAAAGGTCGGGGTCTCGGTGTGATAGGAAATCCTCGGGCCCTTGCTGCCATCGGCGTCGAGCGCATCCGATTCTATAATGAGGAATGCGAAGAGTTCTTTCTTTCGAATCCTCTCTGACAATATCAGATCGACTCCGTCCGATTTCCCGTCAGATTCGACGAACGTTTCCAGTATGAATCTGGGGCGAATCTGTTTCTTTTCGGCGTCAACACCGTTGCTGAAAATACCGTTCTGGTTCCTCTTAATCGCTTGTTCAGATAGAGTGGCTATTAGTTTCCCTGACCGATCCACGACCGCAAACTTGCGGTCCTTGATGTCCACTTTGTCTTTGGCGAACTGCGCGACGAGCAATCCGCCGAACATGAAGATGGGAAGCATGATGATGCCGATGATGAACGCCTTGCTGCGCACCGCGGTGAGATATTCGGTGATTGCGACTCGCGAGATTTTATTCATTTTAGGAAACCTCCTTGGCGTCCGGACCAGCGATCCGGATGAAAATATCATGCAGTGACGGACGGGTGATTTCGAACAAGCTGACCCGGCCTTTTGCCGCCAGTCGCTGAAGCAGTTCCTGTGGATCGCCGCTGTACCTCACCTCTTGGTACTGGCCCATGTCTCTGACCGCCTTGATGCCTTCAAGGCCTTGGAGATGCTCGCCACCTCCGTTCAGGCGCAAGCGGATTGTGTCTTCGCCGTAAGCCGACTGAATTGAATCCAACGTGCCGTCCAGCACTTTCTTGCCTTTATAAATCATGAAGATGAAATCGCACATTTTCTCCGCCATTGACATGTCGTGAGTCGAGAAAATAATCGTGGTGCCTCGCTGCTTGAGTTCGAGTATTGCATCTCGGATCACTTCGAGATTCACCGGATCGAGGCCGGAGAATGGCTCATCCAGGATTAAGAGGTCAGGGCAGGCGACAACCGCGGAAATGAATTGAATCTTTTGCGCCATTCCTTTCGAAAGCGCTTCCACTTTCCGTGACGCCCAGTCTTGAAGTCCCATTCGCTCCAGCCAGACATCGATCGAATTCTTCGCATCGGTTCCGGATAACCCTTTCAAAGTTGCGTAATACGTCAGCACTCGGCGCACGGGCATTTTCTTATACAGGCCGCGCTCTTCCGGCAGGTAGCCGATGCGGTCGTTCGCGGCGCGGGAACTGGCAGTGCCGAGGACTTCGATCTCGCCTGAGTCTGGGTGAAATATGTGCAAGATCATCCGAATCGTGGTTGTTTTGCCGGAACCATTTGGTCCGATAAATCCATAGATAGATCCTGTCGGGACCTCCAATGAGAGGTTTTCAACAGCCGTGTGATTGCCAAATGTCTTCGTGACATTTGTCAGCCGAACCGAGGAAGTTCTTTGATCATTCATGCGTTTGCAGTGGGATAGCAATACCATCGTTCGATCGCGCAACGAACTTTAAATGTGGGCGTTCGTTTGTAAGGGTAAGACATCTCGGTTTTGAAGGTGAAACGGAGGCCTCAGGGTGCCCCGAGAATGGGAGAGTGAGGCTCCTGCCGAACCCTGGAACTCTGCCAAGAAGGGGTCACAGGCTCTCAGGCGCGATTGCCGACGGCTTCAGAAAACTTCTGGAAAAACTCCGCGGCCATTTTTTTCGCGGCAGCTTCAACAACTCTGGAGCCAACCGCGGCAATTAAGCCTCCGACTTGAACGTTTGCCGAATAGCTCAGTCTCGAACCGCCTGCATCCGGAGCGATTTGAATCGAGGCCGTTCCTTTGACAAAGCCGGGAGAGCCCTTGCCCTCGATTTCCAGAGTGAACCGTTCATGCGGCTGCTTGTCGCGAAGGCGCACTTTTCCCAGATAATTACCCTTGATGGATGCGATGCCAATTTTAAGGTGAGCGTTGTAGTTATCTTCCTCTGTTCGTTCCATCTTTTCGCACCCTGGAATTGACTGCTGCAAAATCTCGGGATCATTGAGAGCCTCATAGACATGTTGCGGTGCCGCGTCGATTGAATAGGTTCCTTCAATTTTCATTCTTCAGTAAACCAGCGTTGTGGGATCGGCGGAATTATTACCTCTAATATGAATTCTGTCTAGTCGAGGCCGAGCGGTTAGCATAGAGTGGCAACGATTTCCAAACAATCGCGATTGAATACCGTTTATGAACCCTGAAGAATTGAATTCGAACCTGCCGACATCGCAAGCGGAGGCGAGGAGGTCTGGACTTACCGAGAAGCGGAGTGAGCGGACCGGTCGCTTGCGTTTCGAAGCGGCATTTACACTGATCGAGCTCCTGGTCGTCATTGCCATCATTGCCATTCTCGCCGGAATGCTTCTGCCCGCGCTTTCAAAAGCAAAAGCGAAAGCGCACCAGACCGCGTGCCTCAACAATCAGCGGCAACTCGGTTTGGCGGCGGCGATGTACTTGACGGACAATCAGAAATACCCGGGGACAATTTGGTTCGGATCCAGAGGTCCTGAATATATCTGGCCGCATCGTTTGTTCTCGCAAATGGGGACCAATCGCGCTTCGTTCTTTTGCCCCGCAAACAAGCCGGAGTTTCGATGGGACACAAATGTGAACAAATCGCTTAACGGCGTTCTCGATTTTTTGAAGGCGAATCCTCCGGGCGCCGGCATGAGTTACGGCTACAACGATTGGGGGCTTGGCAGTCCGAATCTGGATTTAACGCAGCAGCTCGGGCTTGGAGGCGATATCTTCCCAGCGAACCCTGCCGAGATGCCCGAAAGCCGCGTGGTATCTCCCTCTTCAATGATAATGCTGGCCGACAGCCGATCAGACGCGGCGTGGGATGGCAATCTCGATCCACGCGAGTCCAATCAGTGGCCGGCGAAACGTCATAACGGTAACACAGTTCTCATGTTCCCGGACGGACACTCGGAAGCGGCGCGCCGGCAGGATATCGTGAATCCCCAAAATACCGCATGGCGCCGCCGTTGGAACAATGACAATCTTGCGCACACGCCGGACGAACCCGGCCAGCAATACGGTCCACGCATTATTGGAAACTGGACCGGAGATAACGGAACCTCCAAGGATTAAGATCCAGTCCTTGCGGTTCATCCGTGTCGCGCTGCTGCCATGGGATCGCCTTGGGCGGCTCGACAGGCACAACCGTTATTCAAATATTGACCATGTGGGACTTATGCGATTGCGAGCCGAAGTCGCGTCACTGCGCCGCCCAATTAGCGAGGCATTCTGGATTTCAACACAGACTCTCTAATAGCCAATTCGCTCAACACCATAGCGATCGAACGTTGAGTCGATCGACAAGATCGCGGCATTGAGATTGAGCGCCTCCGCAACGATCAATCGATCAAACGGATCACGGTGATGCCAAGGCAGCGCCGACGCGCGTTGAATCGATTGCCATTCGATGGCCAGAAGATGAAAACCTAGTTGCAGGAGGAGATTCGGTAATTCGGGATTATTGGCGTGTTCGAAGCTTAGCTTTCCGATTCCTGCTTTGATCGATATCTCCCAAAGACTTGCTATCGATACCAAGGAGCGGCGCGAAGCATCTTCAATCATGGCTGCGGCGCGTTTCGGCAGGCGGGAGTCATTCTGGACGAAGAAAAGGAGCACATTGGTATCGACAATATGCGCGTTCATCGGGCATTTTTATTCTGGGTCTTCTGGAAGTCGAGTGGGTAGTTTTGAGGGATTTCTGTTTGATTTAGGAGGGTGAAAATCGGTGTGCGTTATTAGCGAGTTAATTG
>JAQBVM010000147.1 GCA_027623095.1 Verrucomicrobiota bacterium
CACTTCTCCAGTCCTGCTGTCCCGTGGTTTGTCGTCCAACAATGCGCTGACTGGAATCACGGTTCATTTGAAAGGGGTCGGTTCTTGGTATTGACAACAGTTGATCTTGATTAAGAACAGTCTCTTTGAGTTTCTCGATGTCGCTTGGATTACATTTAGAATCTTTTGAGAACGCCAAGCTTTGCTTGTTCAGTTCTTCGGCATTCCCAAATTGCCGCTGGCTGTGAGGCGATTTATTCCCGAATTTCAATAGAAGGCGTAAACCCTCCCGGAAGCCAAAGATCGGAAGGAAACCATGTTTCAAGCCCGTCCTTATGGTGACATAAAAGGGGTCGGTCCTCACAATTGACAATCGGATCTGGATCGGATTGAACCTGCAGAGTATGCCGAGACCAATGCGCGTAGAATTTCCCGGAGCCATTTACCGCGGAGACCGTCGCGAGGCGATTTGAAAGGGGTCACAGATGACTTATGGTATATTTCCGTGCCTGGCCTCGCGCCGAAGACCAAAAACCGGAGGTCGGACGTTAGAGTTCGGGCCAGCTATCGACGGAATTTCAACTTTCGTTGGATACTTGCCGGATCCTGTCGGCAATCTACAACGGCCCATATGAAAACGGTGTCTTCTTCCATCGAGTAATATACCGCGTACGGGAACCGCTTTGATAAAAGCCGGTGAAACCCAAAGACCTTCCGATGCATGCCGGCACACAGCCGAAGCGATTCGATATCGGAGAAAAGCGATTCTAAAAAATAACTGCCAACTCCTTCTTCCCGCTCTTCGTAAAACACGAAACCGTCTGCGAGATCTTCCCGGGCGGAAGGCAGGTTGACAATGTTCATTTAAACCGATCTCGAAGCTGCTGTTTGGCCGCTTCCCAATCCATGAACCTCTCCTCGCCGGATTTCACGCGGGCTTCCCGGTCCCTGAGAAGCTGTTCGTGCCACGCCGGTGATTTGAGATTCTCCTCATGGCGGCTCAAGTCCGTCCAGAGTGACTCCATTAACCGAAGCTTCTCCGGAACAGTCATTGCTTCGAGTTCAGATTTGATTTCTGACAAGCTCATACGGTGTATTTTTAAATTCTATATTCGAAAGGGCATCGAAAAGGGGTCAGAGATGACTTATGGCATAAATCCCCGACGCATTGACTACGATGCAAACACCCTCGCGAAAAACTCGTTTTTGTTGAGTTTAGTCTGCCAGAAGTGGTGTCGGCTGACTGAATTCGTCCTCTTCTGTAATGGGGTCAGTCCAAACTATTGGGATTCTGAGTTGGGACTACGGGACAATGAACCGTTTTGGACCAACGGACTCTGAAGAGCTCAAACTGCAAGGAATCGTCATTTTTTGTGTAATCCCGCACTTCTCCAGTCCTGCTGTCCCGTGGTTTGTCGTCCAACAATGCGCTGACTGGAATCACGGTTCATTTTGCTCGCTCGTCACGACCTTTATCCGCAAGCCCAAGTTGCCGTCGGACCTCCTCTAAGCTAAAGGTGCGCTTGCCCTTGTTCCGCACACGTGCATCCAACAGGTCAAGATAGTCCTGCAAATCTGAAAGCTGTTCCCGTACCAATCGAATCTGCCTTTGAATCTGTATGCGCGACTTCTGCGGGGGCTTCTCAACAGTCAGACTACTCATAGATGTCCTTCCGATCGCCAATTCTTTGGATAACTACCACGTCTGCATCAAGATCGAACAAAACCCGGTACTTGCCAGAACGGAAATGGTAAGCCGAGTCTGCACCGTGAAGCTTCTTTATGTCGCCGACGAAGCCTCCCCGCAATCGCTCAATTTTCCTCAAGATCCGCAAAGCTTCACGCTTCGGCAAAACCGCCAGATCTTTAAGGGCGCCTTCTGTTATCTGGATCTCCATCAACCCAACGAGCTAACGCAGCCATAGAGGGTCTCACTATTGACAATTTGAGTTGGGGAGTCTGGAACACGGGAATAACAAGATGCGTCGAGGGTCCAGAGCCGAGAGTCGAGTGTTTTGATCTATTCGAGGCGAGTCAAGCCCTGGACGCTCGACGCTCGTCTCTCGACTTTCCAAAAAGGTGTCTTGGTATCGACAATTCATTTCTTCTGCGCAAAACGAAGCCGATTCTTGTTGATTGATGATCAGCGGAATACCAGCTATTCAGACTTCAGCGTCGCCATGACTGCGAAGTCGGTTTTCGATCTGTTTCGGATCCGAGCGGAGATCGATAACGGCATCAACGTAAACGGCTTGCCCACGAACGATGTAGAACACCCCAACAGGAAACCGCTTGACGAGCACTTTCCGATACTCATGCCGGACAATCCGGTAGATTTCGGCGTTTCGAGTTAGCCCTTGAAGCGCCGCATCGAGGCAAATAATAAACCATTCGCCCAAACCGGATTCTTTTCGATTATAGCGAAGCGCGAGATGAGCGATGTCACGCTGAGCCGACGAACGAATAATCAGTTCGTAATTCAAAGCATCTTCTTGATCCGGTCTTTAACAACAGCCCAAGGCTCGCCTTCTTCAGGATTCTTACAAAAATGCTGATACCGCTCGTCCAACTGCTGTTCCTGCGCTTTGGTAAGCGGCACTTCTTCAGGGGTGTCAGCAATGTCATCCCACAGCTCGCCCACTAAAAGGAGTTTCTCTGATTTCGAGAGCTTCTTGATGTTTTCAGTTAGCATAAAGAATTGGAAGGGGCCTCACTAATGACACTTGGTGCTAGGCCTACGGACCGTTGGGACAATGTGACATCAGACTTCACATTGAAATCAAATTCGGAAGCACCGGGGTGCGTCAGAAACTGATTCCTGCGGCAGCCCTAGACGCTCCGCTTTCCTGAGATGAGCATTGGTCTGTACCTGCCGCACAGGAGACGAGACAACTTTGCCACCGACCGTTCCTGAGCTGCTGGCGAAGGGCGAACGCTTCAACACGGTCGAGTTGCTTCTGCGATAGGGGACGAAGCCCGGTATCGTCAGGTTGGGGCGAGTTTCGAATCCCGTTGAGTCGCTCCAGCAGATCAGTAGCGTAAGCTTCCACTTTCGGGGAAAACGTACGAGCAGTCGGGTTGTCAAAGTAAGGCATTAGGGAGTTCGCTGTTAACCTCAATTGCGGTAAAGGGGCCCCACTATTGACAACGTGAGTTGGGGCGTGCGGACCACAGGACCGTGGGGCCGTATTCAGCGACGACGGGTTTTTTTATGTCGTAGGCAAAACTAAATCCGAAACGCGAAGCACCAAATCCGAAACAAATTCGAAATCGTGAAATCCGAAGGCTCTAAACGGGGAGTGCGGAAGCCATCGGTGTTTTGAACATTCTCTTCATTTTGAACATTCGGATTTGTTTCGAGTTTCGATATTCGGATTTCGAGCTTTCCGGCTGTAGGACCACAGGGCCACGGGGCCGCATTCAGCGACGACGGGTTTTTCATGTCGTAGGCAAAACCAAATCCGAAACTCGAAGCACCAAATCCGAAACAAATTCGAAATCGTGAAATCCGAAGGCTCTAAACGGGGAGTGCGGGAATGAAAGAACGTGAGACCGTGAGATTTTGAGAGCGTGAGAGGATGTCAAAGGCACCATTTCTCAGGATGATTTGCCATGGTGGCATTTGATCGCCGCTTTTTTTCTTACGATCTCGACTCAGGTCCGGTCTGTCATGCCTTCAGTGGTATCATCCCCACGCATTGAGGAACTCGACGCGGTTACGCATCTCTTCGGCAGTGAGCCGGTTTGTCAGGTGAAGCAGACGGCGCATCTGCTCTCCTACCGTATAGCGCTGCTGTGCGCCGAGGATAATCCCGAAGTGATCTTCACCGCCTCGCACGAACTCGGAATGGATCCGGTAGAAGTCAGCGCGATTCGAGCTATAGAGAGCGCGCTGCTGGCTTGCGGCCCATTTGAGTTGTTCGTCGTCGTTTCGTCCCAGCATGCCGCTGTCGGGCGCGCCAAGGACGTCAACGCCACGCAACCGCAACGCTTTCAAAAGATTGGTATCGCTGGAATCTTCATCGAGGTAGAGGCGGATCGTCATGCGGGCAGCGGCTGTTTCCCGAGCCGTGCCAAGTGCTCCCGCTCAACCCGATCTGACGCCTTCTGTTCCTTGGCCATCTCGCGATCCATGGATTCCTGATTGGCATAATAATAGGCGAGCGCCGCGTGGACCTGAGCCAGCGAGATGTGACCGATCTGGAGCGTGATCTCTTCGGGCGACAATCCGGAATTATACCACCGGACAATGGTCCGGACCGTCACTCCTGTTCCAGCGAGATGTGGTGTGCCACCTTTGATCCCTGGTGTGCGGATGATCATGTTGCCGATTTCCACAGCGGTTGGCGCGTTCATGTCCTTAACGTGCCTGATTTCGGCTTGCAGTCAATCGTCCCAACTGACGGCCTGCCAGAATAGGGATGACTAATGGTTTGTCTGCGTTCTCCATGAATTCCTGTGCAGCCAGGACCACGGACCGAAGGTCCACTGGAATGAAAGAACGTGAGAACGTGAGAACGTGAGAACGTGAGAGGATGTCAAAGGCACCACTTCTCAGGATGATTTGCCACGGAAGCCAGCATCAAAGATATGACGCTCGTGATTTTCTGCTGTAACTTTGAAAGATACCGTGGAACATGGTTGCAGTTTAGTTTGACTCGAGTTCCTCAGCAAATCCCGTCGCGGATTCAACCAAGGCCGCTCGGCGGAGCAACTGCTTCAGCACCCCTTCCTCCCCAATGCCTTGGATCTTCAGACGCATCGTTTCGGGCATCGACCCAAATCGCGCCTCGAGAATGTCGAGAATATCTTCCCGCAGCGTTTCCTGCCGACCTTCCTGCCGACCTTCCTGCCGGCCCAATCTTTCAATACTCGTTACGTATGGCATAGTCTTCTCGCTTTCAAAGGTGATCAATTCTTCCCGAAATTCAACATCCAATCCTTCCGGCAATACCATTAACCAATCAATCAATCGGAACAACTCCAGGATTTCCTTGCGCCCATAGCCCTCTTCGTACAAACGCCGCGTAAGCTGCCACTTGGATTTCTTGCGCAGTTCCATATCACCACGCGTCCCTTGCGCCGCCAAGTGAGCCGCCACGACGACAGCCGCGGGATTATCTCCGCATGCAAGCCGGTTTTCGTCACGCTTCAATTCCAGCAGCTTGCAAACCGGATAGTCGAACCGAACCCGACAGCCCCATAACTCCTCTTCATAGTGCGCAGGTTTCCAGGCCTCTCGCTCATCCGCCAGCACAGCCAGCGTCACCACTCGCTTGCCAAATCGATCTACGATTCGATGATGGTACTGGTAAACTCTCCGGGGCAAACCCTCGTCGGGCTGCGCCTGAACTTCAACATGCAATAGAACCCATTCCTCGGCGCCATCTTGTCGCCGGACCTTGGCAAGTTTGTCCACCTGTTGCTTTCCAAGATCGGAATTCCGGACAATCTCCTGAAGTTCCTTGTCCAAGAATTCAACCGGTGTCCTCCAATCGATTTTCCCGGCAACATCCGGAAAACACAATTCCAGAAAGGATCGCAGATAGAGCTCGATGGCTTCTTTCCAAGCACCGTCATAATCGATCGCTTCGCTGCTGACTCCCATCTCACCTTCAAAAAGGCTCTTTTAAGAGGTTCCAGTCAAGGCACAAATCTAGAACCCTTTTTGATAAACCGGTCCCTATCGTTCCATAATGTCAGTTCCTACTTTTGACAACTTGAGTTGGAACGTGCGGGAATGAAAGACCGTGAGACCGTGAGACTTTGAGAGCGTGAGAGGATGTCAAAGGCACCACTTCTCAGGATGATTTGCCATGGTAGCCAGCATCGAGAGGATTTCCTCGTAAACTCCGTCGAGGTTGGCAGCCTCGGTGTCGGTTACGTAATTGCATCGACGGGCGATCTCGATATGCGTCTGGGTTTCGGCAGCCTCACCTTCCGCATCGTTGGGAATGGGGTCAGTTCTTGGTATTGACAACAGTTGACCTTGATGAAGATCAGTCTCTTGGAGTTTCTTGTTGCCGCCTGATTGCGATTGGACATTCTGAGCTTAGCATGTCTCAAGGTTCCGATTACGGGAAATACCGATAAATATCCCTCCTATGCAAAGCTCTTGCAAAGATGACTGTCCTGCCCGGGAAGAAAAATCCAACACGGTAATCACCCACTCGAACGCGATATGCGCCGTCCTTCGACGTTAACCGCTTGACCTGATGTTGCTTCGAAAGGTCTGACCAGTTCAAGACATCTTCAAACGCTAGCTTTCGTATTCTATCGAACTCTGGTGTCCCGTAAATCCTCTTGAGATCCTTCAGGAAAGACGGCTTATAGAGCACCTTCATTTCCCGACCAGTTCGGCAAGGGCTTCCTCCCGGGTCAGGTTCTTTTCGGTTTTGGTCCTTTCCATTGCCTTAATCAGATTACCATCCTCAATCGCTTCCACCATTTCCTTGTAAGAACTAAAGTCGATCACCACTTTACAGATTCGTCCGTCGACGTCGGTGATCAGTTCGCTCGCGTATGGAAAGGTCTCCGCGTTTTTAACTTCGGTTTTCATAGGAGTTTTTCAGCCAAGGGAACCAACGATTTCAGCTTCGCATGCAGGCGCTGGAGCATGAAGGTAGAAGTCCCAGCTATTGTAAATCTGATTGAAGGCCCACTGGACCACAGACCATGGGACTGATTTCATTTTGAGCAGGTTCGCGTGCATTTGCGGATGAGGCATTCTGACTGACCTCGCTGAGTGGAGAGATTCCTTTCGGCTCTCAGGTTATCCTTCTAGTATAGTCTCCCGATGCGATTTTGGAAGGAAGAGCAGGCACCTTGGTTTTATCAATTGTAATCCAAATATTCTTCTTAGTTCGTTTTAAAGTCCTCGATTGCAATGTTGAAAACTTCTCCGATCAGCTCCGGATTTTTAGCCACTGCGAGGCAAAATAACCAAGCGACGCGATGGAATGTTCGGTATTATCCGCCCCCGGCACCGAGAACCGGATGTACTGCTTTGCACCGCGGACGGAGAAGCGATCTTGAACGGCTTTGCAAAATTCGCCCAAATGCGAAAACCGACCCCGATTTGCTTCCTCCAGTAACAAAGGGAGTCTGTCGATCAATTGTAGAGTGTCATTTACGATTTCGCCCTCAACCAAAATGCACCAGGCTGCATGCTCCCTTTGTCCTGAATCGGATAATTCGAAACTTCGGGCTTCGAACGTTAGAGCACCGTTTGACTGATCTCTGATGTCTCGCTTCTGGCGTCTCGCATCTAATGCTTCCGCTTTCGCAATCGGCAGTTGTATCAAGATGCGCTGCGGATTCTCTGTTCGAACGGGTTTCCATCCGGCGCCTACCCAGCAAATGTCGGGAGTGTGACCAAGGACTTTGAGCGGTGCTTTGGTTTCAGCAGTCCAAGAGGCTAAGAAAACAGTTACTCGCGAAGCGCTTTTAGTGTCAAGGGGCGAGTGTTCTGAGTCGAGAGAAGGAGTAGGACGTCCAGTGACCAGAGTCGAAAGTCGAGTATTTTTATCTCTTCGGGGCGAGGCAGGAACTGGATGCTCGTCGCTCGTCTTTCGACCGTCCGTATCCGCATCGCGGAAAAATGTTCCACTAAGAATGTTCGTCGTTCCAAGGCCTGCTTTTACGGAATCGCTCACCGATTCAGGGATGAATGTGTAACCGGGGATATTCGTTGTGGCTTCAAGCCAAATAAAGGACGTTGGGAGACTGGAGGCGGGAGATGGGAGACCGACAAACCATGCGTACGCGCCCGCGATGCTTGCGAGGAACGGAGTGAATAGCAGGAACGCGGTCCATGAACGTCTTTGGGATCGAGGGTCGTCTGTCTTGCTATTCCTCCTTTGTCGGTAACTCTTCACGTTTCCTCCTTTTGGTTTCCCGATTGCCGTCTCCAGCTTTCAGGAACTGATCGGAAGGATCGGTAATTTCGAAGTTTGCGTCAATCTTCGAAATGAAAAACGTTCGACAATAACTGTAGATTTTCGTTCTTTCTGAGTGCCTCCTCCGTTTTGAACATCGGCTACCACAAAATTTTCGTTTTAAGCAAAATCTTCGTGTTTCGCCGGAGGGTGAGACTTTTGTCGAACTCTAACTTTGCCGGAAATTTCAGGGTTCGGCGGAGCTTCACCCTCCCGTTTTCGTTACAACCAAGTCAGCCGCTCCAATGTCTTTGGAATCGACTGGTTTTATCCTGTTGTTTCCGTCCGATTGGTATTGCGACCCGGTCGATCCGTCGGAGTAACTACTGCGGACACTGGCTGGCCATCGGGTATGGCAGTGAGGGTGTCACTTTCGGAACGGCACCCGCGTTGTTCGAAAAGCGGAAGGATTGGCTCGTCGCAGGCCATGATCCAGTTGGTTTCGTCCGCTTCGTAAGGCGAAAATCTTATCAACCCTGTTCGGTGGCCCCGACAACATCGCGAGCGAACGCCTCGAAGTCAGCGACTCTCTGATGGGCGATGTTGAAAACGATCTGCCAGTCGATTTCTTGATACCGATAGACCGCAATGTTGCGGAATCCCACGGCTTTCTTCATTCGATTTGCAGTCCTTTCGCTGAGGAGTTTGTTCTGAGCGAGGATCTCGAACGCTTCTGCCATTGTCTGCGGTGCTGGAACGTCCAGGTCGGCTATCATTGAAGCTGCCAGATCAACACAAATCTGAACCGCTCGCTCCAAATTCAGCGAAAGGATGTCCTGCAGATCATAGTCTCCCTCCAATTCTTCCGGAGAAGCAGGTCGCTTTTCTACGATCCGTGAAACACAACGCCGAAGCGATTCCAGTTTCGAGTCCCTTATATGCCGATCCATCGTTTCCGTCTTCCTTCGTGAATTCGGTCGATGTAACGCTGAAAGTCCGATTGATCATAAACGGCTCTCTTAATGAGGCGTGCAAAATCTTCCGAATTCCGCCACACTAAGCGCGTGCCCTTTGATAGAATCTGGCGCAGCAATGTCCCGTGCGCATGATGCAAATCCACCAAATCAACCGGACGCTCTACGACCCTGGCGATTTCGTCGATCATTTCTTCCTTTTTCGCGGCTGAGAGGGGGGTATCGGTGAGCACGGCAATATCAATATCACTCTCGAAGTTGACGCTGTTTTCCGCTGCAGAACCGAAAAGAATTGCCAGGATCACGTCTGCTCGGCGCTCAAAATAATCCGAAAGCAGGAGTTTGTTTGGCGTGACCGAATCCACCTTATCAAAGGGTCTGGATATGCAATTTAATTCTGTTTCAAGATCGCAAACAGCCGTTCAAACATTCGCGTAAAGGCTGTTCCTCAAGATTCGATAACCTTTAACCAATTCACGAATGCCCCTCTCCAGATTCCACTCCGCTTTCCATCCCGTTGAATGAATGCGCTGATTGGAAACGATGTAGTCGCGTTTGTCTGGATCCTCGCCTATCGCCGCTTCCATAAATACGAACTTAGGCAGTTGCTTCTGAATAACGGCACAAAGTTCAAGTTTGGTCAGATTCGCCTCTTCGAGACCGACATTGTACGCCCTCCCGTTCATCGACTCGAAGTTGTCCAACCCATGCACGAACACGCTTGCTACATCGCGTATATGAATGTAATTGCGCTTGAAGTGGCCCTCAAAGATTACGGCTGCGCGATCCATGACAGCTCGATAGACGAAATCGTTGACTAAGAGATCCAGCCGCATTCGAGGTGACATTCCGAAGACCGTTGCCAAACGGAAACTGATACTGTTCTCACGTTCGAGCACTGCCTGTTCCGCCTCGACTTTGCTTATTCCGTACAGGGAAATCGGGCGCAAGGGCGAATCCTCTGTGCAAGGAATGCCAGGCTGTCCGATGCCATATCCACTATTGGTTATTGGCATCAGAATCCTCTGATCCCGAGCCGCAAGTTTACATAGCATTCGTATGGCGTCACGATTTGTCGAAACCGCCCCCAAGGCATCTCGCTCACAAAGGGGCGCTCCGACTAACGCGGCCAAAGGAATGAATATATCGTGCTTTGCAACGAGGTTTTTCATCAATCTCTCGTCGCGGCAATCGCCGCGCAAAACATCGAAGCTTTCGTATCGACAACACTCCGCAAGAGAAGTTTGCCGAAACATAAAGTTGTCGAGCACAGTGACCTCGTGACCCGCGTGCAAGAGTACAGGCGTCAGTACTGAACCAATATAACCCGCTCCTCCCGTGATAAGGATCTTCATCAACGAATTTGATACTTTCAGCTACAGTTACGGTCTCTGTATGAGCGGTTCGGCGTAAGCGGCTGCCTGATCGCTAATCCGATCGAAAATGGGCTTTTGATCCAGGCAATACAAATAAATCTCGGGCAGTTTTCTGCCAGCGTAATCGTGCGCGATGACGTTGCGCACATCCTTCATCTCACGCAGTTCACTGGCTGTTGCGACAAACCCTCGTTTTTCCGCGCGGTTCACCACATCCAGCAAAGTGCCCTGAGGTTTCAATTCCACTCGATCCAAGGCGCGAAGGACCTTGTTGACCAGTAAGTCCACCGACCGCGCAAAACGGCTGGTGAAGGCTTCTACGCTTTCGAGTTGCGCCTCGGTGGCTCCACTCAATCTGACTGGCAGATCTTTCACTTGCGCGAACGAATAATCCAAGTGCCTGCGGGCTTCAGCCAGTTCAAGCAGGGTATGCTCCAGAATGGCTCGAGGTTCAGTCCCGGTCACAACTCAATTCCCGTGTTCACTGCGAGCGCTACCAACGGTTCATTCGCTTCGTTATGTCGGCGCACTATCAAGTCCAATTGCTGCCTGCCAATCCGATCAAGAATCGTCCGGCGCAGACGCAAAAGCTCCCGAAATCCGTCGTTGTCGGATATCACCAGCAAATCAATATCACCTCCCCGTGCAGCGTCATCGGCTCGTGAACCAAACAGATAGACCTTCGCCGCTGGATCGAATTGTCGAATCTCCTCGCGGATCGCGTTAGCCTCGTCGGGCAAAAGTCTCATTTTGATTTCGTAAAGGAATCCCGTTCATTAAACGAGGTCCTTTACCACTTCTGCAATGGTAGCGGTAGGGGCTCAACGGCTCTCTCGTACGGCGCAACATGGTCGATGCCCGTTTGCTAGAGAAATCGTTCAGCTATTGGGATCAATGATTGAAGCTTCTTTTGCAGGCGCTGGAGCATTTCTAATCGTTTTGCGCAGACTTCTAGTTCCGATTCACTGAGTTTGCCGTCGGCTCCCTCATTTCTAAGAGCATCCGCGATTCGTTCGATCCGTTCCGACGATGAATGCAAGCGAGGTTTCAGAAGATCCCTGTATGTGGATCGAATTAAATTCCCCAAATCCGGCTCAACTACGAAATGATCCCGTCGTTCGCCTGGCATCCAAACTCTGCGTATCGCGTTCCACGTCAACAACTGGCGCGTTCCAGTGCTTCCGCTGCCTTTGCTAATTCCAAGTCGTTCGGCAATGTCGTCAAGCGACAACGGATATGGGGACATGAACAGCAGACCGTAGATCTGTCCCACGGACCTTGGCACACCGATCAACTGGCAAAGCCGGCCTCCGGCCTCGATCATTTCCATCTGTGCGGCAGACAGAGCGGCCGAGCTGTTAGTGGCTGTGTCGAGCATTGGCAAGAGACAAGAGTTGTGGGCCAGGTTTCTGTTCAGATGTCAGGCTGTAGGATTGTCTCGAGGAGGAAGAACAAGCTGTAGCGTATGCCGCAGTCGGTCTGAAAAGGTGACTATGAATTCCGGAAACTTTACGAAACACTTACAGACACTTCGTGCCTGTCACTTCGCACGCTTAATTTACATCGGCGATTCGAATCGAAATTCATAAGAACGTTCAATTCGAACTGAATGAATTAGATCGCTTATTGAGAAATGCAAGATTTTTATGCGCGGAGTTGTAAACGCGCGCGAATCCTAGGTAAATTGTCGATGGCAATTTAGGGATCTGATTTCAGTGAAGGAAGTCTCCGCTATTGCAAGATTCTCCACTGGATGGGGTTGCCTATCGTATCCATCCAACCTTGAACAAAAAACGATGACTGCCACTTTCGGATCTTCGCGGGGGTTCCCCAACGTATCTTTCCCGCGATGATATTTTCCTATACGCTCACTGGAGAAAGTCCTGATCAGAGGATCGGACACAGCTCTTCAGCAATCGTCCAATGACAGCCACCGTCCACTCGGTGACATGGGATCACCGAGGTTTGACCTCGCATGGCGCAAAAAAATCATTCACATCTTAGCAAATCAGGTCAACGAAAAAGTGGAAGAATCTTGAGCCCAAGTTGATGTCAGGTTCTTGCTCGGCCGGGCGTTTTGCTGTTATGACGTCAACTTCCGAATACGATGCTCTGCAAGGTTCTTTGAACACGTCGTTTAGTCGTGTAGCAACCGGCACAGCAGTGATGCGCAAGAGGTTTTCAATTCATCTCGATTGCGACCTTTGCAATCGTGGTGATTCAGCCGGGAAGAAGTAGTTTGTAGCGCACGGAACGATCCATCCTTTGAAATCTTTTTGATCAACGCCAGAGGGAATCTGTTTCTCACGCAGCCATGACATTGTCCGAACAGGAGATTCTGCAAACCCTGATGAAGGGGCGAACCCGCATCTCTGCGGCTGCATGGGTAGTGGTTCACGATGCTCATGCTGCCGAGGATATTTTTCAGAATGTCGCGCTCAAGGCCATGACTCGGGAAGTGGTGTTCGAGTCCGAGGGTGCCGTGCTTTCGTGGGCCTTCATCACCGCGCGCCGTGAAGGCATTGATTGGCTGCGGCGTCATCGCAACAAATCCGCCTGTTTGGACACGGATATCTTGGAACTGTTGGAGCGAGAGTGGGTGGCCAAGGCTCACCATCTCGGTGGCGCTCGCGTGGACGCCTTGCGGGATTGCCTGGAAGCGTTGCCGGAGAAATCCAGACAGTTGTTGCGACTCCGGTATTACGAGGGATACAGTTGCGACGAAGTGGCGGGGAAGCTTGGATTGGGACTCAACGCAATCTACAAACGGGTTTCCAGGCTGCATCAAGATTTGAAGGAATGCATTGAACTCCGGCTGGGCGAACCAAAAACCGAGTTATGAATACCGTCAACGGGCTGCGTCATCGGTTTGGACGTGACCTTTAATGGGTATCGGAGAGATTTCCCGACCTTGGAGCTGTTATTCGAAGGCGGGTTAATAGGGCGGTTGCCTCGTACGCAGGGCAGCCGCTCTTCCTGAATCAAATCGGTGACTAAGAATAAAATCAGATTGAGGCCATGAATGACACAGATTTTCGCTGGCAACTTCTCTTGCGGTATCTGGACGGGCGGCTTAGCCCGGATGAAAAGATCCAATTACCCGACCTTCTGCGATCCGATCCTCAAGCGAGGGTGATTCTTCGTGAGGTGGCGGAACAAGCAGTGATGGTGGCGGAACTGGAGCGGACCGAACAAAGCAGGCTGGAAGAACTCAGAGCAAGGCCTGCTTCACCGAAGGACACGAGTCCGTCCGCCGATCGTTCGGTCGTGTCGCGAGTTCGGTTCAACAACTGGCAAAGGCCGTTGGCCGCCGCCGCCGTGATTGCACTCTTGGGGACCATCATTGCCCTTATGATGCCATCATCCGATCCGGGGATTGTTCGGGTCGCGAAAGTAGCCGGATCAAATCAGTATTTCGGGTCGAACGGGCAAACTGGAGTTGGGTTGCAGGTGGGATCTTTCCTTGAAGCCGGCGACATGATCGAAACCCGCTCGTGCGACGCCTGGCTTGAACTGCAATTGAGGGAGGGCTCAACAATTACAATAGCAGGTCACTCGCAGCTCCGAATTCTCGAAACCAACGGGAATGGAAAACGATTCGATTTGCTGCAAGGGAATTTCTGGGCAAGCGTTGCGCCGCGACCAGATAATAAACTCCTGCGCATTAATACACCGACGGCCGAAATGGAGGTGCTCGGAACGCAGTTCGACATCCAAACCTCGGCGTCCGCGACGATGCTGCGAGTGAACGAAGGCTCGGTTCGTGTGGCCCGGCTTGTGGATGGCGGAGTTGCAGTCGTGCGAGCCGGACAGCAGGTGGTCGTGTCATTGAGCAGGAGGGAAGGGCTCGCCGTGACGCCTCAACCAACGCCGGTCAATTACTGGACTTGCGAGTTGCTGCAAATCTCTGACGTGAAGCTTGGCAAACCGCTTCCCCCGAGGGACGGCGAACGAGCCCGATTGGGGGCCGAACCGCTGCTCTGGCCGATACCCGGCCGTGATCCGTTGATGCTTTACGCCGTGGCGCTTTCGGTTTGGGGGAACAGTGAGCAACCGGTATTGCTGCAGTTTCGGTCCATTCTGCGGATCCGGGGCCGAACGGAACGCGCCCAGCGAGTTCGCTTCGGATTCAGTACACAAAAGATGCGGGGAGTTTTTGCTGGAAAATTCGAAGTGGACGTCGAGTCTGACTCACTTGGGCCTGTTGGCGAGACTTGGGAAATCGATTTGCCCATCGAGGAATTTCGACCGCTTCATCGGCATTTGTCTCCCTCACCGGATGGATTGGAATTAAACGACATTTACGCCTTGACGATTGAGGAGGACGCGGGCCTCGAGATCAACCGTGTCGAGTTGCTCCCCACAGCTCCGCTCACTGAATCCCAAGAAAGAACTGAGTTGTAATGTTACGAACCGAGTTGCTGCGGTTCTCCCACAGAATCCGGGCTGGAAAATCCGATCTGCTTCCCTAAACTGGAGATATGGACACTGGTGAGATCGCGCTCGGCCCTGTATCCTGGGAACGCATGAGCCAAGGGATTGAAAAAGTCAAAGATCGATTGATGCGGGCCACGTCCGCTCTCGGCCGGGCGGGAATCGGCTATGCCGTGATCGGAGGCAATGCCGTGGCAGCCTGGGTGTCGCGGATTGACGATTCCGTGGTTCGAAACACACGGGATGTCGATCTGCTGGTACGGCGCGAGGACATGGAATCCATTACCCGCGTTCTCGAAGAGGCGGGATTCATCCACCGGCGAGTCTCGATTCTGGGTGGCAAGGGAACCATCGAGATGTTTCTGGATGGCCGCGGCGCTAAGGCTCGGGACGCGGTTCACCTTATCTTTGCCGGTGAGAAAGTGAATGCCGACGCACTCGAACCCGCACCCAGTGTTGAGGCCATCGATCCAGAGGCCACTGAATTCCGGCTTTTAGACCTTGCGGCGCTCGTGACGATGAAACTGACCTCCTATCGCGACAAGGATCGAGTTCACTTGCGTGACATGATCGAGATTGGCCAGATTGATGAGTCCTGGTTAAAACGCGTGCCCGAAACGTTGCGCGACCGCCTCAAAGCTTTGCTCGACGATCCGCACGGTTGAACCGCTCATTAGTGCCGGCTTGCGGCCTGCGTCGTTCAGTTTGTGAACCCACTGCTCTCTAACCATGAAAAGTCTGCTCGATGAAGCGCGGATTGGCAATCCACGATACCGCCGATTACCAATCGGCGTTACTGTCTCGGCTCGGTCCTTGGTTCCGATTCACATCTGTACTTTGGAAGTGTTCCCAACCCATGAACCAAAAGGTGGCTATCGAAAGGATTAAGACAGATGTCGGGATGCGGATTCGTGGGCTGTAATATTGAAAGTGATGGATCATTCGAGAAATGGAGATCTGGAATGACGCTGCGCCTGAGCAGGGGAAAGCGGTTCGCCCTGTTTTCCTGTTCCACGATAAGAAAGTCAGCCCGCGTTTTTTCGACGACGGCCAGGATTTGTGGAAGCGTGGCCAATGTCTGGCGAGGTGCCGCGGCGTGGTTCATGGTGGGCGCCGTGTTGAGTGCGGCGGCGGATTCACAGGGGAAACTGAATCCGGCCGCTTGGGGTTCCGATCACGCGGGCAAAGCGCTTCCGGAATACGTCACGGGCGATGAGTGTTTGTTTTGTCACCGGGTCAAGATCGGTCCTTCTTGGCCAAAAAACCGCCATCAATCCTTCATTCGCCAGGCCAATCTCGAACCGGAGGCTCTCGGCTTGCTCAAGACTCCGGAAACGCATGCGCCGTTCGCGAAGTTGGTTGAGTTCGTTCTCGGACGCACGAATCAATTGCGATTTCTGAAGCGATCGGATTCTTACGGCGAACTCGATCTTTTATCAACTCGCCTTCATCCCGCCGGTCAAAAGGGCGGCTCGCGGCTCGCAGACTTCCGTGCGCCCCACTGGGAGACAGAGACCTTCGCGAATCAATGCGCTGGCTGCCATTCCACGGGAGTGGACTCACGAACCAAAACATTCTCCGCAATCTCGATCGACTGTTTTTCCTGTCACGGTGACGTGGATCTCGATCACACCGAGGACACGACGAAGATTCTGCTCGCGAAAACGCGCGACGACCCGGCCCGCGTAGTTATGTCGATCTGCGGATCATGTCACATTCGGACCGGCCGTTCTCGCGCCAGCGAGTTGCCGTTCCCGAACAACTTCGTTCCGGGTGACAATTTGTTTCGGGACTTTGACGTCGATGTTTCAGACGCGGCAATCGGGAAAGAAAGTCCTATTGATCGGCATATCCTGCGAAACATCCGCGATGTGGTCATTTCGGGCGATGAAGAGTTAACTTGCCTGTCATGCCACAACGTTCATTTGGGTTCGAGTCTGCTTCACCAAGAGCACCGGCCGAGAGAGATTTGTTGGACTTGCCACGATGGCCGCGTCAAAACACTGCTGCCGAACTGGTCGAAAGCGGCGAGCGCAGTATGCGATTACTAGAATTCTTCAAAACCTATGAATAACGAGAACATTATTAATTACGAACACATGCCTGCCGGTCTGCCGATGGACGAAACCGACGTGAGCCTGCGGGCGTACCTATCGCGACTCAGCGATGATCACCTTGACAAATACGATCCCGCCTGGACCGACGAGCAAGTCGTTGAATGGGATGGCAACTTCAAGTCGGACGGCAGCCTGATGCTGGTCTGCTGCGAGCGCGATGTCGAGACGCCGGAATTCCGTCGCGTGCTGGAAGAGCATTTGAAATATCGGAAAACTTTGATGCCAAAATAAGTCCCGTCTGGTTCGCGTCCAGACCACTACCTTCAGTCGAGTGTCCACACTCGCCAACCCATCAAAACAAGAATAGCAGCACCGTACATCGTGGAAAACGCCGCTCTGAGGGTGTTGCTTCGGTGAGCGTGTGGAAGTCAAAAATCGCGCAAATTTCGGTGGCCGCGCGGCCAAAATCACCCGGCCGTACTGAAGTGGGTTGGTTCTCCGGTTAGATTGCCATGACGGTGTCGGTCCTTACTTTTTAATCAACGGCTTCAACGAGGATTCCGAATGCAGCAGGTTCGAGGCTTAAGTCCAGCTTCCCGTCTTTAAGCCGGCGGCGATCCACGTCAGGCTCAGCGTCGTTTTCACGCGCAACTCCCGCGCCAGTCTGATGTTTTCCGGATCTCCATTCCGGCGTTCCAAAAGTTCGTTTTCCTCCCACATCAACTTCTTCACACCAGCGCTCACCATCCTCTTCCCCGTGCAGAGGGGAATAAGGGAATAGTTGACCGAAAAGTTTGATTGCATTGAGTTTTACAGGGTCTTCTGGAAGTCGAGTGGGTAGTTTTGAGGGATTTCTGTTTGATTTAGGAGGGTGAAAATCGG
>JAQBVM010000148.1 GCA_027623095.1 Verrucomicrobiota bacterium
AATGAACCGCCGAATCGGACACGTCATCCGTCTCATCACATGTCCTGCCTGACTTTAGAGCAGCCCTGTGAGAATGCCGATCTTCGACTTCTTCACTTGAATTATCGATGGTGAGGGACGATGATGTCTGCGTTTTAGTCCCGGATTGGTTTCTAACTTGATGAATCTGCAGAACTTAGATGCGTGGAGGCGCCGAAGCGGTTTTCCAGCGTTCACTCTGATCGAGCTTTTGGTTGTGATTGCCATCATCGCGATACTGGCGGGATTGCTTTTGCCTGCTTTGACCTCCGCGAAAGCTTCAGCCCGATCGATTAAATGTGTCAGTAATCTCCGGCAGATTAGTCTGGCGCATCAACTCTATGTGCGTGACTACGAGTACTACCCGTTGCTGGCGTCCGACATTAGTCCCACCAAGCCTTTCGGAGCCAAGTGGTACAATGATTTGCATACCTACACGAGCCAAGAATGGACCAACGACCTTTTTAAGTGTCCCAGTTACAAAGGCCCAATCTGGGACGGTCGTGTCGAACCGAGCGCGTTCTATTTGTCTGCCGGGAGCTACGGTTACAATGTCGGCACAGCGGATAAGGAGAATATCCAACGATTCGGTCTGGCGGGCAAGTTTGTGGGACCCGGGAGAATGACGCAAAACGCGATCCGCGAGGATGCAGTTGTGGCTCCAAGCGATATGATCGTCGTTGCGGATTCATTCTCTACTTTGTCCCAAGAGCGTCGAGTCCTGTTGGTCGGGCTCGAAATGCTGTCTCGAAATCTATACTTTGATCAGGGTGCAGGGGGAGGGGAAGGTTCCGAAGAGCAAAATCAAGTCGAAAATCGGCACCGAAAAAAACTAAATGCCGCGTTCGGCGACGGTCACGTCGAATCGACTGACTATGTCCGCCTGCTCCTGGACAAAACACCCGAGACCCTCAGGCGCTGGCATTCTGATAACAAACCGCATTTGGAGTTCTTCGAATAGGCCGTTTCGGTGTTTCCTCAATCGCCGATGGAACGGATCGCTTCCGCGAGCTCGATCATTCGAATCCCCAAAGTGAATTCATGGTTCGTTAGTGAGGTCTTGGTCCGGGGGGCAGATTTGCTCGCAGGTAAGACGTCATTAGCTCTCGCAGATGCATTGTTGTGTTCTGGCCTTCGCTAATGCTGTGCGATCGATTCGGATAGATCATGGTTGAGAACTGCTTCCCATGCAGAATTAACTCGTTGATCAGCGCTTCCGCGCCCTGGTAATGAACGTTATCATCACCCGTACCGTGGATGAGCAGTAAATTCCCTTTCAGAGCATTCGCGAAATTGATCGGCGAGCCGTTCTTGTAGCCTTCCACGTTGTCCGACGGGAGCCCCATGTATCGCTCTTGATAGATCGTGTCGTAAAGGCGTTGATTGGGAACCGCGGCGATAGCAATGCCAGTCTTGTAGAGATCCGGATACTTGAACATCGCGTTCAGTGTCATGGATCCGCCGCCGCTCCATCCCCAGATACCCACTCGGTCGGCGTCGATGCAGGGTCTCGACTTGATGACCTCCCGGACCGCAGCCGCTTGGTCTTGCGGCGCGAGGACGCCCACCTGACGGTAGATGCATTTTCTCCAATCTCGTCCGCGTGGCGCCGGTGTGCCGCGATTGTCGAAGCTCATGACCAGGTACCCTTGCTGGGCGAGCATGAGATGCCAGAGTTCGCCTTTGCCTCCCCATCGGTCCAGAACGGTCTGACCCGCGGGTTCTCCGTAAACGTGAATCAGCAGTGGATACTTCTGGGTGGGATCGAAATCGGGAGGTTTGACACACCATGCGTCGAGTTCGACACCATCTCCGATATTCACTCGGAAGAATTCGCTAGCGGGAAGTTTCAAGGTCTTCAGCTTCTCGCGCAGTTTTTGATTGTCCGCGAGCACGCGGATTCGTTCGTGATCCGGAAGAGAAATCAGATCAGTCTCCGGGGGCGTTTCGAATGATGAATACGAGTGAATAGCCCACCGTCCGTTTGGCGAGACTTCATAGGAATGCGTGCCCGGTTGATCTGAAGGAGTAACCCGTTCGAGGCCGTTTCCATTAAACCGAACCTTGTAGAGGTATCGTTGCGTTGGGTTCGAAGGAGAGGCAATAAAATAGAAGATCCTGTTTTCCTCGTCCACGTGCGCGATTTGAATGACATCAAATTCACCGGGAGTGACGAGTCTTGGTTCTCGCTTCTGGCGTGAAGCGATATAGAGGTGCTGCCAGCCGTCTCGTTCGCTGAGCCAAGCGAAATCCTTGGGTTTGCCAAGCCACCGAATGGGGCCTTGGTCATCAACCCATGCGGCGTCGTTTTCGGTTAGAATCGTTTTGACTTTGCCGCTGGCCGGATTTGCGAGCATGACACGGTTTTCATTCTGCAATCGATTCAGTTGTTGCAGCACGATCTCCCGAGATCCTTCGGGCCAGTCCATGTGAAAGATGTAGTGATTGCGAGGATCACCCGGAACCTTGAGCCAGCGCGGGTCGCCGCCGGTGATGCTCACCACTCCGACCCGGCACGCGGCGTTCGCTTCACCAACTTTGGGATACTGAATGTGCTGGATTTTTGGATAAAGAGAATCTGTATTGTTGATCAGCGGAAACTCGCGAACCCCCTTAGTGTCAAGTTGCCAAAACGCGATCGCCTTGCCGTCTGGGCTCCAACAGAAACCATCGCGCAGGCGAAATTCCTCCTCATACACCCAATCGAACGTTCCGTTGATAATGGTGGGAGAGTCGGTCGTGGTAATTTGAGTGATCTGGTGGTCGTGCAGGTTCTCGACGTAGATGTTCTTCTCGCGCACATAGGCAACGTGATCACCTGTGGGTGAAAACTTGGCGAACATCAAAGTCGAAGGAAGCGCATCGCCTCCCAGCTTCCAGAGTTCGCGACTCGTCCTGTCCAATACCCAATAGTCTCCTCGAGTATTGGCTCTCCAAACTCGTTTGGTATTGGTGAAAATTAGAAGGTGAGACATGTTTGGAGCCCAGTCAAAAGCTGCCATGCTCAGTGGCGATGAACCGCCGGACGGAACGAGATGCGCCGCGGGGACCAACACTTCAGGTTCTCCAGTCTCCGGATCGTAGCGGACGATGTCCTTTCCGCCCTTTGTTTCCTTCGAGTCCTCGGTCTTCGTGTAGCCGGAGCTGTCATCCAGCCAGCGGGCGGAAAACGATTCTCCGTTGAATTCGCTGGAATCGAAGATTCGTTCGAGTGTCAACAGGTCCGATACGGGCTTTTCATCCGCGCCAAAGGATGCAACGGAAACAATGGCGCCCAACAAGCTCGCGAGAAACTTGCGGGATTGGAATCGGTTCGTCTTGAGGTAGCGGGAATGACCGCAACGAGAGATGTGTCGTGATGTCAGATGCATGATCAGTTTTAGGGTGCCGGCAGAATAGGTTCGCGCGCCGCCGTTTCCAATACGATTTTCCATTAGGAAACTGGGAGGGTGAGGCTCAGCCGAATCGTGAAATGCAATCAAGAATGGGTTTGGCGGAAGCCTCACCCTCCCGTCTTCATTCGAAGCGAAGGTCCGAAGGACCGGGGGATTCATGAGAAGAATCGTGTGGATTCATAGAAGGGCAATAAAAAGAGCGCGGCCAAAACTGGACGCGCTCTAAGCTGAAATGAGGAAACTGAAATCGCGGTTACGACTTTTTAAGGAGCGGTTTGATGTCCTTCTCGAACTGCGCTTTGCTTGTGAGACCGACATGTTTCGCGGCGATATTGCCCTCGCGATCGATGATAAACGTGGTCGGGATGCCTTCCACGCCGCCAAATTGATCCGTGATCTTCCCGTCGTTCATGACAATCGGATAATTAATCTTGTTGCGTTTCATAAACGGTTTGACGATCGAGGGTCCCTCGTCATCGAGTGAAACGCCGACAATTACAAGACCGTCCTTCCCGTATTCATTCTGAAGTTCGATGAAGCTGGGAATTTCAGCTTTGCACGGGCCGCACCATGTTGCCCAAAAATCGAGGACAACGACTTTTCCTTTAAAGTCGGATGATTTAACCGTTTCACCATTCACGCCTTTTAGTTCCCATGCCGGCGCCGCTTTTCCATGCAAGGACTCCGCAATGGTGTCTTGATTGATTAACCCGAACGTGATCCAGGCGGCCAAACCGCCGACAACCAGGGCAAACGCGATGTTCGTAAATTTCTGATTCATAATTTTGAATGTAATACGAAGTTAAGAGCCAATCCGCAAAGGATTTATTCCCAAGGTTGAAATCGAAGATTAGCTTGGACGCCTGGCGTAAAGGTGCGAGTTTAAACGCGCGTCTCGAGAACCCCAATCCTCGCGGGAGCAATTTAGTATGAAGAACCGATTGAGAATAATTTTTTGGACCCTGTTTCTGGCTATCGTTGCTTTGACCGTTATGGTGGCCGCACAAAAGGAAGCGGAGAAAGCATCGAAACCGCGTTATGAAATGAAGACTGAATCCGGCGAATATAAATACACAAACCGGCTTCTCAATGAGAAGAGTCCGTATCTTCTTCAGCATGCCCACAATCCGGTCGATTGGTATCCCTGGGGCGACGAGGCGTTCGAAAAGGCCAGGAAAGAGAATAAACCCATCTTCTTATCGATTGGGTACTCGACGTGTCATTGGTGCCATGTCATGGAACATGAATCGTTCGAGAACCCGGAGACTGCCAAAATCATGAACGAGCACTTCGTGAACATCAAGGTGGACAGAGAGGAGCGGCCTGACGTGGACAGGGTTTATATGACGTACGTGCAAGCCACGACGGGCGGAGGAGGGTGGCCGATGAGCGTTTGGCTGACGCCGGACCTAAAGCCATTCATCGGTGGAACGTATTACCCGCCCGAGGATCGTTGGGGTCAGATGGGTTTCCCCAAATTGCTGAATCGAATCTCGGATGGGTGGCGCGATGATCGCGCGCGCATTATTGCTACCGGTGACGAAGTGACACGGCAGCTCCGCGAGCATGTGGCGTCCGGGCCTCCGGCCGCCGGGGAACTGAAGGAATCCGTTTTGAAAAAGGGCTATGAACAGATCAAGTCCAGCTATGAACCCCAGTATGGCGGTTTTGGAGGCGCTCCAAAGTTTCCTCGAACAGTGTCCCTGAACCTGATGTTGCGATATTCTGCTCGCTCCGGCGCGCAGGATGCGCTGGATATGACTCTTTTCACACTCCGGAAAATGGCGGACGGAGGGATTTACGACCATCTGGGAGGCGGATTTCATCGTTATTCCACCGACACGCGATGGCACGTGCCTCACTTTGAGAAAATGCTTTACGATCAGGCGCAACTGGTCTGGTCGTATCTCGAAGCGTTTCAAATAACGAAGGAACAAGAATTCGCCGATGTCGCGCACGGAATCCTACGCTATGTGCTGCGCGACATGACCGGCGGCCAAGGACAGTTCTTCTCCGCGGAGGATGCCGACAGCCCGCTTCCGAACAATCCCGATGAGCAGGCGGAAGGAGCCTTTTATGTTTGGGAAAAGAGTGAGATCGACGGCAACCTTGCCAAGGAAGAGGCGGATGTATTCAACTTTTACTACGGAATCGAGAAGGACGGGAATGTTCAGAGCGATCCTCACGGGGAATTCCCGAACAAAAACATATTGATCGTGTCGCGCACGGTTGATGAAACAGCGAAGAGATTTGGGCTTTCTGGTGAAGCGGTAAGAACCCTGCTTGTCGAGGCGCGTCGAAAACTGTTTGCCGTGAGAGGCAAACGCCCACGGCCACATTTGGATGACAAGACTCTCACCGCTTGGAATGGCCTGATGATATCGGCATTTGCCCGGGCGTATCAGGTTTTGGGCAATTCGGAATATCTTGAGGCTGCAGAAAAAGCGGCGGCGTTCATCCGGAAGAATCTTTTCAACGAGGAAAACCAGATTCTTTTGCGGCGGCATCGGGCAGGGGCCGCGGCAATCGATGGATATGTGGATGATTACGCGTTTTTGATTCAGGCATTGATCGATCTATACGAGGCTTCCTTTGACATCAATCATCTCACGTGGGCGATTGAGCTTCAGGCGAAGCAGAACGCGCTCTTTGGCGACGCGCAACACGGCGGATATTTCAGCACCACAGGAACGGATTCAAGTGTTCTGCTGCGTATGAAGGAAGATTATGACGGCGCGGAACCGTCTCCCAATTCGGTGGCCGCCCTGAATCTTCTCCGCCTTGCGCAAATGACGGACCGGAAAGAGTTCCGCGAAACTGCGGAGCGAGCGTTTGGAGCGTTTTCGGCGCGGTTGGAACAGGCGCCGAGTGCCATGCCCCAAATGCTGGTTGCTCTTGATTATTTCCTTTCGAAACCGAAACAGATTGTCATCGCCGGAAAAATAGGAGAACCAGGAACGGAATCGATGTTGAAAGTTGCGCGAGCTCCATTCATGCCGAATAAGATCCTTCTTCTTGCGGATGGCGGTCCCGGTCAGAAAAAACTGGGCGAATCGTTGGAATTCCTAAAGACCGTGAAAGCCATCGACGGAAAGGCAACGGCTTACGTTTGTGAAAACTATGTCTGTCAGTTGCCAACTTCAGATCCCGAAGTCATGGCAAAGCTGCTGGCGCGCCGGAAATAGGGTGGGGGACCAACGCTCCGCGCGGCCCTGCTTGCGAAAATGTGGAGCCGTGAATGCGATCCTCGAATCGGGTGGTATAGGCGCACGACTGAGACTGATTGACCACAACAATTTTGAAAAAAAGTGCTGCAAATCCTGCCCAAGCGAGTGCAGTATCCTCTGAGAATTGGCAACAACAAATGAAGAGACAAATAGAATGAAAAACAAAAAGACATCGAGTTTCACAAGGCGGGATTTTGGCAAGGTCACGGCAGCGGCGTTTACAGGAATGATTCTGGGCGCCTCGGGGAAGGGATACGCTGCGGACGCAGGCGCAAAACGTGATCCACTTTTGTTGTTGAAGGAGCCTCACGTTTGCCGTGGATTGAACGCCTGCAAAGGCAAAGGCAAGGGTGAAAAGAACACCTGTGCGGGCCAGGGAAGCTGCGCCAGCGCCAAAGCGCATTCCTGCCACGCTGAAAACGATTGCAAGGGGCAGGGCGGTTGCGGCGAGCATCCCGGCCAAAATGACTGTAAAGGCAAAGGCGAATGCGGAGTTCCACTTTCCGCGGGAACATGGAAGAAGGCTAGGGCGGAGTTTGAAAAGCAGATGAAGATTGCCAAGAAAGAATTTGGCGCCGCGCCCAAGGCTAAGAAATAGATAGTGATTCTTAAGGTCGGCTACTCCACCAGTCTTAGTTGAGCGACCAACTTTTTCCGAAGCGGTTCGGGAGGTTCGAGTTCTAGTGCGCGCCGCAATTCTT
This sequence comes from Verrucomicrobiota bacterium, assembly GCA_027623095.1. Classification (GTDB taxonomy): domain Bacteria; phylum Verrucomicrobiota; class Verrucomicrobiia; order Limisphaerales; family SIBE01; genus JAIPJX01. Next base: position 7,342 of record JAQBVM010000148.1, read on the forward strand.
GTGCGGCAGCCCGATTCTGCCCGTCCGCCCGGAGAGTCACGGCGAGTCCGAGGTAAGCTTCGACTAAGTCAGGCTTCAAGCGAATGGCTTCGCGAAAAGCCGCGACGCACTCGGATCGGTCGCTCTCTCCTCCCAGGCTGAGACCGAGATTGAACCATGCTTCTCCCAAGTTGGGTTTGGCTTGAATGGCGGCGCGAAAACAGGGTTGCGCCGCGTTGGCGCGGCCGCCTCTCAGCCGGGTGACCCCAAGCTGCAATTGGGCTTCGATCGAACCGGGTGCGAGTTGCACTGCTTTCGACAAGATCGCCTCGGCTCCGGCAGCATCGCCAAGTCGCAGGCGTGCGCGACCCAGGAAAAACATGGCACGAACCGAATTCGGATACGTTCGAATGGTTTGCTCCAGCAGTCGTGCGGCCTCGTGCACACGTCCGTTCTTGATCCACTCATCCGAGCGATCCACCCACACTTCCTCTCCTGTTTTCAACTGTTCCAGTTCGGAAAAGAACGGGTCGGGCAATGGATCGTCGTCGGGCAATTCGGCCAGCGCGCGCGCAATTTGTTCCAATTGATTCGTGCGTCCGAGTCTTCGATTCACGTTTAGGAGGAGGCGGTGAGCGGCCTTTCGAGTCGATGAATTCTGCCTGGCTATCTCCAAATAGCCGGCTGCTTCGGACGGACGATTGCGTGCGTTCGCCACCTTTCCGAAGCCGAGCGATGCGGAGGCCGAGCCGGGTTCATACCCCAGAACGTGACGGTACAGTGCCTCGGCTTCCTCCAGCCGGTCCAAGCTGAGCAATGTGTCCGCCAGCTTGAGGCGTGGCGCGGACTCGCGCTCCGGAAAAAGGCGAACCGCCCGTTCGAGATTTATCACTGCTGCCATCGGGTACTCCACCAGTTGCGCCAGACCCAGAAAGTACGGCCAGCGCGGTTCGCGCGGAGCCAGGACCATCGCTTGCGCAAAGCAAGCTCGCGCTTCGGCATAGATTTCATGAGCCAGCAGCGTCATACCCATCCGGCCGCGCGCCACGGCGGAACGCGGTTTTTCTTGGGCGGCATCGCGCGCCTGAGCAATAGCGGCAGCAATGACCGGATCGAATCCGGCGGTGTTCACCGTTATGACAGGTGGTGAAGTGACTTTCCAAAAAGGAAGCGCGAGGATCGCCACGAGGATTAAGAGACTGCCCGCCACCCACCAGCGCCACGGACGCCGTTTTGAGCGAGGCTGCAGCGGCAAGGGGCTCTGAGCTTGCCTTTCCTGAAGATGCCGGCGTTTTTTCTTTCTGCTCATTGGATTAAGAATACCACGAGCCAAGCGGCAAGGCTCGCGGAATCAGACCTCGGGTTTGAACATCGAACGTCCAACGCTGAAGGAATGGAATTGCGGAAGGTCTCTGGTTCAAGGTTCGATGCTGGGTGTTGGGTGTTCGATGTTCAGTCTCTTTCCGAAACCTCTCTGCAGCGTGATTATCTGGTCGGCGGCAACCCCCGCGAATTGCTCTTCGCTGCCGTCCGGCCAAACCACACGGATACTCTCAACTTGAGTTGCGGATCCCAAACCGAAATGCGCCCGAGGGTCGTTGCTGCATAAGTAACTTTGTGCCGGGTTGACCCACACTGTCTGACTCCGTCCGCCGATGGTGATCGAGATTTCCGCCCCGTAGGCGTCGCGACCCCCGAGAGCCGGTTCGACGACGCGCACCGTCAGCCAATGTCCCCGTGGCGCAATGTTTCGATAAACTCGAGCGGATGCCGCGATGCGCGTCACGATCCCATCCGGCGCGCCGTCGTTGTCCAGATCGCCAACCGCCAAACCGCGCGCGACCGCGGCGGTGCCGCTGAAAGCCAGGTTGGCGTCGGACACATCGGTGAAGACGCCATTTCCATCGTTCGAAAAGATCTGGCTGCGCTGCTCAAACCCATTCCAAAACGGATCGCTGTTGGCCTTGCCGTGAGGCGCGGTATCGATCGTAAGACGTTTGATGCCGCCGTTGACGACGATTAAGTCCTGCGCGCCGTCGTTGTTAAGATCACTGAAGACCGTGCCGAAGCCCGTCCCGCGCCAGGCTGAAGCCGACACTCGAGAAAGCATGGTTCCATCTTCGAAGTAACCTTGCGGGCTCTGTTTCCAGAGCGTATGAGTCTCGGTGCTGAGATGAGTCACGAGGATATCAAAGAGGCCGTTGCCGTCCGCGTCGCCCACAGCGATTCCCATGTTGGCTTCTACGGCCCCCATCTGATTGTATGCGATTCCGCGCGTGGCGGCTTCTTCGGTGAATGTCCCATTGCGCTGGTTGATCAGAAGCCAGTTCACATGCCCGTCATTGGCAATCAGCAAGTCCGGCCAGCGATCCCCGTTGAAATCCGCGCACACGACACCCAAGCCGGGTCCCGCCAATTTCCCCAGCCCGGCGCCCACGGTAACGTCTTCGAATTGGATCCCGCGTCCTCGCGCGCCCAAATTGTGGAACAAACGAGGGATAGTGCCTTGAAACCCAGATGGTCCGCAGTACCCTGGTTTGCCTTGCGCTTCCGGGCACTTCATTGAGGGCGAGTAATCAACGTAGTTCACCACGATCAAATCGAGCCAGCCGTCCCGGTCGTAGTCAAAGAACGCCGACGACATGCCCCAGTGAGGATTGTCGAGCCCGGCCTCACGCGTGATCTCGGCGAATTTGCCCCCGCCAAGGTTTTGAAACAGCCGGACTCGATCGTACTCCGTGATGAACACATCCGGACGTCCATCGTTATCGATGTCGCCGATCGCCACCCCCATCCCGCGTCCGGGCAATTCCAGGCCGCTGCCGGCGCTGACGTTTTGAAACCGTCCATCGCTCTGTTGATGAAATAGCTGGTGTTTGGCGGCAGAATTGGTTCCCGCGTTCTGCAGTAGGAAAACATCCATTCGCCCGTCAGTGTCGAAGTCGAAAATCGCAGCGCCTGAGCCCAGGGATTCGGGCATGAAATAAGTTCCCACCGGACCGACATCGTGAACAAAGTCCAATCCCACCTTTTCCGTCACATCTTCCAGCCAGGGTTTTATTGACATGGTTGCAGGCGATGTCCCAGTGGTCGGAGCGTCTGCGTTCTTCTGGCACCCTGTGGCGGCAACGAAGTGGATCAGAACGAGTGCGGCAACTCGCAATGTGCTCACGCGGAAAACGGCATGAAACAGCGACAGACCTGGAGTTCCGCTCGCTTCGGATGAAAACGCCGACTCAACGTCGCGCCCGGTTCTACCTGGGAGGGTGAAACTCCTGTTGAACCCATTTTTGCGAGGATCCCAGGGTTCGGCGGGAGCCTCACCCTCCCATTTTCGGGGTAACCATTCCAATAAACTGGTGGGGCGAAACTCTGTGGAGCCCTGAATTCTCCTCGGGGTGTCTGGCCTGCTTGAAAGGAGGTTGTGGGGACGGAGGGTTTCCGGATTCCTCGGTGTTTCCATTGCGCCTTCTACTTCAGTTTGATCCCTGCAAGGTGAGACCAGGGCTCCACAGACTGGCTTCCCAAGCCCTGCAAGTTGGGTGCCCATAAGAGATGTTCACTTCGCGAAAAGCAGTGTCGCCCAACCATCATTGGTTCGTTGCCTCGATTCGCGTTCGTGTTTGGAGGTGTTCCCTCTTTCCATGAACGCTCAACGTCCAACGTTCAACCTGCGAATGAACGTTCAAAGTTGGATGTTCAACGTTGAACGTTCGACGTTCATGGTCCCGATTCATCTCAATACTTTCGATCTGTTTTGACAAGAAAGGGTGCCCAGTTTGAAACTGGGCACCCTTGTTGTTCTAAACTATCGAAACGGCTTTATTGACGCACTCGGAAGAACGCGCCTGCTCCGCTCGCGGGAGCGGTGTGAGGCGAGGACGCGCCTGCCACTGCCGCCCATGGTCCAGTAATGCTGGTGGCCGTTTCCAATGTGCCGCCGCCGGACCACTGAATGGTCAAATTGCCACCGCTAAGCGTTATACCTGAAAACGATGGTCCGCCACCCGCCGTGCCTAGGCCGCTCATGTAAGCCACCGCATTGAGGAACATCTTCTCGCCGTCCGCTTCCAGATCGTAGAAGCCGGCTGCGTTCCCGCCTGTGAAGCCGCTGGCTTCACGACTGCCTGTCAGGAACACCAGTCGGCTTCCTCCGAGCACATCCGCTGATCCGTTGCTCATCACTGATCCTGCTTTCCATTCTCCGATAATCATCCCACCGACAGTGGGATCATCGGCGGTCGCCACTGTGGCCAGCACCATACCGTTGCCAGCCACCGGGTTATTGTTGACCGAGATGCCCCTTTGCACAAGCGGAGGATCTTGTCCCAAGAAGCTCTCGATCCCGGCAAAGACATTGGCCATTGTGTTGTTCGCGTCCAATGAAACTCCGGCGAAAATCGGATGACTTGGGTCCGTTACGGTGAGTTTGATATCTCCCACCGTGTCCACCATCGTGCCACCCGTTGTGAATCCGAGCCGGTTGTTTCGCAGGATATAGCCACCCAAGATCATCACTGGTTTGCTGATTCCGTTCCACGCAGCCGTTTCGTTGGCTTGCTGGAAATGCCCACTGGATACGGCCCGGCTGATGATGATCAAGTCCGCCGGAGGAAGCGTGGTGACATCCACGTCGTTTGCGGTCAGGAAACGAGTGACGTTGTAACCGTTTGCTTTGAGCAAATCGGTGTATGCTCGATCCGACGCTTCGGTCAAGCCGACTCCGGCGGCTGTCGCGTCCGGCGTGTCATCCGAATCATGGAAACTCACAAAGGCGATACTGCCCTTAGTTGCCGCGGGAATGCCATCAGCTGTTGTGAAGAACATCTTTGCGGTGTCCGCCGTCACATTTGCTCCTGCGACGCGCAAATGGAAGTTCGCGCCGCCATGCACCGAGGGATCCGGATTGCCCGAGTGATTGTCTCCGTCACTCGTCCAATCTCCGTTGAAGTAGGTGACTTCGATCGGATAAACTCCCGCGGCTTCAAAAGCCACGTCGGCATCCACCGTCGCGTCTCCGTGACCGCCGTCATTGTTAATCACGTCCTTCCCGGCGATTTTGATGCGTGTTCCATCGTCCGACGTCGTGCCAATGTTGATCTTGCCAGGCGCGGCGATATTGATGAACCCGCTGAATCGAAACGCTCCGTCATCCAGGTTTCCTGGTGTGCCAGAAAATGATCCAGCGTCATCCCCGAGCCATGCCGGCATTTCGCTAAGATCATTGCCGGTGTAGTTGAGCACCTTGGCTGTGAACGTTCCGCTGGCTGCGCCGAATCCCGCAATCTGCGCGTCGATCCGGTTTGCATCCACCGTGTTGCCGTCGGTTGCAATGGTATTCACCCCGCGTTGCCAATACTCCCCTTTGAGACCGGTGCCAGGAATGGCCAGCGAAGGACCCGCGGATTTGTCCGCTGTTATCCCATCAAATGGCGGAGGAGGAGGAGGAGGAGCGATCGCACCTGAAGTGATTCGAATATTGTCAAACGCGACGATTTCGTTCCACCAAGTTGTCACGGCTTCAACGCGCACAACAAGGTTGTTGTAACCGCTCGGGATGTCCGCTGAGATTTCCTGCGCCGGCAAACCTAACCGGGTCACATTTCCGGGCTGAGTGCTTCTATTGTCGAAGTATTTGTCGCTGCCGGTGGGTGCGGTGAAATGGATCAGAGTTCTGAAAGATGCCGGGTCCGCTCCGGATTCACCAACCTTGAAGTCGAGATAATCTGATGTTTCGAAGTCGAGGTAGGTTCCCGAGGCGAGAACGTTCAATTTGAGGTTCGTTTTGCCAGTCACGTTCACCGGGTTTAGAGTCAACACTTTGGGTGACCCGATTCCGTCTCCACCTGTAAATTTATTTAGCGCTGAACCGGCAAAGTAATCGCTGCCTTCGAAGTTTCCGAACGGTCCGCCGCCATAAACACTGCCGCCTTCATCCCCACCATTAATGAGAACAATCAAAGGAATGTTCGTCGTATCCGGAGGGCCGCTTGGTTCGTAGGAAGTAAAGGAGATGACGCCACTCAGTTTTACCGCGCCCGTCGAAAGTCCCAAGAGTTCCCACGTTCCACCATCCACAACCGGGGTTGTGTCGGCACCGCCCGCTTTTTTCGAAACAGACACCTCCATCAGGCCCGGGCCACCGCTGTTGTACGCCACCACTTGGTAGTCGTACGTTCCGGCCGCTAACTGCTTATCGCCATAATAGGTTGCAACACCATCCCCGCCCGCGACAGTGTCACTATCGGTAAAACCGTTATTGTCGGCGTCGATACGAAGGCGAGCTCCGTCATCCGCGCCAACTGCAAAACTGTAGGTTCCCGCCGTGCTGACGGTGATTTTACCGGTCGCACTTAGACCCCACACTCCCGTCAAACCACCCGGTGCAAACCAATCGAAAGCCCAACTTCCCGCGGCGTTGTCACCGATATCGAGTTCGGTAAACGTATTTTCGGTGGCTTTGATGCTTTGCTTCGTTCCGGCTATCATCCCATCCACATCGGCAAGAGTTCTGGCACTGGGTGGCTGAATTTGTTCCATCGTCGCCAGCGTCGTAGCGCCAACAGGGAAGAGAACTCCCATTGTTTCCCAATTGTAAGTGCCGGTCGCAATTTTGAAGGAACCCGTGATTCCACCGGCCGCAGGATGCGCCGCCGCGACAATTGTCGCGTTGCCCGCCTCAAAGGACTGTGCGACTCCAATCGTCGAGACCAGGAGATCGTCCGCGTCCGTCCCGGTAAACGCAATCATCGGAATCTTTGCGTTGGCCAGCCGGCTCGAATCGCCCGCCCCATTGCCTCGCAAAATCAGGTCGGCCACAACCTGCTCGGATGGAATCGAAGGATCGTCGTCCACGATCGTATGACCGGCCGCTTGGAGACGCGCCGCCAAAGAAGGAGCGATCCCGGCCGGTGAGAGCAATACCGTCGCCTTTGCCTTGCCTTTGGTCGCCCAATTCACCACGGAATCAAACAGCTTAAAAAAATCAGGGCTAATCTGGTCCGCCGGAATCGCCGAATCCCAGGCCAAGATCACTCTGCGCGCGGGCGTCGGGCCAGGGACACCCACAATGGAAACCTCAGAGCTTCGCGCCCAATAGACCGGACCGGTTTGATCGACACCGATTCCGTTATTGGGGTGGTCGGCTAATTCAGACTTTCCTCCGCCTTCAATTGTATAACGCGTTCCCGCGCCGTCGGTATTGAAATCCTCTTTTAAGAGAACCTCTTGAGCAACTGAAGCGAACATAAATCCGCCCAGGAGTGTTGAGGTAATCAGCCGGCGCTTCCAATTGGAAGCCGAGTGATTCCTATCGATCACTGTTGGTTTTTTCATATGCGTAGGTTTATTGGGTTGGCCGCTCCATCAGAAACGTATTCAAAAAAGCTGCTGGACCATGATGTTGCAGATTTTGACACTCGGGTGTGTCTTTGCTTTGATTTCAAACGGATACGGATTGCCCGGCTTTTTAGCGAATCAGTGAGGTGTTTGCAAGGGTTTTCTTGCTATTTTCTTGCTATTCATATTCCGGTTTGGTGCATCTCTCCGAGTTGTTGGTGGAGTTGCATCGTGCAATCGGACCGCGGCTTGTCCCAAGCCGCTGCGATCCCGATCCGCGCTACGCACCACCTCAATTCTGATGCGAGGGGCGCGTTGCAAGTGCTGCGAGCTGAGACAGCTCGCGGTCCAACCCCGCGCTCCGGAGCGCGCCTCTGTGAGGCGCAGCACTGACAATCGATACGAATGCCACAAAACCGGCTCGGCAACGATTCCTACGCGCCGCCTGCCAGATTTTGATTCAGGTTGTAGGCGGCGCTGATCAAGGCCAGGTGGGTGAATGCTTGCGGAAAATTTCCCAAATGCTCGCCGCAGGGCCCGAGTTCCTCGGCGTACAGTCCAAGGTGATTGGCGTAACCGAGCGCCTTTTCAAGATAGAATCGAGCTTTTTCGACATCTCCGGCGCGTGAAAGGCATTCGACGTACCAAAAAGAACACATCGAGAATGTGCCTTCCTTCCCGGCCAGACCATCGGGCGCGGCGTGGGCGATTTTGTATCTATGCACCAGGGAATCCTCGACAAGCGATTTTTCGATTGCCCGCATTGTCGAGGTCCACCTGGGATCGGTCGGACCGATGAACTTGACCATGGGCATCAAAAGACAAGAAGCATCGACGGTTTTAGCGCCTTTGTACTGCACAAAGCTGCGGAGCTCGCTGTCCCAAAAGTTGTTGTACACATCATGGTAGATTTCGTCCCGCACTTTGCGCCATCGATCCACGGGGGCCGGGAACGAACGTTTCTCAGCCAGGCGCAATCCTCGGTCCACGGCCACCCAGCACATGATCCGGGAATAGACGAATTCTTTGCGGCCACCTCGTACTTCCCAAATGCCTTCATCTGGACGCTGCCAGTTTTTGCAAACCCAATCGATCATCCTGGTGAGGTTCATCCAGAAATCGTAGGAAATCGGCTGGCCGTGCTTGTTGTAGAGATAGACTGAGTCCATGAGCTCACCGTAGATATCGAGCTGGAGTTGGTCGTACGCGCCATTTCCGATTCGAACAGGAGAAGATTTCGCGTAACCCTCGAAATGGGGCAACGTTTCTTCGGACAGCTCGTGATGGCCATCGAGGGCGTACATGATCTGAAGCGCGCCGTCAGGGTCGAGTTCCTGACAGCGTTTCTCAATCCATTGCATAAATGCCGCCGCTTCGTCGGTGTAACCGAGGCGCATGAGAGCATAGAGAGTAAACGAGGCATCGCGAATCCATGTGTAGCGGTAATCCCAGTTCCGCACGCCTCCAATCTCCTCGGGGAGACTGAACGTCGGCGCTGCTACCATGGAACCGTGCTTCTGCGAGGTCAGCAGTTTCAGTGTCAGTGCGGAGCGGTTTACCATTTCGCGCCAGCGTCCCCGGTAGTCGGAGCGGCGCAGCCAATTCCGCCAGTAATTCATGGTGCGCTTGAACGAATCCGAAACGTAGTCAGGCGCCGCCGACGAAGAGTCTGTTCCATCGCGCGCATCCTCCAAAATAAACGCCGCGGTCTCGCCTGCTTGGAGGGTAAAGTCGGCGACGGCTGTCCCTTCGTGAACGTGCACCGGCACCTGAGTGCGCAAACGAAGCACGGTTTTATCCGGGCCGTCTGAAATGAACAGGATTTCGCCGTCTCGCTTCTCAATCGTATGCCCGGCTCGCCCGTAGTTGAACGCGGGCGCGCACACCATGCGGAAGTCGATCTGGCCGCGAACCGTTTTGGCGCGTCGCACGAGATTGTGCGCGTGGGTTTCCGCGCCCACGGGCATAAAATCCGATACCTCGGCGACGCCCTCCGTGGAAAGAAAACGGCTCAGGAGAATATTCGTGTCCGGGAGGTAAATCTGCTTTTGCCGCATGCGATGATTCAGCAGCGGAGCAAGCTGGAAATGGCCGCCTTTCTTGTGGTCCAGAAGGGCCGCGAACACGGAGGGAGAATCGAAGTGAGGGAAACACATGAAATCGATTGAGCCGTCCATTCCGACGAGCGCCACTGTATGGAGATCGCCAATCACGCCGTAATTCTCGATAGGTTGATAACTCATGGGCTGGGGTATGAATTCACAATTTGGAAACGGGAGTCAATTTGCAAATGCTCAGTGCAACTGGGAAGAATCCTATTTCTGGCCCCAAATAATAACTCCGCCAAACAGGATCAGCAGCCAACTGCTTTGGCGAACTTGAACCATCCAACGGCGCCGCAACTCGGGCGTCAGACTCTCTGTCTGCCTTAGTTTGTGAAGTCCGTAAATCCGGATGAGAAGCACGAGTCCGATCAGAACCCCCGTTTTAATCGCCGCATCCCCGGCATGTCCCTCAAGCCAATTGTAAGCCCATTCCATTTCGGGTACATGGTATGTCTGCGCATTGATCATGGCCACCGGAAATTGATTCTGGGCCATTGTGATGGCAGAAAGGCTTAGCCCGACTTCGCGGATTCGCCTCTGCTAAAAAGAATCTTCGTGTTGCATGTGCTTGATAAGACGCGCGCGCGCCAACCTGCCCGGATTTGAAAAGGGTTCGCCGGGTGCATCTCCGAATGAGGACACGCCCGAACCGCTTCTTCTTCTTCGGATTGAGGAGAGGAGCGCGGAGGCTGGTGATTCCAGGAGAACTATTGGGGAGAAATGCTTCACCGGGTAGGATTCGAGTTTCAGCCCCTGAGGTCCGGTGGGGCGACACTCCGTGAAGCCCTGTTCAACC
>JAQBVM010000149.1 GCA_027623095.1 Verrucomicrobiota bacterium
GATTTTGGCCGCGCGGCCACCGAAATTTTCGCAATTTTCGCCTTACACACGCTCACAGAAGCAACACGTAAACCAGCGTGCGGAAAAACTCGCGTTGCATCACCGAGGCGTTAGAGCGTCTGCCGAACTTCTCGTTGATGCCGACGCGCGGCTCGCGGCAAAGCTGCCAGTGCCGCTGAATCCGTCCGTAAAACGTTTCCGGATTCTTGTCGCCGGTGTGCGCGACCGAATCCTCATACATGATTCCGTTGACGAACGGCGCAACCCAATCCAGATCATCGCTGCCCCATCCGGCGTTCACGAGGATCGGCACATCGCCGCAGCGCTCCCGAACCTTGGTCAATAAAGTCGTCCAGCCCGCTCTCGCATCTCTATCGAAACGCAGGTTGTCGAGGAAGATGCCGGCGCGACTCTCCGTGGCTTTCACTACCGCCTCGATCCGCCTCACGATGTGTTCGATGTATTCCGGATTGTCCACGGCCATATTATGAGCACCTTCCCAGAACTGCACTTTCTTGCCCTGGCGATCGAGAAACCACCACGGGCTGTCCGGCGGATAGGCGTTCACCCCGGCTTCGAAGAAATACAATTCGCACAGGACGATGGTTTCGGGGTTTTTGGCGCGTAACTTCGCGAGAAAACTCCGCCCGCGGGCTAACGACTCGGGTTGGAAATTCTCCGCCTGATCCTTGAATGGTTTTTTCTCCCACTCGAAGCCGAGGTCGTCCGGGGCGGTGACGATGATTCCGTAGCGCGCCCACTTGTCGATTTCCTCGCTTTCGCCTTCCGCTGCCGACCACAGCATGCCAAGACGCGGAAACATGGGCGGGACAGCGGTGGCTGCAGAACTTGGATTCGCGACCGACAACATCACCAGTCCCGCGAGCAGCGAGAAGAGGGGGCGCTTTCTGATTTCGGGTTTCTGATTTCGGATATTGAGTTTCATGCTTTGAGTGCGCTCTTTCGATATGTCGGTTTGATTGTTACGTTTGGTGACGGTTGTTGGCAAGGATTCAGGGTGCCCGCACTGGGCCATTGGGTTTCGTCCATGAGCATCGACTTCAACGTCGTCAGCGTCCACGAAGTATCATACATGCCCAAGCCGGTGCCGGTGGCATTCCACAGCGCCCCGGATTTCTTCTTCACATCCGCCTGGGCCACGTTGGGATACTCCGGCACTCGAACGATCGAGGGGAACGGATGCGGACTCCATAACGAAAGCAGATTGTACCAGTGCCGCTCCATCTCATCCAGCATCACGGTCCAGAAGCTGGTCTCCCACATGTTAGCGATATTAGCTTGCGCCGAATCCGAGTCGTCCGAGTCGCCCGGGGAGCGCGCGTCGAGGGGGTGTTGAATTTGATGCCGCGTTTCTCAATATGCGGATTGGTTTTAGGTTCGGAATCTTGTTTGGACAATGTCGGCGCAAGTGCATTCGCCTCTCTCAGATCGCGAATAGAGACGGATGTGTGGCAGTTCTGAGATCGGCATCTGGTGAATGAGTATGAAGGGATTGTATTTGTTGGCGAGTTCCAATGTCGCGAACGGGACGTCTATTGGATTGCCAGTGGGTGAACGACCGCGCTGCCACCTCGGACACGCCATATCGCGAACGATTGAAGCAGCCTGCGCGCCGGGACGCAGCTCTACGAAACGCGTCTCGGCAATTAATCCCTTGCCGAGGCACGACTTGCGCCCGCAAGTATGTCGAAGCCGAAGCTGGAACGCTGCCTGACGTTGCTGTTTTCACACTTTACAGGCATTGCCGTGCAATACGGCGGTTATGCCACGGTGTTCGGCGAGCCGCTGCACGCCCGAACTTCGATTCTGTTTCAGAACGTGGACGAGTCCGGCGATCTGCATTTCGACTTGATTCACACGCTGGCGCATTTTCCCATCGATTTCACCAGGAAGTACGACATCGCCCGAGTGGCGGTCGTCAATGAGGCCGAGAAAACGATCGTCGTGCGGGAGGTGGTTTACGCCTCGCTAACCGAAGAACGCCTGGGATTGACCCGCGCCTCCCATCGAAGGGAACCCGCGACCGTACCAGATGGATGGCGTGAAGTGGCTCGACTATCTCCATAACCAGGGGCTGGGCGGTTGTTTGGCCGATGATATGGGATTGGGGATGACTGTCCAGACGATCGCTCTCCTGGCGCGGCTCTACCCTGCCGAGACGAAACCGTCGCTGCTCGTCATGCCCCGCAGTCTGCTTTTCAACTGGCAGCGAGGGGTCGCACGGTTCTGCCCGGCCCTGCGGTGCCTCGTTTACCATGGCGCGAACCGCGACTTGGACGAGGCCATGCGGGGGCATCTCGTGTTGACGACTTACGGGACCTTGCCCGGCAGTATCGAGGATTTCATGGAGCGCGAGTTCTACTACGTGATTCTGGACGAATCGCAGGCGATCAAGAACAGCGGCACGCAGACCTCCAAGGCGGTTCTGCTGCTCAAGGCGCAGCGCCGGCTGGCCCTCAGCGGCACGCCCATCGAGAATCACCTGGGCGAGCTGTTTTCGCTCTTCCGCTTCCTAAATCCCGCCATGTTCGGCTCCGAGGCAGAGTTCAACCGCAATTGCGCAATCCCGATCCACCAGCACAACGACAAAGACGCGGCGCACCCGGCTCTTGGTCGGCGGAATGGCTTTCGCGAGCGAGAAAGAGCGGGAGAAGGTTGTCGCCTGCGCGGACACTGCAGAGCCGGTGCGCGATCTGTTCGAGAGAGTGTCGGCCAACGCCCCCTTCTTGCATGGGGAACTTCTGGGCCATCTGGCCATTAGTCGCAACCGCTGGTGCAAATACAACGCCGCTTCCGTGAAGAATCTCGCTTCGTTCTTCGCCAAGTTGCCGGGGGATCAATGGATTTCCTGGGAAAACATGCGGAGCTACCATGTGCTGCGGGATAAGCTGCCGAGCCTTTTCGGTCAGGAAACAGGAGGACTGCAGGCGCAGGCAAAGGAGAGCGGCGACGCGTGGTTTCGCTCAAGCCTCCGGCGATCTGGGAGGATTTCTTCGCGAAAACCCTCGACCGCATTGCGCCACTGCGTCTGGAGCCAGGCTATCTCGTTCTGAAGTTGAGCGGTGATGAAGAAATTCGGAGTCTCCTCGCATCGGACCCGGTCCTGCGGGAGATCATTCTCAAGGTGGAGGGACTTCGGATTGCTGTCCGCGGAAACGATCTCAAGAAACTCGCCAAGCGCCTTGAGCAGTTCGGCTATCTAAGCCCCATCCCACGCCAGGCGGTCGGTTTGCCTTCCACGGCCGGACTGCCGACCTGAAGTTGATTATGGAAAGAAGCACAAAAGCTATGTTCCCTAGGACCGCTCTACCAATCCACGACAGAGCCGTCGTCTGGATCGAACTGCGCGCGGTATGGGCGGGGATCACCGACTTGAGCCAGGAGTTTGTCTTCGTCTATCGTTATCCCGAGGCCGGGATCGGTCAGCAATGGACGGTGGCCGTCTGTGACGGGTGGCAAAGGTTTGGCGAGCAGATCCGCGTATTCATTGTCACCGCGCTCCTGAATGAGAAAGTTGGGAATGGACGCGGCGATTTGCAGACTCGCCGCAAGCGAGCACGGGCCTTGGGGGTTGTGCGGCGCCAACGGTGTGTAGTACGCCTCGGCCATGCCGGCAATGATCTTCAGTTCCGTGATGCCGCCGGCGTAACAAATATCCGGTTGGAGGATCACGGCGGCGCGCTTCTCCAAGATTTCCTTGAAGCCCCATTTGGTGAAAATGCGTTCGCCAGTGGCGATTGGGATATGTGTCTTCTTTGCGAGTTCGGCCATGACATCGACGTTGAGGGCTTGAACAATCTCTTCGAAGAACCAGGGATTGTACGGCTCAAGAGCCTTTATAAGTAGCATGGCGGTCGGAGGCTGGACCGCTCCATGAAAGTCGATGCCAATATCGACGCCCGAGCCATACCTTTCGCGCAGCGCTTTGAACCGATCCGCGACTTCATCGACAAATTTCTGGCCTTCGACGTATTTGAATGGCGAGCGGGAGGCCCTCGGGCCGACCTTCATTGCGTTGACGCCGGTGCTTTCACTGACCGTGCCGTAAACGCGCGTGCGCTGGCGGGTGGGGCCGCCAAGGAGCTTGTAAACAGGCACACCGTAGCATTTTCCCGTGATGTCCCAAAGCGCCTGATCGATGCCTGAGGAAATGGCTGTTTTGATTGGACCGCCGCGGTAGAACGCGCCGCGGTGGATCGCTTGCCAGTGATGGACGACTGGTCGGGGATCCTTTCCCACGAGATAGTCCGAGACTTCGAGGGCGCCGGCCGCGCAGGCCTTGGCATCGTCCTTAAGCATTTCACCCCAACCGGTGATACCCGCGTCGGTCGAGATCTTGACGAAAACCCAGGAGTTCCTAAGAACGAAGGTCTCAAGTTTGGTAATCTTAATATTGTCATTCGGACCAATAGCGGCCGCATCTGTGCGCTTGGTGTTGAACGCTTCCAGAGAGAAGAGTGCCGCGGGGCCGTAGAGCATGAAACGGAGCCAAGAGCGTCGGTCGTATTGGGTTTGGATCATAAGGAGTCTTTTTTGGATAGTGGGTGGTCGTTTGCTTGTTGGCTGAAAGTATGATCCAAAATGGGTCGTTGGAACAAGAAGAATGAGTGTTGATGGGATGTTCGGGCGGTCTGTCTGTCCTCACTCGGAGATTCGCCCGGTGATGTTCCCACCACGGTAGATACTTCGCGCAGACGACTTCGCAGAGGTACACTTTTTCCTTCGATGCTTCGATGCGCACCTCCTCTTGGCGAAATCAGAGGTTCTCCGTGTAATTCGAAGCCGTGATCCATTCGACGGTTTCAATGCCGCCTCGGATTTTCGGATCAAGGCTATTATCGTTTCCAGCCCAGATCACGGACTTCGATGTTGTTTGTTTGGCGAGAGACGCGCACAACTGGTAACCATCCAATCCTGGCAGATTCAGTTCTTTCAGATAAAGTGTCTTTTCTGCCGCTGTGAACCACCAGAGCCAGCGCCGTGTCGTTGAGTCGCTGGCGCCGAGCGCTCGAAGCATCTTCAGATACCGGAGCAACAGATCTCGATTTACGACTGGAGTGATTCGACCGTCACGCCAGTACTCCAACACACGGAGACTCGAGGAATCGAAAAAACTCCTCCCGATTAGATTCGGCGCCAAAACAACCCGAGGCGGTGGCAAACCTGCAGGATCCGTCAATCCATTGCCTCCTTCAGAAGCTGATCGGTTTCTTCGTTGGAAAGCGCCTTATTCCGAGATGCGAGCAAACTGGAGCGGAAAACAAGATCAAAACCGCCTTTGGAGAGGATGATCGAACTATCGACCCACTCATCCAGGATTCCTTTTCGAAAACGCCACTCTTTCCCGAGTTTCGTTCCGGGAATTTGCTCCTCCTGCGCCCACTTGTAAACGGTCTGTGGCGTCAGTTTTAGGTACTTGGCGACCTCCTCAATGGTCATTATTTCTTCGGCGTTCATGGTTCAGATCGATTTGGTCCGAGCGTCAAATTTTTAACAGAATTCGCGACGGCTTTGTAGAAGTTTCCCTCTTGATCGGCTCGGAAAAGTTGAAACGTCAATTCTGGAGAACCGACAAATGGCCTCAAGCTCCATGCCATTTGAGTTCCCACCAACCCGAAGACGAGAATCCAAACCTGAAGAATCTTGATCGCTTGTTTCGGATAAAGATCGGACTTTTCGCACATTATTCGCAACCCTTGAGAGAGCGCCTTCATGGCCCAGGCTCCGCTGAACGCAAAGATCAAAACATGCAGCAATTTGACGAAATCGTAGTCGGAACCGGTAAATATGAAGAATAGCACGATCGGAGCGCAGCTTGCGAGCAGAACGGAGTTCAATGTCAGTGCAAGAAGGATCAATGCGAATGCTTGAAGGAAACTCAACCGTGACCCCATAAGCACGATAACGATGAACAAGACGGGATAACAGACTGCCACACTCAGCAGAAATAAGAGTGGAACTTTTACGGCGGTCGATACCATTTGCAGCATGCCTCGGTTGACATCAACCGCAAGGTCCGTGGCCCCCATTGCGAGTCCATAAAACCCGGACAAAATAAATATCGCCACCAAGAACCAGCGAATTCTCGCTCCGACGCTTTTTCCCTCAAAGATTTCTTCGAAGTATCCTTCACGCTGACGCAGCACCCGGTCGAGCATGTTCATGAAATCTGTGGCAATCCCAGTTGTTTCGGCAGCACAAGATCCGCGATCGGCTGGTCCTGGAGTCGTAGATGAATCTGGGGAGGGAGTGGGAATCAATGACATTTGTAACTGAGTGCCATTATAGCACTGTTTAGTCAATGATAATAATGTTTAACAATGTATGTTAATGTTTGATCTTAGATTTCATTTTAGCATTATGCGCTTCAACGTTCTGGAGGGAAAGATTGGTTGATTGGGGAAGCTTTGTTTGACGTGCCAGCATTAATGGAAACAAGCTTCATTCGCAGTTCCGTGCCGATTAGACTACGCGAATGAATTCTTCGATATCGAGATTTGTGGGAACCACACCGATTGTGGATGTGCATGAGCATCATATTCCGGAGATCCTTCTCGATCGGAACATTGGATTGTTGCGCCTCCTCCGACAGAGCTATGCGGGGTGGACTCAGGCGCGTCCGTATCCGTTGCCCTCGGAATCACGCGAATCCGATCCGATGCTCGAAAATACGGGAAAAGGAAATTGGAGCAATATAGCGGCGTTTGTGGAGGGAAGTGGTTCCAATATGTTCGTTCGAAATCTGGTGCGTGGAATTGCAAACCTATATGGAATCGAGAGCGGGGAGATTACCGAGAGCAATTGGGAGGATGTGGATCAGAGTATCAACAGGCGCCACGCAGATCCATCCTGGCGCACAAGCGTGATCGAAAGGGCCGGTGTCGAGACGATCATTACCGATCCCTACACCGATCCGCTGTTGGATCCTCGCGCATCCCTCGGAGAGAATTACAGATCCGTGATGCGAATCAACGCATTCGCGTGTGGGTGGCATCCGGAATCCAAGGATCACAATGGGAACAGCGCGTTCGAGCTTTTGCGGCGACTAGATCGGACGCCGAAGACATTTGACGACTACTGTGAAGCGCTGGCGCATGTGGTCGATACTCTTGCCGGTCGTGGCCAAGTCGCGTTGAAGAACGCGCTGGCGTATGATCGGGATCTCCGGTTCGACGCTCCGGACCCCTCTTTGGCGCGGCGGGCTTGGGGTAAGCGAGCGCCTTCGGAAGCGGAACGAAAAGCGTTCGGTGATTTTGTGGTGGACCGGTTGTGCCAGTTGGCGGGCGAACGGGATATTCCAATGCAGATGCATTTGGGGACTGCAATCATTCGGGGATCCTATCCGCTCCATGCCGCCGCTTTGATTGAAAGGCATCCAAAGACGCGTTTTCTGCTCATGCACTTTGCATATCCTTGGAGCCGCGATTTGCTCGGAATGGCGTTTGTGTATCGGAATATTTGGCTCGACTTCACGTGGTCGATGCTGCTGAGTCCATCGCACTTCAAAATGGCTTTTCACGAGGCGATCGAGGTGCTGCCGGACGAATCAAGAATGATGTTCGGCGGGGACAATTGGCATGTGGAAGAGACCTACGGAACCATGATGACCGCACGCGAACTAATTTCAGAGGTGCTCGAAGAGAAACGGGCAAGCGGATATTTTCGCGAGAAAGACGCAATCCGTCTTGCGAGAAAAATACTTCAAACCAATGCAGCGCAGTTTTTCCGGCTGTCGAATGAGATATGAAGTCAATTCTGAGACTTGTGCGTTGGGAGTGGACGGTCTTCAGATTGATTCCTGCTACGATTCCGTTGTCCTCCCAAAGCGTGAAACGAACGAATGACACAATCTTGAATTCTCGACCAATGCGGTCGTGAGACGCTGAAGTATGCTTGTGCTGCTGTTCTCGTATTGTGTTTTGATACTCGTGGCCTCGCTGGCGGGAGGGTGGATACCTCTCTATTTTCGATTGACTCACACGCGAATGCAACTGGCGACCAGTTTCGTAGCCGGTTTAATGCTGGGTGTTGGTCTGCTGCACATGGTTCCTCACGCGCTGCATCAGTACGATTCCATCGACGCAATAGCAGGGTGGTTGCTGGCGGGATTTCTCGTCATGTTCTTCATTCAGCGTTTTTTCCATTTTCACCATCACGATGTTCCGAGTGACAGTCGAAATGCCGGGGATAACAACTCAGCCGACGGCGGCTGCGATTCGGCGCATGAGCATGATCACGGTCACGAGTCCGGATTTAGTTTGGCTGAACGCTCGGCTTCGAAATTGACATGGACTGGCGCCGCGCTCGGACTGACACTCCACTCCCTTATCGACGGAATTGCTCTCGCAGCGAGCGTGCGGGTGGAATCAAGCTTGGGAGGTTCCGGATGGTTGACGGGATTCAGCACGTTTTTGGTCATCATATTGCACAAGCCCTTCGATGCGCTTGCCATCGGTGCGCTCATGGCCGCGGGTGGTTGGTCCAAGACCGCGCGACACTGCGTGAACGGTCTTTTTGCGATGGCGATTCCGTTGGGGGTAATCTTTTTTGAAGTAGGTGTGAGCCAGGTGATCACGGCGAATCAACAGTTTCTGGGCTTGGCGCTCGCTTTTGCCGCCGGCACATTCGTTTGCATTTCCACCAGTGACTTGCTTCCGGAATTGCAGTTCCATTCTCATGATCGCGTCAAACTCTCAATTGCGCTGATTTCAGGAATCCTTCTTTCAGTCCTGCTCGGTGCGCTCGAGGAAACGGGGCATACTCTCGAACGAGTGCCGTCTGCGAAGGTTATTGAATCTTTCGCTTCGCCAAGACACGCGGTTTGGAGTAAGGGCTTGTGATCTGAAATGAAACTCTGGCTGTGCTTGGGAGATGGTCTCTTCAATTTATCCGCCTTATTCTGGATGAAACGATTAATACAAATTGCCTTGGTGTTCACTGCGGCGCGAATGTGTGTCACCGCAATTCCAGCGCCGATCGACGACGTGAAAGCTGCGGTCGAGCAACTGGATGCCGCTCCGAATTACAGTTGGAAAGCGGTGACAAGCTCGAAAGTGGCATCATCGATCTCACGGCGCAGTCCGATCGAAGGGCAAACGGAACGGGAGGGATATACCTATTTTCGGTTTGTATTGGAAGGGAACGCGGTCGAAGCGGCTTTCCGGGGGACGAAAGCGGCAATTCGGACAGAAGCGGAGTGGGAGTCACACCGCGAACTTCGAGGTGATCGAGAGTGGGTTGCCCGGCGTCTCATGGCATTCAAGGTTCCGGCCTCCGAGGTCGTCCATCTGCTCGCCATAAGCGGCGAACTCAAAAAGGGGTGGCGCGACGTCTATTCGGGTAACCTCACGTCGAACGGTGTGAGAGCGCTCCTTGGAGAACTTAGCCGTGATAGCATGATCGCATCAGTGGCCCCGGGTGCTTTTGGAACCGTCAGGTTCTGGGTTAAAAAGGGAGCCTTGGTGAAATACGAGTTTCAAGTTCGAGGAACGGTGGTTCTTCAGGACCAAGGCCAGCAGTTCGCTATCGACCGGACGACCACCGTTGAGATCGAAAACGTCGGATCGACTCGGGTGATGGTCCCGGAAGGTGCGCGGAAGAAACTCGGTGAATAAGCGAAGCCTATTTGTTTTGGGCTATTTTCTCCGACAGTTCGCGCCGCTCTGGCGTGTCGCCCGCAGTGTGGCATCCGCCGCTCGCTTGAGATTCGGTGTTAATCGCCACTTTGGCCTGCGCAAGGTGGCCTTTTCCGATTGACGCACCATTTAGGGCGAGGACCCTGTAACCGTCGGCAAACGGTTTTGGTTTGGAACCGAAATTGTATTTGAGATTCTTCCAGTTATCTCCGCGCTGGTAGTTGGTCCCAAGGGCTCCGCTCGGATCGTATCCGCAGTGAACCATGCAATTTTCGCATCGCGGATCGCGCGCGACTCCATCAATGACGCCGTATTTCTCCCAATCCACTTGTTCGAGCATCTCTTGGTAGCGTGGATAATGTCCGTCCGTCATGAGATAGCACGGCGCTTTCCAGCCTCGGATATTGCGCGTTGGAATAGCCCAGGCTGTACATGTTAATTCGCGTTTCCCGGCAAGGAATTCTTGGTACACAGTCGTTCCGAAAATCGTGAAGAGCTTTCCCCACTTCTCGATCTTTTGGAATTTCGCGCGAGTCATTTTCCGGGTCAGGAAAAAATCTTCCGGCTTTTTGCCGAGGCGTTTTGCCATGTCTTTCTTCGCCGCGTCGTACTCATATCCGGGCGAGATCGTATGGCCATCGACCCCGAGCCAGGAGAAGTATTTGAACATTTCCTCGATCTCCTGAACTTCGGTCTCCTTGTACACGGTGGTGTTGGTTGCAACTTGGTATCCAATGATCTTCGCCATCTTGATGGCTTCAACGCATTCTCGAAACACGCCTTCGCGCTCGACGATGAGGTCATGGGTGTACTCGAGGCCGTCAATGTGGACATTCCAATACATCCACTGCGTGGGTCGAATCACGGCCCGGCCCTTAGCCTTTGCAGCGCGGATCGAAGCGGCTTCTTTCTCCGAGATGAGTTTCTCTTTCAAAAGTTCCGTGAGAACTCTCTCTGTTTCCGGACCGTAAACGCTTTCCAAGTATTCCCGCATCTTCTTCCGCATGAATACGCCGTTTGTGCAGATATAGACGATTCGGCGCTGTTCGAGCAGGCCGTTCACTAATTCCTCGATTTTTGGATAAATCAAAGGTTCCCCGCCGCAAATCGAAACCATTGGGGCATCGCATTCGGTCGCGGCGCCTAGGCAGTCCTCAAGCGGCATCATGTCTTTCAAGTTGGTCGAGTACTCTCGAATCCGCCCGCATCCGGTGCATGTCAAGTTGCAGGTGTGAAGCGGCTCCAACTGGAGGACGAGCGCAAATTTGGGCGTTCGCCGGATCTTGTGTTTGATGATGTGGCGCGCGATTTTTACCGAGAGCGCAAGTGGAAAACGCATATTGGCTAACGAGAAAGTGCAAGCTTTGGAGGACTGGGCGGAAGCAAAGTAATTGGGTGCGATTCAGTGGACTGTGGTTCGACAGACCCAAGGCCCGGGATTAGGAAAGTCGCCGGAGACACCGATCCTGTTGCATTAATGCCGCTGCACCCAGCCATGACAAATGCAAGGAGAGGAAAGGCGATGAACAAGAGGATGTTCCGTTTAAATCGCACTTGCGGAGTATATGCCTGGTCATTGCATTCGCAACATATTATTGTATCGGAGATGCCAGCCTCTGCTGCGATCACTCTCCGTGAACCGGAGTGCCGAGCATTCCTCGGCGTTCGTCCGAGCCGCTTCGCGTGCCGAGCATTGCTCGGCGCTCCCCCCCTGCGGGTGCAAGGTTTATCTTCGCGTCTGTCCTCGAAGGTTGTCACTACCTGTGAACCCACCCACCCCTGCACCCCTCCCAGGAGGGGAACTGAAATCGCCAGCCGCAGCGAAGCTCCCCTCCTCGGAAGGGCTGGGGGTGGGTACAAGGCTCCTATTCACGTCCATTCGTTGGAAACGGTCGCTACCACCTCTCCTTGCGTGACATGTCTGGGCGGATTCTGGCGTTTTTTTCACTCGATTGCCGCCTGGATTGTTTTTGTGTTCCTCGGCGGGTTCACGTTATTAGGCAGTTCTGAATCCCGCGAAACCGCTGAAGAACGCGCGCGCCGTTTGTTCACCGAACGCCGTGATCGATTCGAACGTAGTCCGAGCGATGCGGATACCGCTTCTAAATTTGGTCGCGCATGTTTTGACTGGGCCGAGTTTGCACGGCGAAACGAGGACCGTAAGGAAATTGCCGAACAAGGGATTTCGGCCGGCAGACGGGCGGTTGAGCTTGGGCCGGATTCGGCGGAGGCGCATTATTTTCTTGCATTGAATCTCGGACAGCTTGCCAAAACTAAGCAAATGGCGGCTCTAGGTCTCGTTGGTGAAATGGAACGTGAGCTCAAGCGCGCAATCGAGCTGGATTCGGATTTCGAACGGGGAGCGCCGGACCGGTCACTGGGATTGTTGTATCTCCGCGCCCCGGGGTGGCCGCTGAGCATCGGCAACAAGCGCAAGGGATTGGTTCACCTGGAGCGCGCGGTGCAAATCAGTCCGGATTACCCGGAAAACCGTCTCTGTGTCTTGGAGGCGGTTCTGAAGGATAACGACCAGGATCGAAAGCGGCTTCAGATCAAAGCCTACCAAGAGATGCTGCCGCGCGCGCGCGCCGTCTATTCCGGACCGGAATGGGAGACGGACTGGGTGGACTGGGACGCGCGGTGGAGGGAGATTCTGCGCCAAGCTCCAGGGTCGGAAGGAACTTTGGGAAAGTAGATGTCTTCGCAGTTTGTGACTAACCTGTGAATAGCCTTTGAGTAAGTCGTGTTTGACTTGCGGGCCGGGCAGGGGAGGATTCGCACATGGTTGCTGGAAAAACTTCCGATATCAAGGTGCCGTCGATGCATAACTGGCGGACGACGGACGAGGACGAAATCAACCGGCGGCGGCAACGCGCGGAGGCCGAAGAATTCTCGGTGTCGAATCTTGATTCGCGCCATCCGATTTTCTCTAACTTCAAGGTTAAATCCGGAAGTGGTCTGACTTATTCTGTGGAGATTCGGGACGTTCGCCAGAGGCAGTTCTCGTGCAATTGCGTCGATTTTCGGATTAACGGGTTGGGAACTTGCAAACACGTGGAGGCGGTTCTTTTGCAATTGGAACGGCGGTTCCGCCGCCTCTTCACTGCGGCATCAAAGAATGGAACGACGCGATTGGACGTTGTTCCGGATGCATCCGTGGAGACGTTGAGATTGATCAACGGTCACACCAATGCCCCAAAAGCGCTCCGCAGAATATTTGACAGCAAAGGGGTGCTGCGCGCGGAGTCGCTCGACGAGTCTTTGGAGGCAATCAACGAGCTGAAGCGGAGCGGCATTCCGGATTTACGAGTGTCTCAGGACGTGGAGACCTGGCTTGGAGAAAGGCGGAATGCGGTCGAACGGAAACGGCTCCGCCATGAGTATGAGCAGAACGTTCATCGAGGCGACTGGCCGGCGCAGGAAACGAAAGTGCCACTTTTTCCCTATCAGCGGGAGGGAATGCTGCATCTGGCATTCGCGGAGCGCGCGCTCTTGGCGGATGAAATGGGGCTTGGAAAAACGATTCAAGCGATTGCGGCTTGCGCATTGTTGCATCGACTTGGCAAGGCGCGGCACGTTCTCGTGGTGACTCCCGCATCGTTAAAGACTGAATGGGAAGAGCAAATTCAGCGATTCACGGACCTGCCGTATCAACTTGTCTTTGGGCATCGTTCCAAGCGTTTGCCCGCTTATGAGTCGGCCCCATTCTTTACGATCGTGAATTACGAAAGATGCTCGTGGACGCTCTCGATGTGAATGTCCGTTTGCGTCCGGATGTCGTTGTGCTGGACGAGGCGCAGCGGATCAAAAACTGGAGCACGAAAACCAGCCAGGCAATCAAGCGTCTTCTCAGCCGTTACGCTTTTGTATTAACCGGAACTCCGATCGAGAATCGCATCGATGAATTGCATTCTCTGATGGACTTTCTTAATCCGTCCGTGCTGGGTCCACTCTTCCGATTTAATAGGGAGTTTTATCTGCTGGACGACCGTGGGCGCCCGGAGGGATACCGGAACCTGGACCAACTCAATGCGAGAATTCGTCCGTATATGCTGCGCCGGCGCAAAGATGAGGTCGAAACCGAACTGCCCGACCGAACCGACCGCACTCATTTTGTAAAGCTGAGTGACACCCAAGTGGCCGCCTACGAAGATCATTCCATGGTGGTTGCCAGGCTCGCGTTCACCGCCAAGCGCCGGCCATTGACGAAGCAGGAGCAGGAGAAACTGTTTCGCCATTTGGCGATGATGCGCATGGTGTGCGACACCAACTACATTCTCGATCCGAAAGACCGGGCTTGCCCAAAACTGGCCGAACTCGAGAAGATTTTGGACGAATGCCGGGAGAACAACGCCAAGGTCATCGTTTTCTCAGAGTGGGAGCGGATGTTGCAGCTCGTGCGGGAACTTTGCGAAAAGAATAATTTGGGCTTTGCGTGGCATACAGGAAGTGTTCCGCAAAAACGCCGCCGGGCGGAGATTAACGCGTTTAAGACAGACCCGAATTGCCTCGTGTTCTTGAGCACAGATTCCGGAAGCACGGGTCTCAATCTCCAGGTCGCGAGTGTTGTCATCAATTGTGATCTCCCCTGGAATCCCGCCAAACTCGAACAACGCATCGCTCGTGCTTGGCGCAAGCATCAAACCAAACCGGTGACCGTGATCAACTTGGTTTCCAAGGACACGATAGAGCAGCGGATGCTGGAGACTTTGGCGAATAAGCAAGCGCTGGCCGATGGCGTCTTGGATTCTCGGGGCGATTTGAGTGAAATCAAGTTGCGTACCGGAAGTCAGGCTTTTCTCGCGAAACTAGAGCAACTTGTCGCGCCCGTGGGTGATGGAAACAAGAAGCCCGTTCCCAGCAAGAAGATGCTGCCCGCGGATCGTGCTCTCGGGTTCGGCAAAGAAGCCAAGGCCAAATTGGGGAACGCATTGGTGCGCTGTGAAGAACGTTTCCCGAAAGATGGCGCGCATTCGGTGCTGATGGTTATTGTCGATCGCGATGCGCCGCTCTGGCGAGATAAACTCAGTGATCTGCATCAAGAATACTTCGGTCCTCAGAACAGCGATCCACTTGCGCCAGTTCAATTGGAAGTGATCGACCAGTCCACGCATGACGCGCTGGAACGGATGATTGCCGCCGGACTGGTTGCTCGAACCACGCGCGCAAGCCGTCCGCTGGATTCGGATGGCGGGGGCATTTCTGAAACATCGCCGTTGTCCGATGAAGAGCGCCGGAGGGCGGATCAATATCGCGCGCAGGGAGCGCGCAAACTGAAAATGGCGCGTTTGTTGGGGGAGGGCGGGATGATCGACGAAACCCGAGCATCGCTCCTGGAATCAATTCCACAATTCGGATGCGCGCTGGCAGTGGAGAATCGCGTTCCGGAGCCGAGGGACTTGAAGGAAGCGCTCCTTCCTCCTCTTTCTCACTTCTGGAAAGAGGGGATCGAGACAGTGAAATCGTTCGTCAACGACGCATCCGCTCCTTGGAAGCTGGTCGCGGATCATCTGGGCAAAGTCTAGACAGTCACACGTGTCCGAAGGGGGGTGTATTGCAGCTGTGCGGGCTGGGACAGCCCGGGGTCCAACAACTCGGAGACGCGCCTTTTGTAGAGTGATTGAGTTGCCGCTTCTTGACATCCATTTCGGGTTCACGAAGACTCCCGGCCTTATGGCTCAAGCGAAGATCAATGAACAAATGGAAAAGATCGTGTCGCTGTGCAAGCGGCGGGGATTCATTTTCCAGTCGTCCGAGATTTATGGCGGGATCAATGGGTTTTGGGATTACGGCCCGCTGGGGGCTGAGTTGAAACGAAACGTCAAGGATTATTGGTGGCGCTCCATGACTCAGGATCGGGATGATATCGTGGGCCTGGAAGCCACAATCATCATGCATCCCAAAATCTGGGAGGCGAGCGGCCACACAAGCACCTTCAGTGATCCCATGGTCGATTGTTTGCTGACTCGGAAGCGTTTTCGAGTCGATCAGATTGAGCCGCAATCGGGAACGATTCACCACTATTCCGGCGCTGTGAACCGCGAGGATTACGAGAAACTTTTCCAGGTTGAGTATGAGGCAGAGAAGGGTTCGGCGAATCCGTCTGATTGGGTTACGAGTGCCGCGGCTGTGGCGAGTGTCACGACCTATCAGAAGATGGAGAATCTGTTGTTAATCGGCGATCCGAACGCCTGGGGTGATGTGACTCGTTCGTTTAAGGAGCTCGAGCAAAACAAGCGGTTGCGGCAAGTCAACATGGAGTTCTATTCGGTATTGATTCCAACAGGGAAACACCCTGAATACGCGCGCAAGTTCGCAAGGCAGTATTTCCAACAGAGAGGCATTGATCATCCTGTGCTTGTGGGTGAGCGAATGGAGGAGGTGAAGGATTCCATTCGGTACAACCCGGATAACGGGAGCCTTCTGACCGATCCGCGGCCTTTTAATCTGATGTTTAAGACTTATGTGGGTCCGGTGGAAAGCGCCGAGAATATCGCGTATCTGCGTCCGGAAACCGCCCAGGCAATTTTTGCGCAATTTAAGAATGTCTTGGATGTCTCGCGCCAGAAGATCCCGTTTGGGATTTGCCAGATTGGCAAAGCGTTTCGAAACGAGATTAATCCCCGTAATTTTACGTTTCGGTCGCGGGAATTTGAGCAGATGGAATTGGAGTTTTTCATTCGTCCGAATGAAGTAGCCGAAAAGTTTCGGGAGGCGGAGGGCGCGGAGAAATCCATGCAAGAGGCCGGTTCGCCGAAGGCATCGTGGGGTTGGAACGAATGGCACCAGTATTGGGTGGATTCAAGACTGCGATGGTACGAAAGTATCGGGCTCAACCGCGATTCGCTCGAGCTTTACTGGCAGAAACCGGAAGAGCTGGCGCATTACGCTCGGGCGACGGTAGATATTCTCTACAAGTTCCCCTTCGGAACGCAGGAACTCGAGGGGATCGCGGCGCGTGGCGATTTCGACCTCAGCCAGCATCAGAAATTCAGCGGCAAATCGATGGAGGTTTTCGACGAAGAAGCCAAAGCCAAGTACGTGCCGCATGTAATTGAGCCGAGCGCGGGTGTGGACCGGCTAATTCTGGCGTTAATCTGCCAGGCATTTCAAGAGGAGCAAGTCACCGACGAAAAAGGCAAGAGCGAAACGCGCGTCGTGATGAAGTTCCATCCGAGAATCGCCCCCATCAAGGTGGGCGTTTTTCCGCTGCTCAAGAATCGCCCTGAATTGGTGAGCAAAGCCCGCGAGGTGCAGGCGCTTCTGCGTCCGCACATGTCTGTGTTTTACGACGAATCAGGAGCGATTGGCCGGCGCTATCGCCGGCAAGACGAAGCCGGGACGCCGTTCGGGGTCACAGTGGATTTCGACACGCTTGGCGAAACTCCGGATCTAACGGACACGGTGACGCTGCGAGATCGCGATTCCATGCAGCAGATTCGCGTGAAAATCGGGGATCTGATTCCGTTGCTGATTGAGAAGGTTCGGTAAATCTAGGATCTCAACTCCAATCCTCGTTCGCGCCGCTGGAGGTTAAATAAATCGGCGAGTCACACAATGACGTTCCTCCGGGAAACTTGCTCCATAAGGACAAGTTCCTGTCGTATGTGCGACAGAAAACTGTCCAGGCAGTTCATGGTCACGATTCACATCCGTCTCGGAAGTTCTCGCTCTGCGTGAACCACTCAAAAATTGGTGGGGCGACACTCTGTGGAGCCCTGACTTCTCCTTGGATTGTCCGGCCTCCAAAGGGGCTCATGGAAACGCGGAGCTTCCGAATTTCCCGTTGTTTCCATTGCGCCCTCTTCTTCAGTTTGATCCATTCAAGGATAGATTTGGGCTCCACAGAGTGTCGGCCCACCGAGAAGAAA
>JAQBVM010000150.1 GCA_027623095.1 Verrucomicrobiota bacterium
AACCGGAAACGTCAATGAAATCAGGCCTATCAGTGAATTCTTCCCTCATTTCCTTGTGGAAGATCCGCTTTAAAGACCATCAATTGATCGTTTTGCCGTCGCATGAATCGTTCCACCAAACCACGCGGCCTGACCGTTTCCGTGTCGTCGCTCTCCGGTTCGATGTAAGCGGAAACCAACCAATTCGTGTCCGTAAATTTCATCGTTCCTGGCGATCGATTTTTCCGAATGGATGCTCTCGCGGCTGGACCTCGAGGCCAACCGCCTCGGCATTCCTCGTCAGTCGTTGATAAAGGTTTGGATTGGGGAGCGTCTTGCCGAACGAAAGAGAACCAAGAAGCTTGAACGGTAGCGCCGAGCCAAGGCCGCCATGCGACGTGTATCAATTTGACCTTTCGCGCGACCGCGTGTGGACTTCCGAATCAATTTTATACCCGCGACAGCAGCCGACGGGCGTTGCCCTGCATGATGGCCTGGAGTTGTTCGGCATTAAGAGGCGATTCAACCAGTTTCAGAATCGCCGTTTCCACAGGGAAGAATGGGGCGTGGGATCCGAAAAGAATGCGCTCGACCGGCACGCGCGCGGAAGGCAGTCCCTCGATCGAGCCGATCATTCGACCGATCGCGCCGTTGCCCTCCAGTCTCGAAAGTTCCATGACGATGTTGGTTTGCTCGGTGAATGAGGACAAGTCCCCGCCTCGTATCGCACCCGAGAAGTGAAGCAACTGGATTTTTGCGTTGGGCGTGTTTCTCGAGGCCTTCAGCAAAGGGGAAAGGGTGACCGAGCCAACTCTGATAATGGGATGATGCACCCGAGGATCCTCCATGCCGAAGACCACTTGGAGAACTAAACCACGTTCCGAGATCATTTTCACCAGACGTTCCATGCCGGGATGGTCGAGATCGAATGGCTGATAGCCGGGATAAATCCGAATGCCCGGCATTTTGTGAACTTCGTGACAGCGCCGGACATCTTCCTCCCAATCGGGCCAGGCCAGATTGACGCTGCCAAAAGGAATCAAAAATCCCTGTCCGTGCTCCAGGCATTCGTCCGCCAGCCGCCCATTGACCCCGCCCATATCTTTGGCGAACAGCGCCCCAAAACTGCCGGCCCAAGCCTCGACAATCCCATGGTTCCTGAGTTTTGCGGCCAAGGCCTTCGTGTCGCGGTATTTCAACGCTCGAAAAGGCCAATCGAAAAGATTCACGTTGGTGTCAATGATCCCGGGTGTTTCCGAGGAACTGGCAATCGGGGCACTGACAGCAGCGGTCTGCGCCGCCAATAAACGGGGGTCGGAGATCGAAATAGCGGTTCCACCCAGCAATGAACTCTTCAAAAACTCGCGTCGATCGATCGGTTTCATGTTTTATTGAAATTCTTCGGTGTATGTGGCGAATCAGATCTCAATTCTCATACCCTTCTTGCGGAAGAAAGGTGCGGTTATCCTTCGGAGATTTCCACCTAGGATTTTCATTCGATCGCCCGTTGAAATATCGGCATCCAGCACTTTGCCCAGTTCGGTGGCGTAGCTTCGGCTCGGGCCGTGTCCACCCCAAACAAGCCGGTCCGCGCCCAGTTCTCGGATCGCATACTCGACCATGCCGGAGTGCGGATCCGATCCGGCAAACTCTAGAAAAATATTCTTGTGAGGCCGGACGGCGCGGACGCCCAACTCCCAATCGCCACCGGAATGCCCGCAAATCAGCGGGACCTCCGGGAAGCGCTGCGCCAGCTTGGCCAAATCCATCGGAGTCGATTCGGATTCACCGTTGTCACCTCCCGGCAATCGAGGCGTGCCTCCAACCTTGAGCCAAGTATGGACATACGCATGCACACCCAATTCCGCGGCGAGGCGCATGATCGGATCGTTGTTGGGATGATCGCACCGTACCCCATTGATCGCGCTGCCAAGATATTTTATTCCAATGCAGGGCCCGTTGCGGATCCATTTTTCGATCTTTGCGCAACTTTCGTCGGGATATCCCGGATCGATGGGAGTGCGGCCGGAAAGGCGGTCCTTATCCCGTTCAAGAATCTTGAGAATTTCCGCGTCGTATGGGTATGGGTCGAAGGGCTTTTCCAATGTCCCACCCACCTCCTGGGCAATCGACCGCTCGATTCCCATGCGCTCGACGAAAAAGTTGTTCCGCTCATACTGTTCGATTGGGTTCCGGGCCGCAAAGCCGTGGAAATGGTTGTCCCAAATCCTGTAGGCGACCAACTCATCCCGGGTGGGGAGCCCGTAATCCGCCGGGTTGATGAAAAACTCGCGTGGATTCATATCATTCTTCGTCCCGTGTCAGGTAAAGACCACCTCATCTTAGGCGCCTGCCGAAGAACATCAACACGTTGCTGCGGGAGGACATCTGAAAACTGGTTCAGGGCACCGTCCGATTTCGCAATAGCAACACACTTGCCTTGCCTTCCAGCAGCGTTTGGTAATGCGACGCGTGTTCCTCCGGAATCGCCATCGACACTTTAGCCGCGCCGAGCAACAGGTCCGTGTCTCCATCGCCGTCCGCATCGCCGGCCGCGACTCGCATCCAGCGGTTCCAGTAACTGTCGTCCATTCCTGAGCGCTCGACGACGCCATCAGACTTTTGCAAGAGCAGCAGAAAGGTCGTCGGTGACGGGGAACGCCAGTCCGGATAGAACGCGGTCAAGGCCAGATCAACACGTCCATTGCCGTCGAAGTCGCCAACCGCCACGTCCATCGCGCCGGGCAACGGTTCAAATAGAACCTCCGAGAACTTCCACCCGCCTTCATTCCGCATCACTCGCACACCGTGGTTCCCCTTGATTGGCCGGCCTCTCAATTCCAGATTGTTCCCCGCAACTTCGACCAGATCCAGCCTGCCATCGCCGTCCCAGTCGCAGACCGCACCCCGGTTGTATCCCCAGCCGGGTGAACGTTCGACCAGGGTTCGGCGCACGAAAAGACGATCCCCTTCATTGACAAAGACCTCAAGAGAAGGACGAGTATTGGCGAAGGCAACAATCACGTCAAGGTCTTCGTCTTCGTCGAGATCGGCGGCGTCGCCCCAGACCGCGCCCGGTTCCGTGAAGAGCACCTGTTCCTCAAGCGGCGTCGTCCCGCCCCACCATATACCTCCCCTGCCCGCTGGGAATTCACCAAAACCGCATACGAACAAATCATTGCTTCCATCGCCGTCGAGGTCCGCGGTGCGATGAGCAACGATACGCGGATGGCCGTCCACAAGGACCGTCTGAACTTCTCGGCCAAGATCGAAGTCAAAAACCCGGCCCTCCCGCGCGTCATACGCCAAGTGGCCCAACAGAGCCAAACGACGCGCGGAACCCACACGCTCGTACGACACAGGTTCCGACGGCACCTCGATGCTCGTGGTCCGGCCTCGCCGCAGGACCAAAAGACCTGGAGGATTCGACGATCCGACCAGCAACGTCTGATCGGTGGAGTCGATCGCGACCATGCTGATCACGGGGACGCGGAGGTCAAAGGGAAGCGGGTCAAAGAGTGGCGACACCGGAGGCTTCACCGCCGGTTCCGGTTGGCGATATTGAATGGCCGACTCGTCCAGGAAGTATCGTCGAATCGCATCGAACTGCGCGCGTGTGAACAGCGGCTGAGCCGGCACGAGATTGGTGTTAACCAAGACAGGATGCAACTCGATCTCGGACGGTTGCCCGAGATAACTCCCCATCCATGCGAGCAAGTACGGCCATTCCTCAGACGGCAGGAAGCCGGGGGACGGAAGCGCGTGACAACGAACACACGCGATTGCCGCGAGGGCCCTGCCTTCGGCTCGCTCTACCGGCGGAGATGGGTCGCCGCATCCGCAAAGCAGGACCGTCGTCACAACACACCGCCACAGGCGCAGCTCGGGAAGATCGGATATCATCCGCCACAAAGAACTATGGAGAATTCTGCGCATCAGGGCTTTCCCGGCAATCGAATTGCGCTCCGGACTTGAACATTGAGGTCGCATCCAACTCCGATTTCACTTTGAAAAGAACTTGTGGCAACGAGTTGATCGGCGGTGGTTTTTCAAGCATGGACCGGAGCAGTGAGTGCTTTTAGGCACGTCACGGAGCGCGGCGCTTTTGGCTGGAGCTGATGATGTAGATTGCCCCGGCGGCGATGAGCAGAGCGATGCAGGATCCCGCATTGATGATTCCTTTTTGAGAATACCAGACGATTGAATATCCGATCGCGCCCGGAAGCAGCGCGTAGTAGAAGAACGGCAGCAGAGTCTTTCGAATCACGGCCCCTTCCTTTCCAACCAGACCCACCACAGCCGAGGCTGCAACCACATTATGCACACAGATCACATTGCCCGCTGCGCCACCGACCGCTTGGAGGGCGACGATCCAAGTGGGATCGACTCCTATTCGGACTCCCACATCAAATTGAAACAGTGAGAAGGTCAAGTTGCTCACTGTGTTGCTGCCCGCGACAGCAGCGCCAAATCCACCGATAAACGGCGCAAACAACGGCCACGCGGAGCCAGTCAAATTGGCGACCGCCTCCGCCAATGCAATTGGCATCCGTTCGAATCCGGCAAGGCCGCCTTGCGAATTGATAAACACCTGAACCATGGGAACGGTGAAAATCAGCGCTACGGAAGCGCCGACCATCGTTCTCGCGGAGTTCCAGCAAGCGCGTTTGTAAGCCGTGGCATCCATTTGATGAAGAACGAACGTGATCAGAGAAACCACGATGAAAATCGTGCCGGGCAGATATAGAGGCTGAAAACTGGCGGAGATTTCAGTACCAAACATGTTCGCGATTTGCACATTCCAAGCTTTCAACCAACCGCCAATTGGCAATGCGCGCACTCTCGACAGCACCAAAAAAAGGGCGACCAAAATGTAGGGCGTCCACGCTTTCACCATGCCAAGATTCCCGCTAGGATGCCCGACATCCTTGATCGTGATCAGCCCGGTCCATTCGGGATTCCACGCGCTCTTCTGAGCAAAGTCCCAGGTTTCGTCTTTCGGGGGAATGAGAAAGCGTTTCTTCGCCGCAGTCACCACAACCGCAAGTCCGATCAATCCGCCGAAAATTGAAGGGAATTCAGGTCCGAGCGTCCAAGCGACGATGACGTAGGGCACGGTCATCGAGAGCGCGGCGAATAGAGCGAATTTCCAAACACGGAGGCCCTCGGCAAAAGACCGGTTCTTGCCGAAGAATCGCGTCATTAACGCGACGACAAACATCGGAATCAGTGTTCCGGTGATTGCGTGGAGCAAGGCGACCTTGGCGCCGATCAACATCAGAAACTGGTCCCAGGAATATCCCTGAACCGACTCGCCGATGAGTCCTTGAAGCTGATCGAGATTGTATCCAGCCGTGTTCGCGAACGCCTCGAACGTGCTGGGGTTCGCGGTCAAACCCTTGTTCACTCCAAGAAGAATAGGCGTTCCGGCGGCACCGAAAGAAACCGGCGTGCTTTGAATAATCATGCCGGCAACCACGGCGGCCATGCCGGGAAATCCAAGGCCCACGAGTAACGGTACGGCGACGGCGGCGGGTGTTCCGAAACCGGCTGCCCCCTCAATGAACGATCCAAACAACCACGCGATGATGATGACCTGAATGCGGCGGTCTGGAGTGATGTCGGTAAAACCTTGGCGAATGGTTCGCAGAGCTCCGCTCTCTTGCAGGGTGTTGAGAAGCAGAATCGCGCCGAAGATGATGTAGAGCAGCGTGCCGGTAATCACGATTCCGTTTGCGCTCGCCGCGGCAACTTGCGCTGGCGACACCTTCCAGACAAACAACGAAAGGGCGACAGCAATCAGATATGAAATCGGCATTGCGCGACTGGCGGGCCAGCGAAGGATGACCAAGAACACAGCGACGGCCGCGATGGGAAGCAGTGAAAGCAAGGCTTGAGCTCCAATGCTCATAAGAAGAATTTACCAAATCCTGATAACGGTATGGTTTCCGTTGTCGGTTACCCATATATTGTCGTCGCCATCGACTCGAAGGCCGTGAGCAGACGTGAACAGGCCGTCCCCGAACGAGCGAACATACTGGCCATTCTTGTCGATGGGTTTCATGACAGGGCATTGTCTAACGCAAGACTCGCCCTGTGTAAATCCGCAAAACCCGCTTGGATGGGGAGCGTGTCACAAACGCGCGGCCAGCAGCTCGCGCTGAAAAATGAGCTCCTTGGGAAGATTTGAATAGAGCCGGAGAAAAAGCTCGTCTTGACACAGGATTTCCTTGCGCCATTCCTCGGAATTGATCTCTTGAAGTTGTTCGAATCGTTCCCGGTTCACGCTGGGGAGGCCCGTGAGATCAAAAGACTCCGCGTTGGGGATCCAGCCCACGGCAGATTCCGTGGCATCGGCGCGGCCGTTGCATCGGTCGATAATCCATTTGAGCACGCGCATGTTCTCGCCATAGCCAGGCCACATGAACTGGTTATTCGAATCTTTGCGAAACCAGTTTACGTGAAAGATTTGAGGCGGCCGCTTGAGTTTTTTGCGTATCCGAAACCAGTGCTTAAAGTAGTCGCTCATGTTGTACCCACAGAATGGCAGCATCGCCATTGGGTCGCGTCGAATCTGTCCCACCGCCCCTGCTGCTGCTGCGGTGGTCTCAGATCCCATGGTGGCGCCCGTAAACACCCCATGCACCCAATCGAACGCTTGAAAGACCAGCGGAATCGTCGAAGCGCGGCGTCCGCCAAAAATGATCGCGCTAATTGGAACTCCCTCGGGTTCGTCGATTTCTCGCCCCAGCATCGGGTTGTTGCGCATTGGGGCGGCGAACCGGCTGTTTGGGTGGGCGGCCGGTGTCCCGGATGCGGGTGTCCAGGGCTCTCCTTTCCAATCGGTGCATTCGGCCGGCGGATCGCCGTCTTTGCCTTCCCACCAAACGTCCAAATCCGGGGTCAGCGCAACGTTCGTGAAAATCGTGTCGCGGCTGACCGTTGCCAGCGCATTCGGGTTGCTTCTGCCGTTCGTTCCGGGGATTACGCCGAAGTAGCCGGATTCGGGATTGACCGCGTAGAGCCGTCCATCCCGTCCGGGCCGCATCCAAGCAATATCGTCGCCGATCGTCCAAATCTTCCATCCCTCAAAGGACTTCGGCGGCACCATCATGGCGAAGTTGGTTTTGCCACACGCGCTTGGGAACGCGGCCGCCACGTATGTTTTTTCACCTTCAGGAGACTCGACTCCGAGAATGAGCATATGCTCGGCCATCCAGCCTTCGCGCCTGCCCAGGTAGGAGCCGATTCGAAGGGCCAGGCATTTCTTGCCCAGGAGCACATTGCCTCCATAGTTGGAGCTGACGGAAATAATCGCGTTATCTTGGGGAAAATGGGCGATATACCGATCGTCGGGATTCATATCGAGCATGCAGTGCAAACCCCGGTTGAAATCCGCGCTGTCCGCCAGTTGCCTGTACGCGATGGCGCCCATGCGCGTCATGATTCGCATGCTCAAGACGACGTAAACGGAGTCGGTGAGTTCAATTCCAACCTTCGCAAGCGGGGAACCGGGGGGCCCCATGAGATAAGGCACCACGTACATGGTGCGGCCTCGCATTCCACCCGAGCAGAGGTTCCTCAGTTTTTCGTACATCTCATCGGGCTGAGCCCAATTGTTGGTGGGACCCGCTTCCTCTTGGGTGGGCGTGCATATAATCGTGCGCTTCTCAATCCGGGCGACATCGTTCGGGTTCGATCGGTGGCAATAGCAGCCGGGAAGCTTCTTTTGATTCAGCTCGATCAAGATTCCACGATCGATCGCTTCTTGGGTCAGGGTTTGTCTCTCCCGGTCGGATCCGTCACACCAGAACACTTGATCCGGTTCACAGAGCGTTTCCACTTGTTTGACCCAGCTAACGACGTGGGAGTTCTCCGTATTGCGTTTGCCAATCGACATTGTGGTTCTTTGGTTCCTGTTCTATCCGCGAATGATGGATTCCCCAGTCTGTGGATCCGGTGGCGAATCTCGCCCGGCAGAGTGCGAACTGAGGAATGTGAAACACGTCATAATTCCAATCGGCGGCATGTTCCACACAGGCGCAGTAAAGCCGCGGTTTCGGTGAATCGCAAACCCAAAAAAAATTCCCCGCACCAATAACTCGCCAGCGAGCGCTTCATTTTGTAACCTCGCCTGCGAACGATGGAACGAACTGGCACGCGATCGCGAGGTGAGGATGTCTCCTTCTTGGCGGCTGAGGAAAAACGTGAGTT
This sequence comes from Verrucomicrobiota bacterium, assembly GCA_027623095.1. GTDB lineage: Bacteria > Verrucomicrobiota > Verrucomicrobiia > Limisphaerales > SIBE01 > JAIPJX01. Next base: position 8,194 of record JAQBVM010000150.1, read on the forward strand.
TCTGTCCCGCCTGCTTGCGCGCATGGCGCACGAGATTCGGAATCCGCTGAGTTCGCTCGATATTCATGTTCAATTGGTCGAAGAAGATTTGCTGAAACTGTCCCAGCCGGTTCCATCGAAAGTGATCGGGCGTTTCGATGTGATTCGCGGCGAACTGCGCCGTCTGGACACCATTGTGGAGCAGTTTCTGAGGCTTGCGAGCCCTTCAAGCCTGAAGCTCGAAACAGTTGCATTGTCCGAAATCGTCACCCATGTGACCGAGCTGCTCAAGCCAGAAGCGGAAGCCCGGAAGATCTCGTTCAAAACGCAGATTTCCGGGAGTTTGCCGTCGATTCGTGCGGATCGCGCGCAACTGACACAGGCGTTGCTCAATGTTTTGATCAACGCATTGCAGGCTGTCGAAAAGGAAGGCCGTATCGAGGTGCACGCCAGGAGATTGAAGAGCAAATGGCTGGAGGTCGCAATTCAGGATTCGGGCCCGGGGATTCCGATCGAGAAGAAGGGGGCCATTTTCGAGCCCTATTTCTCGACAAAAAGAGACGGAAGCGGGATCGGACTTTGGATCGCCCAACAGATCGCCCTGGCGCACGGAGGAGACATTCTCGTTTCGGACGCGCCCAGCGGAGGAGCCGTTTTCACTTTCGTTCTTCGAATCGATGACGCGGAGGGCGCCGATGGATAGATCACGAATCCGGCTTCTAGTGGTTGATGACGAGCGCGGTTTTTGTGCCGGGGTTCAAGAGGCCCTCCGCAGGGAGGGGTATCTCGTGGACTCGGTTCACGATCCCGAAGCGGCCGCAAAACTTGCCGAAGAGAGACTCTACAACGTCATTCTTACGGATATGAAAATGCCAGGGATGTCGGGATTGGATCTTCTCGGACGCGTGAAGGCCAAGAGTCGTGACACGCTTTTTATCCTTATGACAGCTCACGGCACGGTGGAGAACGCGGTGGATTCCATGAAGATGGGAGCGTTCGACTATCTTTCAAAACCGCTCGACTTGCAGCGCCTGAGATCGTTAGTCGTCAAAGCGCTGGAGTTTCAAAATGTGGTCGCCGAAAACAGTGAAATCCGATCCCGGCTCAGAAAGAGGTCCGAGCCTTCTCCATTGATCGGAGAAAGCCAGTGCATGCGGGAGATCGGACGCTTGATTGATGAGGTGGCTGGAAGCGACGTGACGATTCTCATCGAAGGAGAGAGTGGCACCGGAAAGGAAATCGTCGCCCGGGCCATTCATTTGAAGAGCGAACGCCGCGAGAAACCCTTTGTGTCCGTCAATTGCGCCGGGTTGAGTGAGCACTTGCTGGAGACCGAACTATTCGGTCACGTTCGCGGCGCTTTTACCGGCGCAGTCAGAACGAAGCCAGGCCGGTTTCAGGCGGCGGACGGCGGAACGCTGTTTCTTGATGAGATCGGTGATTTGTCTCCGAAAGGACAGGGCGACCTGTTGCGGGTGCTCGAGGAAGGTTGCTTCCTGATGGTGGGCGGCACGCAAACCGTTCGTGTGAATGTTCGCGTGGTTGCGGCGACGAACAAGCGGCTCCGGGATGTTGTCGAAGAGGGCGCGTTTCGGGAGGATCTGTTTTACCGGCTGCAAGTCGTGCCGATTATGATGCCGCCGTTGCGGGAGAGAGCGGAGGACATTCCGTGCCTGATCGACAACTTCCTGGATCATTTCTCGATGAAGCACAAGCGCCGCAAGAAGCGGATGACACCGGAAGCGCTTCAAATCTGTTCCCGGTTTCCGTGGCCTGGGAATGTGCGCCAATTGCGCAATCTAATGGAGCGGCTTGTGATTACGTGTCATGCTCCAACCATTGAGGCGAAAAACGTTCCTGATTTTCTGCGAAGTTACGATTCGAAGATGACCGCCTTTACCGTTCGCCCGGGCGCATCGTTGGCGGAAGTGGAGAAGCTGCTGATTAGGCTGACTTTAACCCATGTGACCTCAAACCGGGCGCAGGCCGCAAAAGTGCTGGGGATTAGCCGACGCGCGTTGCAGTATAAATTGAAGGGGCACGGCCTGTTGAAGGACCTGGATGCACTCGCTGATTGAACGGACGAACTGGATCGGCGGCGAATGCTCGATGTGCAATCGAGTCTTGAGACCCGAGGCCAAATGTTTCCCGAGTCAATTCGAGCCGTCCGGCTAGAATTGGAAATTGGCAGATTGGTTGTGTTGGGATCGCTTCAATCTTTACATCGGCCTGCGTTCCCGTAGGGTTGCGCTCAAATCTGCGTGGGGCTACAAACAAGAAATTCACGGCTCCTAGATTAATTATGCGCATCGAAGATTGTTTTCCTGATTCAACCGAACGGATAATCGTTAAAGCTGGGGAAACGATTTTCAAAGAGGGCGAAGCTGGGGACCGCATGTTTGTGGTTCTGAAAGGAATTTTTGATGTGTTTGTCGCCGGCAATCTCGTCGGCAGCTTCGAAGCGGTCGAAATCATCGGCGAAATGGCCGTCGTTGATCCTGGATTTCGCAGCGCGACGGTCATCGCCCGAACCGACTGCCAGCTCGTTTCGGTGAATCAGAAAAAATTCATTATGCTGACTCAAAACAAACCGGAGTTTGCATTGCACGTGATGAAAGTGCTCGTTGAGCGAATGCGCTGGCTAAACCTGGCTGTGGAAAATGCGCAAACCAGTGGCGCGATCAGGGTGTCGAATCCAGATTCTTCCGCCGTGCCGAGTGCGGGTCAGTAAGTCTGATCCGACGGCGACTTTCTATGAGTGAAGTAAGAGTGCGTTTCGCGCCTAGTCCGACCGGTTATCTCCACATCGGTGGAGCCCGCACCGCATTGTTTAATTGGCTCTACGCCCGCAAAACGGGTGGAAAGTTCGTTTTGCGCATCGAGGACACCGATGAGGCGCGCAACAGCGAAGCAGCAATTCAAGTGATCATCGACAGCCTGCGATGGCTCGGACTGGATTGGGATGAAGGCCCAACCTCGGCCGATCCCAAGGGTGAATCCAGAGGCGGCTTCGGCCCCTATTTCCAATCTGAACGCGGCGACATTTACCGAAAGCGCGTCGAGGAACTGCTCGCCAGCGACAAGGCCTACGAACGCGATGGCGCGATTCGCTTCCGCATGCAGCGGGAACCCGTGATCATTAATGACCTCGTAATCGGCCAGGTCAATCGCAACCTAACCGATCGCGAGGAATTGGATCCGGATTTCGTAATCTTCCGCTCTGATGGCAAACCCATCTTTCATCTCGTGAACGTGGTCGATGACATCGAAATGAGAATCACCCATGTCATACGGGGTGAAGACCATGTTTCGAACACCGCAAAACACATCGCGCTCTTTCGGGCCTTCGGCGTCGAACCGCCCAAATTCGCGCACATACCGCTCATCCTCAATGCCAACGGCTCAAAGATGAGCAAACGCGACGAGGGCGCCTCGTTGACCGGCTATATGGAGAGTGGCTTTATCCCGGAGGCGGTCATTAATTACCTCAGCCTGCTCGGTTGGTCGCCGAAGGACGATCGCCAGTTGATCTCGAAGTCGGAGCTAATCCAGCTCTTCGATATTCCTCAGATTCTGCGCAGCAATGGCCGATTCGACGCGGCGAAACTCGCTTGGATGAACGCCGAGCACATCAAGCTGCTGCCCGCGGAACGTTTCCGAGCGCTCTGCATTGAGTGGCTGGGCAAAGCCGGAATCAAGACAGACGGTTACTCGTCCGAATACATCCAGGCCGCATTGGAAACATGCCGCGAAAAGATCAAACTCATGCCCAACATCAGGGACTTCGCGGCGTTCTATTTCACGGAGGATCCCGTCATGAGCGAAGACGCCTTGGCGGCGCTCGGTCCCGACTACAAACCATGCCTCTCCAAACTCCGCGATGCGTACTCCCAACTCGGAGTATTCGACGCGGACACGCTCCAGACATCGCTGAAAATTGTGGCGGCTGAGTTGGGGGTGAAGGTCGGGTTGCTGATCCACCCCGCGCGAGTTGCCTGCACGGGTTCAAAGATCGGCCCGAGCCTCTATCACCTGATGGAAGTGCTCGGGAAGGACCGTGTTCTGAAGCGATTCGATCTTCTGCTGGCGTTTCGCTTAGAACGAGCCGGATGAGTCACGGCACAAAAAGGGCTCGGACCATTTCTCGAAGGATGACAGCCCGTGAAAGGCGGTCACCGCAGGCCAGTCGAGGGCCAGCTTTGAAAATCTTTTTCCTAATCCTTTTTCTTTGAGGTTCATGGAGATCCACGACCTCCAACCATTGGACGCGAATCGGGGCCATGAACCAATGATGGTGGGGCGACACTCTGTGGAGCTGATCTAGCCTCGAAGGGATCAAACTGAAAAAGAAGGCGCAATGGAAACACCCAGGCATCTGGAACACTACCGTTGAATTAAGCGCATCCGGCCCCTCATGCTCATGCTCATGCTCTTGATCTTGCTCTGTAACTCACTGAAGAGATTAAGATTATGAGCAAGATCAAGAGCAAGGTGCTGTCGAACGCCCAGCGACTACAGGCTTAATTCAACGGCAGTGGGCATCCGGAAACCCTCTGTTCCCACAACCCCAATTCAGACGGGCCGGACAATCCGAGGAGAAATCTGGGCTCCACAGAGTGTCGCCCCACCAATATTTTGGAATGGTTCATGGGTAGCCCTGACCTCCAAAGATTGCACGCACATTGAGACCATGAACCGGGGCAATTTGCACGTAGTCCCGCCTTCAGGCGGTTCCGGCCGGCTGAAGCCGGAACTACATACAGGTTCATGGGTAGGATTCGAACCACACTGCCGTAAAGCCCGCAGCTCAGCAGCACGAGGCCATTCCGCAGCGAGTGGTGAGTGACTGCCGTGGCCAGATCCGGAGCCGGCGTGCGCAGCATTTTCTGAGCAAAGAATCATACGCGAACGCGAACGCTTCTTTGGGCGGCATTTGTGCTTGTTCCATCTTGGGAGGGATGATCGAATGCGGCGATCATGAGGACTGGTTTCGTATTGGCTTCGTTCGGAGTGGTGGTCGCATTCTCGGCTGGTGTTGCCGCTCAGCTTGTGGCTGCCGAGGGTGAACTGAGTTTCGACACCAACCGCGTTCGTCTAGCCTTGCTTCGTTCGGTGCCCGAGAAATGGAACCTTAAGGCAAATTTTGACGTCTTCCTCGCCGGGGCGGCGATTGCTCACGATCAGAGCGCTGATGTTCTAATTACTCCCGAGTGCTGGCTCGACGGTTACGCAAGCCCGGACGATGATTCCACACCCGAGAGAATCCTCGGGATCGCGCAGGATCCTCGTACGAGCCCTTACCTCAAGCGAGTCGGGCAAACGGCGGCAATGCATCGGATGTTTATCTGTTTCGGGTTCACTTCGCTTGAGCAGGGCAAAGCGTTCAATGCCGCCGGGCTTTGGGATTCCAAGGGTGCGTTGATTGGCGTCTATCACAAGGCACATTTGCAGGCACATGATCTTCAGTATGCGTTCGGGGAGTCGCTTCCGGTTTGGAATACGCCTTGGGGAAAAGTAGGCATGATGATCTGCGCTGACCGCCGGTGGCCAGAGACGGTTCGCACTCTGAGGCTCCAAGGCGCGCGGCTGATTCTTAATCCGACCTACGGATTCTACAACGATCTGAACGAGGCGATCATGCGAACACGCTCTTACGAGAATCAATGCTTCATTGCGTTTACTCACCCGAAACAGAGCCTTGTCACAAGTCCTCGCGGAAAAGTGCTTGCTAATGAAACTTCGGAAGGGGAACGAGATGTTGAACCAAAGATTCTGATTTGCGATGTCAACCTGGCGGAAGCGAAAGAAGACAATCATTTGCAGGATCGGCGACCGGAACTGTACCGCCCGATTACGCAAGCCCAGTGACGGATCCGTAAGAGCGCAACACGTGTTAAGCGATCCGGTCCTTGATGCCATCCAAATCCGGATCCATCAGCGCGGTCTCCTGAATTCGTTCTCCTCCAATGTCGATTGCCTTATCCAGCCACGCTTTAGCTTCCGAAAGATTCCCGAGCTGGCACTGATAGCAGGCGAGATTGTATGGAATGTACGGGTTCGTCGGGAATCTCTCCAAGGTCGGGAACAGTGTGTCGTAAGCGTCCTTATACTTCCGGAGGTAGAAGAGAGAATTTGCCAGATTAATCCACCCTTGCACAACGTCAGGCACGACTTTGGTCATGATCCGGCCCACATCCGCGCAGACGGTCCATTTTCCCTGCTTTGCGTGGATGTGCCATCGAAGCTGCAGAATGTCAGGATGCAACCGGAACAATTCGTCGATCTTGTCTAATTCCGCGCGAGCCTCGACGGGATTGCCTAGCTCAAGCCAGCCTTGGGCTGCCTGAAGATGCATCGCATCGCTGCTTGCCAGAAATCTCATCGGTTTGGATGGCCGCAGCCCGCCTCTGCGCGCATCCGTAAAGTCGTATTTGTATCGCCGAATGAGTCGGGTTAGAACACCGAGAGCTTGTCTATTTCGAAACGGGAGCCGATCCCACAAGCGACCCGGCGAGGTCGCTCAATTTGTTTCGGAGATCGTCCGAGTACTTTTTGTCTTCTTCATAAGTTACCATCTGCATCGTGACAACGATATCCGAAACGGCATTTTGCTGTTCCGGCGAAAACCCACCGGCTTTGACCATTTTCTCAAGAGCGGATGCCGCGGACGCCAAATCGCCGCTCTTGATGGCCGTGGAGACGGTGGTCGCGTTGCTCTTCATCTCGCCGGAGGTACTCTGAAAAGCGGCAGTAAAGGCGGTTGCGTCGAGGGCTGTTTTTTTGCTACCTCCGCCACATCCAATGAACAGAGATGGCAGACTGGCGGTCAACAATAGGGTCACTAGTAAACTCTTCATGACAAAAGAGTATACTGCGGCGCGGAGTTTCTCAAGGGAATTGACGATCCCTAAACCACTCAGTTTTGATTGTCAGCGCGCCTCCATCGAATACTGTAGCGAGAATTCTATGAAACTTGCTTCTTCCCATTCGGGATATCAATCTTCGGCATTTACACTGATCGAACTTTTGGTGGTGATTGCGATCATCGCCATCCTTGCGGGAATGCTGCTTCCCGCACTGGGCCGGGCGAAGGCGAAAGCGCTTTCCATAAAATGTGTCAACAATCTGAAACAACACGGATTGGGATTTCGGATGTATGTCGATGATAACGACGGGTTCTTTCCCGCGCACGATGGGTGGGGAGGAGTCGGGGGAAAACGTTGGACGAATGCCTATTTGGGCGGTCCCGCGGGATCTTACGGGGGCAATGTCGCCGAGACAAATCGTCCGCTCAATATCTATGTGGGCGCCGTCGAGAGTTTCAATTGCCCGGGTGACAAAGGCGATTCGTTCAGCGACACACCCAAGGGCCGGAGTTGTTACACGTCTTGGGGGAATAGCTACCTGCCGCAATGGGTTGGAGACCATTTCCGCACACGCCGCGTGACCGCCGATTCGAAGGCTTCCGCCGGCAGTCCCCAAGGCACCCCTTTGAAAGACTCCGAACTTGCCAAGAGTCCCGCAAATAAGATCATCCACGGTGACTGGCCCTGGCACGCGAACCGTCCTGTGGGCGAAGGCAGCGCCGTGGACTTGCGGAATATTTGGCACAATTTCAAAGGCCAGCGGTACGAGAATATGCTATTCGGCGACGGTCATGCCGAGAACTACCGTTTTCCGAAAGAGATGCAGAATTGGATCTCGATTCCGCCGGATCCGAGCTGGAAGTGGTGGTAAGGCATTCGACCATGAGGGTGAATCTCGCATACGGCACGGGGCATCTGCCGGTGGAAATGCCGGAAGGCAGAACTACCGTCATTGAACCGTCTCACACTCCGGGTTTGCCGGATGAAAAGGCGGCTCTGATTGAGGCACTTAGGCAACCGATCAGTGCGCCGCCCCTTCGCGATTCCATCCGTTCGACCGACCGTGTTTGCGTGGTGTTCACGGACCTGACTCGCGCGACACCCAACGAGCGCATCATTCCCTGGTTGCTCGACCATTTAGATCATGTGCCTCGGGAGCAGATTACTTTGTTGAATTCGACAGGCACCCACCGGCCCAACACTCGAGCCGAATTGGAGCGAATGCTGACGCCCGAGGTCGTTTCCAGTTACCGGGTGATCAACCACGAATGCGAGCGCGAGGAAGATTTGGCTCAGGTGGGCGAAACCCGCGACGGCACTCCGGCGTTGATTAACCGGCACGTCCTAGATGCGGACGTCCGAATCATAACCGGGTTTATTGAACCCCATTTTTTTGCCGGTTTCAGCGGAGGCCCCAAGGGGATCATGCCGGGTTGCGCCGGACTCAAGACAGTCCTGAGCAATCATGGGGCTCGGAATATTGGTGATCCGAAATCCACGTTTGGTGTTACGATCGGAAATCCTATTTGGGAAGAGATGCGCGACATCGCCCTGCGAGCCGGTCCGAGCTTCCTACTCAACGTCACACTAAACGAGCAGCGCCAGATTACAGGGGTATTCGCGGGAGACCTTTTGGCTGCGCACAAGGTGGGATTCGAATTTGTCCGAAAGTCCGCGATGCAGCGGATCAAAGCGCCGTTCGAAGTTGTCGTCACGACCAACAGCGGTTACCCGCTCGATCTGAACCTCTATCAGGGAGTCAAAGGAATGAGCGCGGCGGCGCGAATCGTTCAGGAGGGCGGGACCATCATTCTCGCGTGCGAGTGTTGCGAAGGGGTTCCCGCAGGCAGTCCGCTGGATAAATTTCTGCGCAGCGCTTCGAGCCCCGAGGAGATTTTGAGCATGCTGGCGACTCCGGGTTTCGTTCGCCCCGAACAGTGGCAGGCGCAGATTCAATCGCTGATACAGCGAAAGGCAAAGGTGCTGGTGTACAGTTCGCTCCCGGAGGACATCATCCGGACGGCGCATCTGGATCCTTGCAAAGATATCGCGGCTGCGGTGACTGAGAAACTGTCAGAGCATGGGCCTGAAGCGCGCGTCGCGGTATTGCCACAAGGTCCGTTGACTATTCCCTATCTCGCGTGAGCGAGCTTTTACAGGACCGGCTGTAACCTTTCTGGCGAGTTGCGCGTATTGACTGGAAATCCGATCTAGATCGCAAGATCGAACGTAATGCGAACCTTCTTGCTATGATCTTGTAGGCGGAACGACTCGGAAGCGACTTCTCGGTGGGGCGACACTCTGTGAAGCCCTGAACCAGCCTCGAAGAGATCGAACAAAGATTGAATGTGCAATGGAAACACAATGAAGCCAGGAAGCTATCCCCGGTCGCCAGAATCCCGTTTCAGGCAATCCAAACAATTCAACGAGAA
>JAQBVM010000151.1 GCA_027623095.1 Verrucomicrobiota bacterium
GTGTTGATTTTGTCGCCGATGTCGTCCTTGCCCTTGAGCGCGACCATGTCCTTGAAGCTCGCGCCCTTGGGGATGACGACCGGCGGCTCGAAACCGTCGTAGTCCCCGTATTTGTCGGAGACATATTTGATGAACAGCATGAACAGGACGTAGTCCTTGTATTGGCTGGCATCCATGCCACCGCGCAGTTCATCGCACGAAGCCCAGAGGGAGGAGTAGAGATCGGATTTCTTGATGGCCATAAAGCTAATTGCAAGACTTGTCGGCGGCATCCCAGAGTCTCTTCTCCAACTTGGCGCTGTCGGTGTCTTTTGCAGATGGGGCGATCCAGATCATGGGTTTAGGTTGTGAGGTCGAATGCTGTGGAGAGATCGAGTACGTTGCCGTCGATGATCCCGGTGTGTCTATGCATAATCCCTTTGGGGAACGAAGCTAATTGAAGCGGTCGCGAGGAGAAAGGGGAAAAACACTCCCGCTAAAGGCTCTGGGCCGGTATGGGGATCTACTTGATCCGGTTCTTTGCCCGCCGTTTTGCTTCGAGAAGCTTGCTTGTCGTGCTCGTTTCTTCGGCGGGTTGGGCGGCCTCTTTTTCTTCGACGACGACAGGTTGCGGCGATGGTTCAGTCCGAATGGAAAACGGGGAGGCGCCGATGTCAGATGTTGCGGGTTTGTCCGGCTGAAAGAGCCGTGGATCCGGCTCGGCGCCCAGAGGCGTGTGGATTGAACGTACGCGATCGCGGCGCGACAGGAGTGCTGCGAGCGATTCATCCGCTTGTGTCGGACGGGCGGTGGTTTTCCAGAAAAAGAGCATTCTACGGAGATTCTCGGTGGCTCGGAGCCATTCGTCGCGGTCGATTTGAATTCGACGGATGCCGACATCAAGCGGGAAAAGAATGATCATGAACCGAACGAGCCATCCCCAAAGATCAAGGGGTTGAAACGTTTTCTTTCGATCATGAAGAAACGGATTGTCGAGCGGGTTTCCGGGGTCCAGCATTTTGCCTCGACCGGTTTCAGAGAGACGCCGTAGCAGGTTAAGATTGGGTTCCGAATCGTTGAATTCCGGAGAATAGTTTACGCTCGCGCCGACGACTTGAGAACCGGCAATTTGCCCGTCTTTGAGATCCATCAACCGCAGAAGATATGCTCCGACTTCAAGCGTTGGAAATCTGCCTTCGTAATGCCCGGGACCTGTTTGTTGAAGTTGTACTGTTTGCCTTTCCCCTTTAGGGCTTACAACGATTGTTTGCAGATTTAAGAAATTCCTGAAATTGCCTTGAGGATCAAGCGCTTCGACACTGATGACGCCTTCTCCGTTTTCGACGGAAACGTCTGTTGCAAAGTCGGTATTATCCACGCGCCGCAAGCTCCATTTGGCAATTTGCGACCAAAACTGCTGATACTTGTCCCATCCGAGCCATTGTTTCGCCCATTTGGCCTTCGCATCGGACGTAAACGCCACCGCGCGCCCGAGTCCATATTGCCAATGAGCCAGCACGGGATCGCCTTTCTCCGAAACGAGCGGAGTCTCGGCGCGATTCTTCGGCGTGGTCGCCACATATCCCAGCAGGGCAGGGTATTCCTGAGCCGCAATTCCTCGGAGCAATTCACTTCCGGCTGTCTGTTGCGGAATGAACGGCTCTTCGAAGATCGCGGACTTTAGGATTACCGCGGCTTCCTTAATGAAGATCTGAGGGAGAAGACTCGGGGATGTGACATTGTAAAACCGTCCCCGGCCTTGGTCCGCGATTGAGATCATCGTATCCGGGCCGGCATGGCCCGCGATTAGGATGGTGCTCACTGTGATTTTGTCATTGACGATTGAATTCATCAACTGCGCCGTGGGCGCTCCCGGATCGCCGTCGCTAAAGACAATAATATGTTTGAGATTGGAAGTGGATTTTTTCAGGCCTTCGTAGGCGAGTGTCATTACATTTTGGAAACTGGGCAAATCTCCCTGATTCATTCCGGCAATTTTTCGGCCGAGATCGCGTTTGTCACTGACCTTCGTCAACGGAAACAGCCAGCGTTCTGATCCGTCCCACAAGACCACTCCCATTTCGTCATTTGGACCGAGCGCGTCCAGCGCCGCGATGCCAATGTCTCGCGCGACCTGATTTCCGTTGTTGAACTCCATTCCGTGCATCACCAGCACAAGGGCGCCGCTCGGCAGCACTTTCTTGCTGCTCAATTCCATGTGTACCGGGAGGACGGTTTCGAGCGGTGTATCCCGGTATCCTCCCGCGGCGTAGCTTTGATCCCCGCCGATGCAGACCAAGCCAACTCCGAAGTCGCGGACGGCGCTTTCCAGAAGTTTCATCAAGTCGCGACCGAGGTCTCCGGCAGAGACATTGCTGATAAAAATCGTGTCGTGGGTCTGCATTTCCGCGAGGGTGATTCCTTGAAAAGTATTCAAATCTGAGAGTCTCGCATCGAGTTGCGCGGATTTCAGCGCGTTCAGCAAATCCGTGTCGCCTTCTGGTTCCGATGATACAATCAGCACGGTCGGATCGCCGCGAACCGTTGTGAAACTTGTAGCGCGGTTGTTTTGGGCAATCAGATCATTCACGCCCTCGACGGCGACATCGTAGCTGTAGAACCCGGGATCTGTGAGTGTTTGGGGAAAAGTGAAAAGGTTCTTTCCCGCAGCAAGTTGGACATCCTGTTCCCCTAGGAGCTGGTCGTTGCGATAAAGGCGGACACGGGCGGATTGCGCTCTGTCTGTTTGCGCGAAGATCTTGACATCGAATGTTTGGCCTTTCTTGAGATTGTTTGGAAGGCTCAGTTTCTGAACGGAAACATCGTGGCCTCGAGAAACACCGAGAGGAACTACATCCACCGTAACCCCCAACGGCTCTGCCGCCATGATCGCCCCGAGCGCATCGCCGACGTTTTCGTTCCCGTCCGTGAGCAGCACAAGGCGTTTCTGGCCGGTTTCCGGAAACGCGGCGGTTCCGAGCCGGATTGCACTGGCGACGTCGGTACGTTCAGTGCCAACGACAGCCTGAATTTTTTGCAAATCCACGATTGGATTGGGCGAAGATTCGATGCTGGCGTCGGTTCCGAAGACAAGCACACCGGCCGAGTCGGAGGACTTCTTGTCTTTCGCCGTTCTGTTGACGTAATCCTTTGCGGCTTCCTGTTGTACGGACGGGATGCTGTCTGACCGGTCTAAGACGTAAAAAACATTCATCCCTTCCAACGGACGGAGCCACTGCAGGCCCGCCACGGCACAGACGAGTAAAATCACGACGAGCAATCGGATTGCCAAAGCGGTCCAGCGCCGCCAGGGACTAAGTTGAACATTGGATCGCGCGGAAAGCCACACGACCCACCCAAGGCAAACAGGCAGCAGAAGCAACCACCAAGGATGGGTGAACTGGAAGTTCATGACGACTTATCGCGGTGTGCTATCCGGCGGATCAGTTTCTGGACTCGATGATTGCGAGAATCCGCAACGTAGAGATTGCCGTAGGAGTCGAGAGCGATGGCCCAGGGATTATTGAATTCTCCGGGAGCGGATCCGGCTTTACCCAACACTTCCACAAGACGGTCGGATTGATCGAAAACTTGAATGCGGCTGTTGCCAAACTCACAGACGAATTGGACGCCGGAAGGATCAACGCGAATGTCGTAGGGATAACTGAATTCTCCCGCGCCTGTGCCCGGGCGGCCGTAGGCGCGGAGAAATGATCCGTCCGATTTAAAAACTTGGATCCGGTGATTGCAGGAATCGGCCACATACAAGCGGTCTTCGGAATCCACGGCCAACCCTTCAGGCCGATTGAATTCGCCGAAATCGGCTCCTCGCATGCCGATGGCGAGGATCAGTTGCATCCCATCTTTGGCGAACTTCTGCACGCGCTCAGCTTGGCTGTATTCGCTGATATAAATGGCGCCTGAAGAATCCACAGCCGCGGCTCTTGGCAGGGTGAACTGCCCGATGTTCGTTCCTTTGGTTCCCCACTGCGACAGCGTTTGCAGTGAAGTGGAAAGGTGGTTTATTCGCGAGTAATGCGGTTCAATGACGATGATATTCCCAAGAGCGTCGCGGCACATTCCCTTGGGCCTGCCGAGATCGGTTTCGGGCATCTGGACAGAGGCAAGAAAAACTCCGTCAGATGAGAATTTCTGCACCCTTCCAGTCATATCCACCACATAGAGATTGTCGAATTGATCGATTGCAAGCGATCGCGGTTTGTTGAATTGTCCCACGCCTGTGCCCCTGGAACCGATGATTTCCACGCTGCCGAACAACTCACTTTCGAGCCGTGCGCCGTTAAGGGTTGGCGCGCCACCACAACCGGCAAGCACTCCGAGAGTCATCGTGGCTATCGCCGGTTTCAGCCAAGAAGACACGATTAGGGACGAAAGCGACGGCCTGTTCGCGAAGGCCTTTCCCAATTGGCTGAGAACCAATGGCAACGCCGCCAGGGCGAGAAGGAGGAGGCAGAGCGCGTTGACATGCGAGTTATGTCCGTAGTGCAGCAGATTAAAAATGCGCAACGAGACGGTCTCGGCGCCCGGAGGGATGATCAGGATAAGCGTCTCGATATCCCATAGGCAAAGAACGTATGTGATGTACCACACCGCCGCCAGCGCGGGTCCAATTTGAGGGGCTTGGACGTTCCAGAAAAGCCGCCAACCGGATGCTCCACAGAGTTTCGCGTCGGACGTCAGTTCGGGATCTAGCGATTGCATGGCTCTTTGAGCGCCATTCAAACTCACAGCCAAAAACCTCAGCGTGAAGGCTATCAGGACGATCCAGTAACTTTGATACAGAGCGGTCAGAAACGGCTGGTTGAGAATCCGAACCATTGCGATGCCCAGCAGGACTCCCGGAACCAGAAACGGAAGCCAGAGCAACCGGCTCAATCGGAACCGCCAGCATAGGACGCCAAGTGTCACACACCCTGTTGATGCACCCGCTGCAAAGAAGAAAGAATTTGCTAAGGCGCTTTTTCCCGCGGCAAAAGCCGGCCAGAGTTCGGTCCATGTTTGCGATTCGCCCATGAGGAGCCCAAGGGGCAATCCGAGCGCGAGGGCAACAGTTGTCAGCGCAACGGCGCCGCAAAAGCCAAACCAACCGTTTCCCATTTGTCTCCGGAAAAGTCGGAACGAACGATCGCTTCCATAAACCGGCCATGCGATTTCTTTTCCGGAAGCAAACACCCGCAGCAGCAGAATCGGCGCGGCGATCAACGGCAGGCTGAGCAAGACCGCTTCGCGGTAATTAAATGTGGTGTTGAAGCTAACCCAAAGTTCCGCCGCAAACACTTTCGTCTGAAGCAGAGCGGGCACAGTGAAATTGTTGAGAGCGAAGACGAATGAAAGAAGCGCCGCGAGTTTAGCAACTGGACGGACCTCGGGCCAAAGCACCCAGCGGATCAAGTTCCATCCTCGCAGTTCCGCGTCGGATTCCCAGTGGCTCGCTTCGATCCGTGTCAGTGCGGCCGAAATGAAAAGAAATGAAACCGGCCAGTTGAGAAGACCCAGAATCCAGATCGTGCCCCAGACCGAGTAAATGGAAAGCGGCAACCAACCCCTTAGGATGCCTGTATTTCCAAGAAGCTCCATCCAGCAGTTTGTGATAACGAAAGGAGGCAACGCCAGCGTCACAACTGCCGCATAGTTGGCACGTGTTCGCCATCGGTTGCTCAAACCCTGAACCCAAAGCGAGGCGCAAAAACCAATCGCCAGCGACAGGGCGGTGGCGCCAAGGCTGACGATCAAGCTGTTGATTAAGAGCATCCAGTTCATTCGCGGCCGGCGGTCATCTCAAAAAAATCGACTTCAGACGCTTGGTGGCTCCGTCTAAGTCTGCCAGGAGGCGGCTCCAGTTTGGTTCCAACGTGGTTATTTCGGGCCGGACCGTTCCTTCGATGGCACTCTCATTGACGAGTATCGAAGTGACGTTGGCCGTCGTAAGATAGTCGAACAGTATCTGAGCAGCGTCCGGATGCGGCGCGTGGCGGATGATTCCCACCGTATTCGGGATCAGCATTGATTCGGCGGTAAGAGAAAGTTCAATGATCGGGAAACCTTCGCGCCGGCCCGCCGCAATGTCATCCGAATCGGTCAGTCCGATCCAGGCTTCGCCCTTTCCCACAAGTCGCACGACGACCGAGTTGCCGTCCACCAAGAGAGGATCGTTTGCCTTCAATGCCCGGCACCACTCCTCCCAGACCGGTTCGCCCCACGCATCGCGCAGCGCAAGAAAATGAGTTGCCGTCGTGCCGAAGAGTGGATAGGCGAGGGCGATTCGGCCGCGCCATGCGGCATTCGTAAGTGCCCGGAGTGTTTTGGGCGCTTCGGCAATCGAGAGTTGATTTGTGTTGATCACAAAGCGCCGAGTGCGAAAGCCGAACGCGCCCCAGCCGTTCGCTTCTCTGAAGATTTCTATGGAGGCAAGCTGGCGAGTTCGAAGCTCCTCGTTATTCCAGAAAACGTCGCATTGAGGATTGCTCCGTTCGGCAATCAGGCGGTTCGCCAAACCCACCGTTTTCACCGCCTCGCTGTCGTAGAGCGTTCTCGTTTCGATTCCGGAAATCTTCGTGAACTCAGCGAGGATTGGCTCCGCATAGACTTGATCCTGGGATGTGTAAACGGTGACAACACGATCGGGTTGGGGAAAGCATCCTTGTGCAGCGAAGCCGATCAATATCATCAAGAGCGATGGGACCCGCCGAAAGGACTGAATCGCCTTCATACCGTCCTCCGATGGTAGTACCACCATTCCAACATGAGCACTGCGAGACAGGCGGCGGCAAACCAGCGCCAGAACTCGAGATTCGCCCGTCTAAGCGTTGTGCTATCGGCTTTTGCATATTCACCGAATTTAATTTCGGGTTTCGGTGTTGTGTCACTCTCGCGTTCATCGAGAAGATTGACGCAGAAAATGACTTCGTTCGTGCCGCCGAACAGATGGTATGTCCCGTTCTTCGCGGTGTCGCCAAAGACGATTTCTCCCTTATCCGAATTCACTTCGAGTTTGCGAACCGCGCCGCCGGGCATTCGAATCGATGCTTCGGTGACTTGTTCGGTGAGTGCGAGACGGAATGGCGTTCCCGCTTGTATCGAGAGCTGGCTTGCGTTGATGGAAGCTGGATTCAGCCAATCGATTGCGTTCGCGATGAATATGGGAAAGGAGATTCGCAGGGGCCACGTGCTTTGCAACGGGTCGAATCCGATCCAAACAATCCGCTGACGTCCGAGTTCACCGGCAAGAATCAGCCCTGTTTGCGGAGAATCGACAATGGAGGCAGCCCAAGTGGGTGTTTTCACCAAAAGGCATTCCGCGATCTGCACGTTGTCAAAATTCACAAAACGCAGCAGAGGGTGGGAACTCTTCCAATCCACGATGGGAGGTGATTCCAGAGTGCCCACGCTTTCGAACCAATTTGGCTGAACAACATGAATTGCCAGTAAGTTTCCAGATGGCATGTTCAACGGTGTCATATTGTCCAAAACCACAAGATCGAATTTCTCATCCGTCTCCGGCACGATCGATGCCTCCGACAAAGTAACGTTCGGAGCGACACGGAGGGCTTTCGATAGAAGCTGATTGCCTTGGCTCAGAAGCAGAACTTTGATTGGCCTGGGCAGCACGCTGACGACGGAGGCCTGGTTGTCCACGGAAAGGTCATCCTGGCCCGTGAGATGCACGGAGAGAACCGCGTCCGTATCCTGCGACGCAATAAACACCTGGGGGGAGCTCTCCCGGGGCCGCATTTTGAGCACTTTCACCTCGATCAATTCTCCATCTTGCCGCAGCTCCAATTGAGCTTCGTGAGCGTTTGTGGAGTAGTTCGAGACGCTGGCGAATATCGCGCGTTGAGCTGGGTTCTCCGGGTTCGGCCGAACGTCCAAGCTGGTAATCCCAAGATTCTCCGAGCGAACACCGACTTGATGGTAAACGAGTGGCAAGCCACTGTTCTCGAATTCGTCCAAGGAGGGAATGGCGCCGTCACTGAAGAGATGAATCTCCGCCGTTGGATTGTTTTGGATGAGAGTTTCCGCCAGCTTCAAGGCTTCTTGGAGGCGCGTGGGCGTGTCCACTGCGGCGCTTCCCTGGATGGCGCGCCGGAGCGCGGACTTGCCGCTGGTGGCCGATTGTTTGACCTCCGTGTTTGAGCCTGCTTGGAGCAATACCATCTGATCGTCGTCGTGCATGGCATCGACAAGCTTCAATGCCTCACCACGGGCATATTCAAAACGCGAAGGCGCGACGTCCGTGCTCTGCATCGAGGCGGACGCGTCAAGAATCACGACCTGCAATTTTCCGCCGGACGTTCTTCCAAAGAAATAGGGGCGTGAGAGAGCGAGTATCGCCAGCAACAAGAGCAAGAGCTGAAGGATCAAAAGCCAGTTATGACGCAGTTTCTGAAAGGGAGCACTCGCTTGCGTGTCCGCAATGAATTTCTGCCAGAGCACGGTGCTGGAAATCAGCCGGACAACGCGCCGGCGTTTCAACAGGTAGAACAAGACCACCACGGGCAGCACGGCCGCGAAGAAGAAAGCCCATGGCGCGAGGAAATGCATCAGCCCCACACCTCCGCTTCGCGCAATTGCCGCAATAGAATCTGTTCAAGCGGCGAGTTCGAAAGCGCATTTAAGTAATGAACGCCGCGCGACCGGCAAAACTCTCGGAGCCGCTGGCAATAGTTGTTGACCGTTTGGCGATAGTTCGCGATGCGATGGCGTCCGAATGTCACCTCCTGCAGGGCGCCTGTTTCCGAATCAATCAATCGAAGATCGCCGAATGAGGTTGGATTGACTTCTTCCGCCGCTAGAATCTGAATTGCGTTGACTTGAAATCCGCGCGACACCAAAGCGGTCAGTCCTCCCTCGTATCCGTCCGGATCCAGAAAATCGCTCAGCACGACCGCGACGCCGGCAGTTCGAGCCGTCAACGCTCCCCTCCGCAAACTCTCGTTGAGAGCGGACGCGCCTTTCGCCGTGATCTGGCTTAGGCTCTGGAGAAATGTGAGCGCCGATTTGCGCCCTCGCACCAAGCGCAGCGAATTCCGGAGAGCCGCTTCTTCCGGCAGATCTGGAAAGGAAATCACGGAAACGCGGTCGAACCCGCAGAGTCCAACGTAACCGACAGCCGCCGCGATCTGGCGGGCAAAGTCAAATTTTCGAGGCTCGCCGAAAGTCATCGATTCGCTCGCATCCAGGAATATCGTGACCGGGAGCTCGCGTTCTTCTTCGTACAACTTGAGAAAGAGCTTTTCCAATCGGCCATACAGATTCCAATCCAGATATCGAAAATCATCCCCAACCGTGTAGTTCCGGTAGTCTGCGAACTCGACGGATTGACCGCGAGCGCGGCTTCGGCGTTCGCCCCTGGTGGAACTTTTTGCGCGGCGCTGCGCCAAAAGCTGAAACTGCTCCAACCGCCGAAGCAAATCAGATGTTAAGAGCGGATTGGCCATTCAGCGAGCGAGCGTTAAACTGCGACCGGAGCGTCCTTTGGCACATCCGCCAGGATTTGGTCGATTAGTTGGTCTGTCGTGATCCCTTCCGCTTCCGCTTCAAAATTAAGAATCAAGCGGTGGCGAAGAGCAGGGCGGGCGGCTGCCTGAATATCCTCGAAGCTGACGTTGAAGCGTCCCTGAATCAAGGCGCGGACTTTGCCGGCGAGCAGGAGCGCCTGTCCACCCCTGGGACTGCTGCCGAACCGCAGGTACTGGTTGGCAACGGGGACCGCCGTTTCGGACTTCGGATGGGTCGCAAGCACGAGGCGGACTGCGTAATCCTTCACGTGCGACGCGACTGGCACTTGGGGAACAAGTTTCTGCAATGCGATCATCTTTTCCTTTGTTAATACACGGTTGAGCTCGACCGTGTGGCCTTCGGTCGTTCGACGGAGCACTTCGGAGAGTTCCGCCGCGTTCGGATAATCGACGAGCAATTTGAAAAAGAAGCGATCCAACTGGGCTTCGGGCAGGGGATAGGTTCCCTCTTGATCGATGGGATTCTGCGTCGCGAGAACGAAGAAGGGTTCGGCCAGTCGGCGGATTTCGCCCCCTGCCGTAACACTTTTCTCCTGCATGGCCTCAAGCATTGCGGACTGCGTCTTGGGCGTGGCGCGATTGATTTCGTCGGCGAGAATCAAGTGCGCGAAGATGGGACCTTTTTGAAACTGGAACTCGCGTTTACCTCCGGTGGTTTCCATCACGATATTGGTGCCGAGGATGTCAGCCGGCATGAGGTCGGGCGTAAACTGAATCCGGCTGAACGAGAGATCGAGAACGTTTCCGAGGGTTCGAACCAAGAGAGTTTTTCCGAGGCCGGGAACACCCTCTAACAAGACGTGCCCGCCTGAAAGTAGCGATGTTAACGTTCCTTCGACAATGCTATCATGGCCCACAATCACTTTGCCGATTTCGCCTCGCAAAGTTTCGTAGTTTTCTCGAAAAGAGTGAATCTGTTCTTCTGTATTCATTGATTTAGCTGGCTTGGTTTGGAGTCCTGGCCTTTGGCATATGAATCCGGGTGCCCGGTTCAATTCCGCCTTTGTTGACGCACCGATTCCATGGGTGTTGTTAACTCTCGGGAGGAACGTTTTCTCGGTCTTCGCTTTGCTGGGAACACCCGATGCGATGCAACATGCGCGCCCTTAATTCTTCTGATCGTCGAAATAGTCGCGCACCGCTCCCCGATAGGCACGAGGGACTTGGTCCTGGCTGAGGGCGCTTTGTGCTTCGGCCTGCGCGGCGGTAGCAACTTCCTTGTAATCGACTTTGCTCATGCCTTTGATGCTGATTCCTTTTAGGGTGATGCTGGGCATCGACTCGCCTGGGTTGATCTGCCCTTTGACCTTTGTGGGCGCCAGATTGTCGGCAAGTTGTCCATCGCCGCGATCCGATACTCCCCTGGCGTCCTGATCCGGGCGGGCGACACCTGAATTGTCCCAGCGATCTTTGATTTCATCCAGTTCAAGCCAGCTGCTATCGTCTGCCCAGGTTCCGACTCCGGCTCCTGTTCCGCCGCCCTGGCCAGCTCTCGGAGTTTTTGAAGCGCCCCAATTCTGTCCGTTGCCAATGGAGATTTGCGCCCGTTGCAGAGCGTCGAGAGATGCCATCAGAGCTTTGACGTCATCCAACTGCTGGAGCAGGTTTTCCAGCTCCTTCGCCGCTTTGGCGAGGGATTCGGCCGCGGCTCCAGACTTTCCGTTTTGCAGCTCTTTCGATGCGTTCTCGAGATGAGCGGCCGCATCGCCGTATTGATCCGCGGGTTTGATTGCGCGAGACACTTCGTCGAGGATTTTGGAAAGCTGTTCTGGCGCCGGATTCTCCGACAGGAGTTCGGAAATCATCTTCTTGAGAGTAGCTTGCGCCACTTCGGCTTGCCCGTTTTCCAGTTGCTCTGGCAGGTCTTTTCCTTGCCGTTCGGCTTGGAGTTTCAGTTGCTCAAGGGTTTTTGCCATTTGCTGAAGTTTTTCCAGGTCCGTCTCGGCGATTTCCAAATCTCGAATCAATCGTTTCGTCTCGGCGGCGGCCAGCGCGGCGATCGCCTCCTCCAAACTCGGGAGCGAGATTCCAAGATCGCGGGCCTGTTTCGCAATGTCGGAGAGCGACTGGGAAAGCCCCTCCTGGGCCGAGCGCGCCTCGGGAGTGTCGCCTGTGGGCATTCCCCCGGCTGCCTCTTTGGCCCTCTGAAGATCCTGCTTCATTTTCTCGATCGCGTCGGAATCCGCGTTTTGGTTGCCCAAGGAAGCCTGAAGGGCCTCTATACGTTTTTGCAATTCAGCGAACCCGGGAGAACCACCCTTGTTTGGAGTGCGAGCCGCTCGTTCGAGAGATTTGATCGCGGGTTTGTTTCCGAGTTCTTTCGCTTGCTCGTTCAGTTTCTCGGTAACACTCGCAAGGTCTTTCAGAGCATCGTTGCGAGTCAATCGCGCTTTTGCCAGATGTTCTCCGAGTTCGGTAACCGAATCGAGTGCCGTTCGCGTCGGTTCCAACGCTGGCGGTTTTTGTTGGAGACTTCGACGGGTGAGTTCAGCAAGTTGGCGGCCGGTGTCACGGATAATTTTGGCATCGTTTTCTTTTCGAACGAACTCATTTGTTCTGTATTCCGGCACAAAGCCCAGACCGGCGCCAAGGAAAAGGACGAGGAGTACCCAGCGGCTCACGCGCGGCAAATGGTAAGGCAAGAGGCGTTTTGGATCTACCTGGCGGATGCACCGGCTCGCGTCGAGCAGCAGAAGATCGCGCCATGCCTCGGATTGGCTGTTTTGAGTGAGCTCGACCGCCGTGCTTAACCGCTCGTGAAGGTTCTGATTAAGGTCAACCCATCGGGCTGTTTCCAGGACGGTTGGCTTTCGTGACCAGCCTGCGAAATAACCCGCCAAAACCGACAAAACTCCTGCCACTCCGGCTCCTGCAAGAGTGATTTCTGGCAATGGAAGAAGTTTGAAAATCAACAGCGTTACTAGCCAGCAAAGGCCCCCGGCCAAAAGTCCATGCCAAGCGCCTCGCAATGCTCTTTGGAAACGGCGTCGCGAAGCCGTCTTTGCCAAGATCGCTTCAATCTCCTCAATTTTGCTCATGATCTTCTCAATTTATGAAACAGCGTGGCGTTACATTGCAGCGCCATCGCCGAGTTGCGAACTTCCAGTTCATATTCTCGAACGGGAAGTTGCGGCGCTATCGCAATGTTAGACCGGAGAAATCTCGCTTCGTTCTACCAAATTATTGCTTTTCGTATTCTCCTTTTCCGAGCTTCTTCAGCACTGTGAAACCGGCGGACTTTGCGTCGCTGATGGATAGCGGTTTAAGTTTCAAGGGTGAATTGAATGTCGAAATGAGCTTGCGCACAGGTTTTTTGCAGGCGGGGCATTTGGTTAGTTCCGGAGCCGATAACGGTCTTCTTAGCGTGAACGAGCCTCCGCAAATCTTACACTCTCCCTCACAGAGTTGATATTCGTAAAGAGGCATCTCTAACCTCCCCTCTCCTTAACGGATCGCCGCAGGTGACGGTTCTCCACAATCAAACCTACGAACCTGAATTCTCGAAGATGCGGGTGTTCGCATGGGATCAACGGCTCGGAAAAAATGTCCGTTGACCTGACGAGCGGCGACTGACGACCACATGAGGCCAGGTGGGCTCTGTTGGCCTGGTTCCCGGAGGGTAGTAGCGATGAACTTTCTCCGAGTCAGAGGGTGGTTTCAAAACAGCGATTCCGACTTCACCGACCTCACAGATATCGAGAGGATCTTCAACACCTTTTAATTCGTAGGGACCATGATTTACCCACGCCAGGGGACCCACTCCCTCGATCGTTTGACCCTTCAAGACTTGGCGGGCGTTGTCGAACGCGAATCGCGTCAACAGAATCTGATCGCCCTCGGCCAACGACATCACTCTGGCGCATGTATCCACCTGAATCCCGAAAAGATCCTTGAGTTTATTCGATCCCTCCGATTGTTCGATAAAGACTTCGCCGACGTGAATCCCAATCCGATCATAGATCGGCAGAATGGCGCCCTTGGCGATCGCGCGCTGTTTGGCTTGGAGCAGCAATGAGAATTTTACGGCGTCCGAAGGTTTTTCGAAAACAAGGAAGAAAGAATCACCGGCTGTCGAGATTTCCTCGCCGGTCGGGATCCCGCTGAGAATGTTGCGGACCAATTGGTGGTGTTGTTGCATTCGGGTAACCGCCTGATGGTCGCCCAGTTCCTGTTTGAGCCGCGTCGAGCCGACGATGTCGGTAAACAGAAGCGTCATTAGGCCGCTGCGACTCTTCTGTTTGAAAGCTTCCACCTTGCCCCGGTTGAAAGTGTCCAACGCCGCCTCGATCTTCGTGGTTCCCATTGTTGAGGATGATTCCTCGTTTTTCGAATTATTGAATCCAGAGGGCAGGGTACGGGTTGAGGCGCTTCTCCGATCAGTACCGCTGATCGGCGCGGCGGTCGCCGTCAGAGCGTCCGCCTTGGAACTCGCAGGGCCTCCCGGGGCGGGCATCCGAATCTGCCTTCCGATACCTTTGACGGACATCTCCCGATTCAACTTTGTCTGGACAAATTCATAGGTGATTTTCTGCATCACCGATTGGATGTGGCTTTCCGAGAGAAAACCTGTTGCTCCGCCTCCTTTGTCCCATACCAAAACTATGTTTCCGCGGAGTCCGGCAGACCCTGCCACCATTTGAAACGATTTATGAATCTCTCCCTGGTCTGCGATGCTATGAGTTTCGATCGACGAATCCAGAGGGATTAGGATGAGGTCAACACCTCGCGTGTGAATATGTGCGAGTTTGTATTTAATCGGATTTTGAGCTGATGGGATTTGGTCCACTGTTTTCGATTTAACTGCGATACCTGTTAGATGATGTTTGGAAAGGTATTTATATCATTCTTCGATGTCAACGGCTTAAAGACGTCGGATGATTTGATGGACCTTGGTTTTTCGCGGCTAAAGTCGGCTGCAGAATTGCCGATTATCTTTCTGGGTCGCAGTTGATCTATTCGCTTTGTGTGCGAGGTGAATGGGTGCCCATCCGACATGGATGTCGGATTCAAGAAAACGAGACAAACGGATTTGTCTATGCAAAACGATATTTGTAACTACCACCTGAACTCGGCAAGGGGATGGATTGAGCTCGGCAATTGTATTGAAGCGAGCAATGAACTCGAAAAAATTGTCCCATCTCTGCGTACTCACCCTGACATTCTAGAACTTCGCTGGCAAATCTACGCGAACGGACAGCTTTGGACGGCGGCTTTTGAAATGGCGCTCGCGATCTGCGAAATTGCTCCGGAGCGGCCAAGTGCCTGGGTTTGTCAGGCCGAAAGTTTGTCTCGGCGCGGGCAAGTTTCGCGGGCGCGGGATGTTCTGTTGGGAATCGTCAACAGATTCTCGAATATTGCTGTAATTCCATACAAGCTAGCCAGTTACAGTTCCATGCTGAACCTAGCCGGCGAAGCGAGGGAATGGATTGAACGAGCAATGGTTTGCCGTGATTTTCGAGAAATCGCGCATCAAGCGCTGCAAGATCCGTCGTTAACGAAAGTGAGAGGATTAATTCAACTCCGCCTTGCGCGAATTACGAACGCCGAAGCGTTGTTTTCCGGAACTCCAATGCCGGAGCTCGTGGGGCAAAACCGGTCCAGGTCTGTTTTTGAGACAAACCTGAGTGTTTCAAGCGACGCCAACAGGCTCCGCTAGAGCCCGATCAACGGGAAGATTCCACCTATCGCGACATAGCTTGGACCTTCGCGAGCTGGCTCTTCAGTTGCTCATTGTCGGCGCGAAGCCGGGCCAGTTCCTGGGCCTGACCGCGGAGCTTCGCCAGATCCCGGTTCTCATTCTTTAATCGCTGGACCTCTTCGTTAATCTTTCTCAACTGAGGAAGTTCCTGGTTCTCCGCACGAAGACGAATGATCTCCTGGCGTTGATCTGCAATCGCCTTGGAATCTGCCGTTTCGCCGCCGCACCCGGAAATCGAAATACCGATCCCTACCAGGAAAAGTCTCAGCGTGTTCCTGCTTAGGCAGGTGTCGAATAGAATCAGCTTGCGTTTCATCAGCTCTGTCACCGGTTATCTTGATTAATTTCCTCGTATTCCCGGAACCCCGAGATACTCGGTTAATTCGTTCACTCCAGTTCATACCACAGCACTGGGAGGGACAAAGAAAAAAGTGAAGCATGAAGTTCGGGCTGCTGCGAAAAGAAGTTTGCGGTTTTTGGCGATATCGCGGACTCCCAAGGCATTGGGCTGCTTGGCCCTCCTGTTTCCGTTGTTTTGGTTGATCCGGATCGCGAGAACACCGAACTTACTTCGGCGCCACAACCTTCCAAGTCCCGCCGGGCGATAGTGGTTCAAGATTTAGCGTGCTGCTTCGGCGGACGCCATTCATGAACCAGATTTTCAGCGAGTCGTTTCCGCTATTCTGGAACAGCAAGTCCGCGAGGCCAGCTCCACCTATCTTTGCGCTCAGTGGGCAGCTCGTAATGATCCTCTTGATCCAGAAGGTTGTCCGCTTGGATAAGCAGTGCCTTCCGCCGATTGTCGAGCATTTACTCTAGCGGTCGTTTGGACTCTGTCTCCGACGCTGATTGCAAATATTCGCGACGGTGCGATCCAGAGAACCAGACAGAATAAAGCGATGCGCTGATACACGCTGAGTACTCCTCGGTAGTTTTTCTTATCCGGTGCTCCTGGTTTAACTCGGCAGACACAGAACCAAAAGGGCGCGAACCTAACGCGCCCTGACTCGAGGCACCACGAAGCGCCTTCCCACAGAGCACGCCAAGCCGCGCCCGTTGGGGGGGGGCGCGCGCTCGGTCGGTTTGTGGGAGGCTGAGAAAATTCCCGGTTTTCGAGTCAGCCCGCAGCCGAAGCTACGACAAATCAGTTATTGGTTCTGGTTTACATAACCTTTCTTTTGGAACGGTGGCAATGAAGCGAAACTGTCGGTGGACGCGGACGCCGTGCTCGACAAGTCTTGGATGGAGTTTGCGGGAGTCTTCCGCCGGGATCGAGCAGAGTCGCATCGCATTCTGCGGAGGATCGAGGAGGAATGTGAACGAATCCATCCCGAGGCTTGGAAGTGATTCTCGACACCAACGGGCTTTCCGCATTCTTTGACGGTGAAGAAGCAGTCGTTTCCCGCGTGGCCGGGGCGGAGGCCGTTTATCTTCTGGTGATCGTGATCGGGGAATACCGGTTCGGCCTTCGTGGCTTGCGGCTGCGCAGGGAGCGTGAGCCGAAGTTTCTCTGGGCCACGAAACTACTGCAACCTGGGCAGAAGGAAAAGTTGACCTTCACCGCACCCGGCCTGCCGGGGATGCGCGGATATGTATGCACATTTCCCGGTCATTGGCTGACCATGCGTGGCACTCTGGAGGTAATCGAGCCGGAGGCGCCCGTAAAATGACCCTCTCTTTTGGCGGCCCCTGCTCGATACGAGTTCTCCGACGCGTTAAACCCTTGAAAATACAACTCACAACTGCATTGTAGTCGAGTTGCACAACTTGACTTGAATGCCATGACACCTTGGGAGCAGATACAATCGGATACCGGTAATTCTTTGATTTACGGATTGGGTGAGCGCCAACTTCTGCCGCAGGAGTTGGGTGAGACCTTGCGAAATATATCGAGTCTGGCGAGATCGGAAGAGCTGTCGGAGGGCGGAGCACCCGATTCGATTGCGAATGATTCCGCTGCCGGTGGCGAAACGCACGCACGGAGCGTGCTTGGAGCGGTGCAGTCCACGCTGGTCTCGCTGGGAAATTGTCCCCATCCGAGATTAAGCGATCTGCTGAATATCGCGATTTCTTTGGAGTACCTGGAGTATCTGAAGTCGGACGGAGTATTGCAGCGGATCTTCCACAGGGATTGAGGGGTAAAAACAGGATTGAGATCAATGTTTACAGGGATTAAGGA
>JAQBVM010000547.1 GCA_027623095.1 Verrucomicrobiota bacterium
GCTGGCCGCTCTCCCAGGTGTTCACGCGGTCAAAGTTTAAGTTCGTTCCGTCAAATTTGACGATGGGAGCAGTTTACATTCTGTCATATTTTTTGACAATATACCCTGATTCCGCCGAAATGCGAAAAATCACTTGCCATCGGCGCGTTTGAGGATTCGTCTAGCGGACATGATTCGTGCCGGGTTTTTATCGTCTGTTGATCGTGCCGACCTGATCGCCTTGGCGAAGGATGGCGCGGCGGCGCATCGGCTGGCGCGGCGGGCCAATGCACTTGTGCTTTTGGACGCGGGCTGGAGTTTTGCGAAAGTCTCGGAAGCGCTGTTGCTGGACGACGCGACGATCCGCGCGTGGCATCAATTGTTTGTCGAGGGCGGGGTCGAAGGACTGGCTTGTTTTGGGTCTGGCGGCAGCGCATGCCAACTCAACAGCGAACAACGCGAAAAGTTGAAGGCCTGGGTTGGGGCGGCCTTGCCGCGCTCGACACGCGAGATTGGCGCGTGGATCAACCGAGAGTTCGGCCTCGTCTACGCGGGGCGCTCGGGGTTGATCGCGTTGCTGCATCGTCTCGGCCTGACCTATCGCAAGCCGCAGATTATCGCGCGCAAGCTCGACGTCGAGAAGCAGAAGGCCTTTATCACGTCTTACGAAAAACAGTTGAATTCACTGCCGGATAACGAAGCCATCGTGTTCGTGGACGCGGTGCACCCAACCCACGCGGCGCGGCCCGCCGGCTGCTGGTCGCTCGGGACTGAAAATCTCGCGATTGAACAAACCAGCGGGCGTCAGCGCATCAATATCCACGGTGCGATCGATCTTGAAACAGGCCAGACCCGCATGATCGAAGCCCTGACCATCGACGCCGCCTCGACGATCAGGCTGCTGCAATCAATCGAGTTGGCCTGGCCTTTGATGGCGTTCATCCATGTCTATCTCGACAACGCCCGATATCACCACGCCAAGCTCGTGCGCGCCTGGCTCGGGCGGCCCGGCTGCCGGATCAAGCTGCATTTCATCCCACCATATTGCCCGCATCTCAACCCGATCGAGCGATTGTGGGGCGTCATGCATCAGAACATCACGCACAACAAAACCTATGCGACATGCACAGAATTCGCGGGTGCGGCGCTCGAATTTCTACGAGAAAAAGTTCCACGAAACTGGCCGCGCTTCCGAAGCGCCATCACCGATAATTTCCGTGTCATCAATCCAAAGGAATTCCGGATTATGACGTGAACGGAGTATACCCAGGTTCTTGGAGCATTTCACGCCAGATGTAGGGATTTGGCGAGGATCTTGGGATCGCCGATCAAGGCTTCGATGATACGCCAGCCCTGCTTCCTTGCGGTGGAGATGAAAGAGCGGATGGTCGCGAAGTCACTAGCGCCTTCGAGTGAACGGAACCCACCGGAGATTTTCTGGCGCAGCTTCATCATGCGCACGTCCCGTTCGGCCTGATTGTTGGTGAAGGGAACGGACGGATCATACAGGAAGCGCAGCGTGTCCTGCTTGCGTGTCTGTAACCGCAAGAGCAGATTGTGCCCGGTCCGGTGCGGCGGGCGGCCGCGTCGTTTACCGCCTCCTTTCACCGCTGCTCTTGCCAGCGGCGGCTGGGCCTGGTGAAAGGCCAACCCTTCGGTGACAATGGCGTCGTAACGACGCTCGAAACATTCGACCAGGCGAGGCTTCAAGTGAATGCCGCGTTCTCTGGCGAGGTTCGCGGCGTGACAGGCGCGGCGCAACAATCGCTGCATCTTGCGCGCCCAGTCTTCCTTTTCGATTTCGGTGAGAGCCTTCAATTCACGCAGATGATGAGCGTTACACAACGCGTGCACCACGCCGGGCATCGTATAGTAGGGCTTCCAGTGGTCGTGCACCACAATGCCCGCAACATTTGCCAACAACTCGCCGCGCTTGGCGCTCACGCGATAGGATGTCAGCGAGGCGGTCGAGGCCACATGTAGCCATTGCGTTTTGCCGTCGATACGAAAACCGGTTTCGTCCATATGCTTGACTGGCGCCCCCGCCACGAGATCGCGCACGGTCTCGCCAAATCCCTTCAAACCGTTGGCACAACGACGGCTCATTCTGGCGATGGTCGCGGTGGTGCACTTCACGCCGAACAGATCGGCCATCAACGCGGCGAGGCGGGCCTCGGGCAGCAATTGGTAGTGCAGCATATAGACCACAAAGGCCGCGATCCTCTTGCCGTATTGCACCGGCGCGTTGATGCCTTCAGGAAACAAACCCCGCGTCTTCACGCCGCAAGCAGCGCAGCGGCAAACATGCGCGCGATGTTCGCTGACCATGAGGGGCAACGGTTCGGGAAGATCGAACACCTGACGCGCGACGTGCGTCTGCGCCATGTCCGGCGTTAGCGCCGCACCGCATCCCGCACACCTGGACGGAAAATGATTGGACGTAACATCCGGCTCGGCAGCCTGCCGGAGGGTCTCGCCCTTGTGGCCTTTTTGCCCGCCAGGCTTTCTATCCGACGGCTCGCGCAAGCTCATCACCCGCGCCGGTTTCTTCAGACCATCACTCGACGGCGGTTTACCACTGTTGGAACTGTTCAATCCGAGCCTGCGCTCGAGCTCGCCGATCCGGGCTTTCAGCACCGCAATCTCTGCGGCTTGCGCCTGTATCAGCGCAATTAATTCTTCCCGGGATGGCTCATTCGGCGCTTCGCGATTCAT